>NZ_JAJCKS010000010.1:0-108480 GCF_020558815.1 Blautia sp. 210820-DFI.6.14
CAACAAAAATGAAGCTGCCGCTTCACGATTTATTAATCGTTAAAGCGACAGCCCCTTTTTTGTAAAATATCTTACTACTGGGCTGTGGTCTGTGCTGCTGCATCTGCAGTGGCAGCTCCTGCCGGAGCTTCTGTAGATACATACTGGGCATTCACATAACCTGTCTGGTCATTGATGCTCACCTCTACCCATTGTCCATCTTCGCTCACACCTGTACTGGTCAGCTGCTGTCCAACAAGTGTTCCTGTAATGATATCCGCATCTGTACTGCAGTCAGAGCGTACGTTTACACCCTCTACAGCATAATAAGTTCCGCTTTGTTTTATGATATTCACACCACTTGCTGTCTGAGCCATTTCTACCGCCGGAGTTGGTGTTGCTTCCGGAGTCGGGGTTGCTTCTGGTGTAGGTTCCGGGGTTGGTGTCGGAGTTGCTTCAATCACAGTCACAGTAGAGTCTTCTCCTCCCGTGCTATATCCACATCCGGATGCCACAACAGCCAATCCGGCCAGCACGATCAGTAATCTGGATTTCTTCATAGAAATAATTTCCTCCTTTATAACGCATAAGCCTATCAACACTATACCCCAATTCCGCTATATTATGCAAGTCTTTTTTTGTAGTCTCCTCTGTCTGTAACGACTTCACAGCCAATCCGCTCCATCCGTCTGCTGAGACACATTCTGCATTCCGCAGCTTCGTCACCTGTGCATATTTTTCCATCATACAACATGTATTTTTTTCTGACTGAAACAGGAGAAAGATTCGGCATCACAACATTGGCACCTGACAAAACACCCATTTCTCTTCCTCTTGGATGAATCGTCCCAAGGGCAGTCGTTGCAGGAAGCAGCACATTCGGGAGCATCAGACGCAACAATGCAAGATAAAACAGTGTATCATCCAGCGTTCCACTTCTTTCATTGCAAAATGGGGTATCCTGATGTGCAATAAACGGCCCGATTCCAACCATTTCCGGATCAAGCTCCTTCAGAAACAAAAAGTCTTCCACGAGGTCATCCACTGTCTGTAACGGTGAACCCACCATGAATCCTGCTCCCGTCTGATAGCCCAGTTTCTTAAGTATCCGAAGACAGCTTTTGCGGTTTTCTCCGGACATTTCCAGCGGATGAAGCCGCATATAATGACGTGGATCAGCCGTTTCATGTCGTAACAGATACCTGTCAGCCCCTGCCTCTCTGTATGCACGGTAGCTTTCTTCTGATTTTTCTCCTATGGAAAGAGTCAGTGCGCAATCCGGATATTGTTCTTTAATCTTTCGTACGATCTGTACGATCCTGTCATCTGTAAAAAAGCCGTCCTCGCCGCCCTGTAGAACAAAGGTACGAAAACCAAGCTCATATCCCTGCCTGCAGCATTCCAGAATATCTTCTTCCGTCAGTCTGTAACGCTGTGCATTCTGATTGCTCCGACGGATTCCACAATAATAGCAGTCATTTTTACAGTAATTGGTAAATTCGATCAGACCACGTACATAAATCTTATTTCCGTACACTTCCTGCCGGACCTGATTTGCCAGCTCCCGTGCATACTGATCTGTCTCTTCTGAACGATTCGCCAAAAGTCGGTGAAACTCTTCTGCAGTCAGCATCTGTTCCTGATGCAGTTTATCAATTAATCTTTTCATGTATTCTCTCCAGCAGAAATATTTACATTTGTTTTTTTCCTCTGGCAATATATTTTCCGAGTTTTTCTTTTACCAGTCGGCCATCGTCTACCGTCAGACTGCCTCTTAAAAATACTTTATCAATTCCGCAGCGCAGTCTGATTCCTTCAAATGGATTATTATCAGTATTATAAGCATGTGTGGCAGCAGATATCACACTTTCTTTTTCCGGATCCAGTACTACAATGTCTGCATCACTTCCTGGTGCAAGCACACCTTTTTGCGGATAAACGCCATACAGCTTCGCCGGATTTTCGGATAGAAGCTTACACATCTGTTCCTGCGTAATCCTGCCTTCCTTTACCCCATACGTATAAAGTAATGTTCCGCGTGTCTGGACTCCCGGAAGTCCCCCCGGTATCTTTGTAAAATCATCTTTGCCCAGGGCCTTCTGTGCAAGTGTAAAACTGCACTGATCCGTAGCTACTGTCTGGATATCTTCTCGTGACAACGCTTCCCACAGACAGTCCTGATCTTCTTTTTTGCGAATCGGAGGTGCACAGACATAAACAGCTCCCTGAAAATCCGGTTTCGTATACACACTGTCATCAAGCAGCAGATACTGTGGACATGTTTCTGCATATACCTTCTGTCCGTTCGCTCTTGCATGCATAACTTCTTCAAATGCTTTTTTGTTTGTAAGGTGTACTACCATCACCGGTGCATCTGCCTCTCTGGCAATCACGAGCAGACGGTGAACTGCTTCCGCTTCCATCGTGTCCGGACGCACCAGTGGATGATTTTCCGGTCCAAGCCTTCCCTCTTTTTTTGCTTCTGCGATCAGCGCATCGATCACTCCTGCATTCTCGCAGTGTACGCCTGCAAAACAGCCACATTTTCCAAGTTTTTTCAGAATTTTGTACATATCGCAGTCATTTACGATCATTGCCGGATATGTCATATACAGTTTGAAACTGGTGATTCCATGATCGATCATGTCCTGTATTTCCTGTTCTGTATTTTCATTCCATTCCACGATCGACATATGGAAAGAATAATCACAGGAACATTTGTCATCTGCCTTCTTATGCCATTTATCAAGTCCTTCCTTCAGAGTGTGTCCACCCTTATCCTGTGATGCATAATCAATGACAAATGTAGTTCCCCCGAGAATCGCTGCTTTTGTTCCAGTCTCAAAATCATCCGCCGTTACTGTGCCTGCTACTTCCAGATCAAAATGTGTATGACCATCTATGAAACCCGGAAAAAGAATTTTCCCACTGACGTCGATTTCCTGTGCCTCCTCGGATGGAAGATTTTTCCCAACCTGTACGATTTTTTCTCCTTCTACCAGAATGTCCAGCTGCTCTGATTTTTCGCCTGTTACAACCGTTCCGTTTTTCAATAAATATTTCATAGTTTTCACCCCCAAAAACAAATCCTTGTTTATGATATTAAATATATCATTCTTCCGCCAGAGCATCAACTACTATCTATGCATCCAAAAATATTTCGAACAATTTTTTTAAGGCATGCTTAATTTTTCTTTGAAAAAACTTTATCTCAAAAAAAATTTATGTTATATTAGTAATAATAACAATACAAACCACAATATGGAGGAGGAATAATAATGGGACGGCTGACTGTATTAAAACAGATTGCAAGAGATCTTGCTTCTCAATTTGGTCCTGATTGTGAAATCGTAATCCACGATCTCAAAACCAACGATCCGGAACATTCCATTGTCTATATCGAAAACGGTCATGTTACCGGAAGAGGAATTGGTGATGGTCCTTCTAATGCAGTTTTTGATGTAATCAGGCATAACAACAAAAAAGGAAACGACTCAACAGACGAGATTCAGGATCATTCCGGATATCTGATGAAAACCTCTGACGGTAAAATTCTAAAATGCAGTACTTCCTATATCCGCGACGATGATGGCACCTTGCATTATGTATTTGGAATCAACTATGATATTACAAAGCTGACCATGATCGAAAGTGCACTGCACGCTCTGGTCACTCCCGTTAATAAGGAAGAAAAGCCAAAAGAGATCACCCACAGTGTCAATGATCTGCTGGATCATCTGATTGAAGAATCCGTAGCTCTGGTCGGAAAACCAGTAGCTCTGATGAACAAAGAAGACAAGGTGACTGCAATCCAGTTCCTGAATGATTCCGGTGCTTTTCTGATTACAAAATCCGGTGATAAAGTAGCTAATTATTTTGGCATTTCCAAGTACACGCTGTACAGCTATATTGATGTAAACAAATAATCTTTAAGAACAAAAATCCGCTGAATATCACTTTCAGATGATATCCTGCGGATTTTTTATCGATTATTTCGTTGTTTATTTTCTACTGTGTCTGCTGATTCAGCAATCGTTTGATGACATCAATGGTCTCCTTGATGCCATAATTCGCACTGTTGATACAAAGGTCATAATTTTCCGGTTTTCCCCATTTCTCTCCAGTGTAAAATTCGTAATATTTTTTGTGCTGTTTATCCATCTTCTTCAGAAAACGGACAGCCTGCTTCATATCCATATTACGAACATCCATAACATGTTGTGTGCGTACCTGGAATGGTGCGCTGATAAAGATACTGATATGTGGAATATGGTTATTCTTAAGGATTGCATCTGCACATCGTCCCATGATCAGGCAGTCCTCTGTTCTTGCCAGTTCGCAGATCAGATCGCTCATATTAAAGAATACCGCATCCTGCTTGGAAAGTCCATGATAACGATTCAGTTCTTTCAGTTTCGTCTTCAGGCTCTCATGCGTTTTCTTTCCGTACTTATTGAAATCCGTAAAATTCTCTTTATCCTGAACATTATCTTTTTCTGCCTCCAGTCGTTTCATAACCTGATTAAAGATTTCCACATCATAATAGTTAATTCGCAGTTTATCAGCAAGTTCAAAACCAATATCATTTCCGGCACTTCCCTGTGTACGGCTGATACAGATAACTAAATGATCATTTTCTGAGATTTTTTCTCTTCTGGCTGCCAGATTCAGTGCTACTCTCTCTGCATCCAGAATATCCGTAGAACCAAACATGTTTGGAAGCTGCTCAATGGCTTTGAGGATCTCATCATACTCCGTCATCAGGCGGCTTTTTTCTGCCGGATCTTTGATCGTACGAGCCATATTACTGATCAGTGCAAGTTCACTTCGAAGCAGATGTCCGTCCGGTTTTGTATACATCAGCATACTCAACGTACGGATCGTCGTATCACGGTTTCCGGTAAACGTACGTCCAAGGGAAGATCCCAGAACATGATATACTTCTGCGTCCAGATCATAAATACGATTGGCAAGTTCTGTATATATTTCATGATTGATATTTTCTGACATAACTCTCCCTCCCTTACATAAAGAACACAAGCATATCCAGTATGAATACCGGAACAAGGAATACTAGCGACCAGCCTATGTATCCGAAGAAGGACGGCATATTGACACCGTTCTCGTCAGAAATAGATTTTACCATAAAGTTCGGAGCATTACCGATATATGTGTTGGCTCCCATAAATACCGCACCACAGGAAATCGCAGACAAAAGTTTGACCGGAACTGTGCCAAGACTTGTTGTAACTCCATTCAGGAAACCAAGGGTTCCTGCCGTGGTAAGAAATACCAGATAAGTTGGTGTATTATCCAGGAAACTGGACAGTGCACCGGTTGCCCAGAACATTTCACGCGGACTGGAAAGTCCGATATGAGGTCCAAGTGCTTTCAGAAGCATCAAGGCCGGTTGCATGGTAATAAAAATACCGATAAACAATACCGCAACCTCCTGGATAGCCCCCCAGGTAAAATGGTTTCTTCTACGGATGCTCTTATCCGTTGTCTTAAATGACAGAAATGCAGCCATAAGGATCATAACAATCTCTATCAGTGCCGGGAATGTCAGTGTCACTTCACCGAAAATGTGGATTCCCATAATTTCTCCTGCCGCATTCTGGAACGCAGAAAGTCCCGGAAGTACCCCGCTCAGGATAACCGCTGCCACGATCATCACCAGGAAGATAATATTATGCAGTCCTTCAATATGAAATTCTGTACCAGGTTTACTGATATCCGGTTTACGTCCCTGTGCAATGTCTTTACGATATGCCAGCTTATCCACATGATAGAATACAAACAGCATGATCACCATGTTAAAGAGCAGAACCGGTAACAGATGCAGACTCCAGAAAAACGGTACTCCTCTCATAAATCCCATAAGGAGTGGCGGATCACCGATCGGTGTCAGACATCCACCCATATTAGATACCATAAAAATAAAGAATATCATAATATGACTTTTTCTTTTTCTCCACGAATTCATCTTGATCACAGGACGAACCATCAGCATACTTGCACCTGTCGTTCCAATACAGCTGGACAGAAGTGTTCCAAAAGCAAGAAGACATACATTTACTCGGGGAGATCCTGCAAAATCTCCTTCCATAGTAATATTACCCGAAACACAGAAAAGTCCGAAAAGAAGAACAATAAAAGTAAGATAATCATTTACAATACATTCAAGAACTGTCTCTGTTGCTTTGCCTGTACCATAAACCACTGCAAACGGAATCACCATCAGCAGAATCCACATAAGTACCACATGTGGCTGATGTGCTTCCCACCATTCAGCTTTGATCAGCGGCATCACGGCGATGCAGAGCAGCAGCCCCGCAAAAGGAATGCACAGCCATACCGGCACCTGAGTGGTTGTTTCTCCACTTCCTGCTGCCCAGACACCTGTCGGACACATCAGAAGCATGGACAGAAGCATTCCAAAAAATGTTACTGTTTTTTTCAAAGATGTCACCCCCACGTTTAGTTTTCAATCAGTGGAAATTATAACATACCTGTTGCAAATTACAATTGCACTTTCGTTCAATAAATCCTGTATCTCTCCTGTTCCTTTTGTGCATTTTTCCTATATATTGTATTTTTATTAGTGCATTGTTGTACTTCTGTAAAGTATTTCTATATCAATTTGTGCATTTTTGATGCAAATTAACTGTTTGTATAAAACAAAGTTTTTTTGTATTTTTATTCATAAATTAAGCCAACGGGCAAGTTCCCCGCTGGCTTAATTTTAGTAATCGCTGCTGGATCCCGAAAAACTCTCTCCACCACTTGAAAAGCTTCCTGAATCATTATTATCGTTTTTGACTTTTGCAGTCTGGCTTACCGTCTCATACAGGAAAATATCATGTTTTTCGCTCAATTCCAGTCCACTATCCGTCGTATATTCACTGGCATCCGGCTGCTGCACACGTGTTTTCATCTTACGTACCTGATACCAGGTGAGAACTCCCGTTGGAATGATCATGATCACAAATGCCATGAGAAGATCTTTCACGAACCGTCCGCCAACTGCTTCATCACTGAGATCCATCAACCGGATATTCTCTCCTTCCGAAATGCGGTCAAGTCCCGCCTCCAGATCATGAATCAATGACTGATATCCACCGAATGGATCATCATCCTTAAGATATGTCTTACATTTATCCAGCATTTCATCCTGGATTCTCGTAGAAAACTCATTCTGCGTGTCTCCGCGGAATACGATCGTAATGTTTCTGACACCCGGCTGATGGAAAATACACATACCTTCATGAGTATCTCCATAACCAATTTCATTAGCCTGCATAAATTCCGCAGCATACTGACGATAATCTTCGTCCTCTCCCACATCCTGTGAGATCCAGAGAACGGCATCATATCCATATGTATCATATATAGTCGCAAGTTCATCATTAAGCTCTGTGATCTCATCATCACTCAGAATCCCGCAATCATCAAAAACCCAGGACATTTCTCCATTTTCATCTTCCTGTGCTGTCTCTGTCTCAGCACCTGCATACACCACAGCCGGTGAAAGCACACCAAGGCTCATCACAAGCAGTGATCCGCTTAAGATAAGATTCATTTTCTTCATTCAGATCACCCCCATAAATCGCAGTGCTGTAACGATTGCTGTCATAGCAATTGTCAGCGGGATATGACATTTGAACCAGTATTTTACTGCCAGATCTTTTCCCACCGGAAGGTCACCGATCAGACGTCCCGTCTGTCCGTTCATGGCAAACGAATATGTTTTTCCATTCCATTTTGTATTCAGAAACCATACCGGAAAAAGGCCATATTTTACCTCGCCTTTATTCGTTACAGTAACCTTCTCCTGCTTCGGCGTAACAGTTGCATATCCTTTTACACTCGCTTCAAAACAGTCTTTGACGCTCTGTTCCATACGTTCATAGACACGTCCGGTCAGTTCATCCGGTTCCTGATCATATTTATCTGCCATATATCCGGACAGGTAGGACATATTAAATTCTGTCAGATCCTGATATTCATATGGTTCGATTGCCTCCATCATGGTATCATCGATTGCCTTTGAACCATCCACTGGTATTTTTCGGAAGTTTATCTTTCCGGCACGGGCAACATGATAAAACCTGGTTGCTGTATAGTTATAGTCATCGTCTTCCCATACTCTGGTTTTTGTCGCCTCATAGCTGAATCTTCCTGCAGTATCCAGATCAAACAACCAGAACGGTACA
Source organism: Blautia sp. 210820-DFI.6.14 (assembly GCF_020558815.1). NCBI lineage: Bacteria > Bacillati > Bacillota > Clostridia > Lachnospirales > Lachnospiraceae > Blautia > Blautia sp. 210820-DFI.6.14. Next base: position 8,196 of record NZ_JAJCKS010000010.1, read on the forward strand.
TAAACTGCCCTAATCTCTTCGAGATGATTTTCATCTTTAAATACTTTCGGAAGAAGCGGTTTTCCTTCGTAATGTGCCTTAAGTGCCTGTTTCGCTTCTTTTTTTGATTTCATAAACGGAATGATGTAATCCGGACGATAACTGTCTTTAAACTGTTCCGGCATGATCATTGGATTGTCACAATACGGACACACCGTTGATCCTGTTGTCTTTTCGGCCAATATTTCAGCTCCACAAGACGGACAGTTCCACACTACCATATTTGACTTCTCATCTGACTGCCACTGTTCCGGTTCAAACCCTTTCCATTTTTCGGTCTTATCTTCTTCTACCGTATCCTGCTGTTCTGCCAGTTTATCCAGTTCTTCCAGCGAATACGTACTTCCGCAAAATTCGCATTTCATCTTCTGTTCTTTACTGTCAAACGTAAGTCCAGCCGAACAGTTTGGACATTTATAGTTTAATGTATCCACCCGGTCACCTCCTCAGGTTATGGTCTTGGTCGTCCACATTCCGAACAGAATTTACCCGTATTAGCAGCTCCACAGCTGCAGGTCCACGGTCCTGCCGGACGCGGCTGTCCGCACTCTGAGCAGAATTTACCTGTATTAACAGCTCCGCATGCACATGTCCATCCACTGCTCTGCTGAGACTGTGGCTGCATCTGCGGCTGTGCCTGCTGCCCCATTGCAAACAAATTCTGTGCATTCACTCCACCGGCATTAGATGCCATATTCATACCTGCAAACGCCATTACCGGACCGGCATTCTGATTAGATGCAGCTGCCTGCATAGCACTTGCCTGCGCTCCTACCATATGTGCTGCTGCCATTGTCGGATTACGGAACGCAGCATTTCTCTGCAGTTCTTTGATCATCGCTTCATCTTCTTCGGATGCTTTCACACTGGACACACCAAGTGAAACAATGCAGATACCTCTTAAGTTATTCCATTTTTCAGTAAGTACCTGATTCAGTGCATCAGAAAGTTCCTGTGTATGTCCCGGAAGTGCGCTGTAACGGATACCCTGTTCCGAAATTTTCGCAAAAGCCGGCTGCAATGCGGTCATAAGTTCACTCTTCAACTGACCGTCAATCTCTTCCCGTTCATAATCCTGTTCTACATTACCACATACATTTGTATAAAAAAGAATCGGATTGGCAATTCGATAGCTGTATTCCCCAAAACATTTAATAGAAATATCAATATCCAGTCCGATATTGTTGTCCACTACACGGAAAGGAACCGGATTCGGTGTTCCATATTTATTTCCCACGAGTTCTTTTGTGTTTACAAAATATACTCTCTGATCTTTTGGTGCTTCTCCGCCAAAAGTAAATCTTTTTCCAATCTGCTGGAATACATTCTTTATTCCTTCTCCAAGCTCACCACAAAAAATAGATGGTTCTGTAGACATATCATAGGTATACTCTCCCGGTTCTGCACAGACATCTACAACTTTTCCCTGTTCTACGATCAGCATACACTGTCCGTCGTTCACTGCGATTACAGATCCGTTGGATATGATATTTTCTGATCCATGTTTGTTTGATGATCTCCCAGAAACTTTTTTATGTGCTTTTGTAACCAGCACATCGGCTGGCATAGCCTCACAGTAAAAATACTCTTTCCACTGATCTGCCAGTACCCCGCCGGCTGCTCCAACTGCTGCTTTGATCAATCCCATACGTAATTCCTCCTTTTCTGAGAACTGCTCTGTATCAGAGCTTATTATTATGAAAGTTTATGTATAAACAGACCGCTTCGAAGTTTCGGTTCAAACCAGGTAGATTTCGGCGGCATGAGTTTATTTTCATCTGCAATCTGCATCAGATCTTCCATTGCCGTCGGAAACATGGCAAATGCAACTCCACCAGTCTTATCTGCAATCTCGGCAAGTTCACTCAACTTATGGCTGCCACCTACAAAGCGGATTCTCTGATCCGTACGCGGATCACCAATGCCAAGAATCGGTGTAAGAACTTTTTCCTGAAGGATAGACACATCCAGCTGACCTACTACATCTTTCTTCTCATAAACATCTTCCCATGCTTTTAAATGATACCAGTTTCCGCCCACATACATGCCCATGCAGTGTTTTTCTACTGGTTTACACGGAAATCCCGGCATGATCATAAGTTCAAAATTAAATTTCAGACTGGCAATAAAAGCATGTTCATCCATTCCATTCAGATCATGCACCACTCTGTTATATGCCAGGATCTTAAGCTGATCATATGGAAATACTACAGAAAGGAAATAATTAAATTCCTCTGTTCCATCATAATCCGGATGCTCTTCTCTTCGTTTAAGTCCCACTTTCACTGCCGATGCTGCTCTGTGATGTCCATCCGCAATATATATAGACGGGATATTTTCAAACTGCTCACGTATCGTCTCAATCTCCTCATTCCCGTCGATCACCCACACGCGATGCCCAATTTCATCATCTGCAACAAAATCATATACTGCTGTGTGAGATGTTTTCCATTGTTCCATCAAATCAAGCAACTGCTGTGGATAGCGGCACGCAAGATAAATCGGTCCGGTATTCGCATCACACACATCTACATGACGGATACGGTCCTGCTCCTTATCTTCTCTGGTAAGTTCATGTTTTTTTACGATGCCCTTCATATAATCATCGATTGAACAGCATCCAACCAGACCTGTCTGTGTCTTTCCCTTACGGGTAAGTTCATAAATATAATAGCACGGTGTTTCATCCTGTTTCATCACACCATTTTTTTCCATATTCAACAGATTCTGTCTTGCGCGTTCATATACTTTCGAGTCATACAGATCTGTATCATCCGGCAGATCCATCTCAGCACGATCTACATGCAGGAAAGAATCAGGATTTTTATCTCCAATCGCTTTCGCCTCTGCACGATCTACCACATCATATGGAAGTGCAGCCATATCTGCTGCCTTCTCCGAAACAGGACGCAATGCCCGAAACGCCTGAAAAATAGCCATATTCATTGTCTCCTTTTCTGTCTCATCACTTATGTATAAAGATAGTTTTATCTTATCATAGCAATTGTCTATTTTCAACAAATGACACTTTTTTTGGCGTACTAACTTTTTTTGTGAAAACCTAAAAGTTTTTGTATTTTCTCTTGCAAATTTACATATTTATGATATGATAGTTTTAGAAAGAAAAGAAAAATTATGAGTTTAAAATAAATTTTTTAAGGAGGGTTTTCAAATGACAGAAGGTTTAAAATGGACTGTCAATCACGTTGCCAGATCTGACGACAAACATCTCGAGTTAATGTCCGAAGAGAACGTAAAAAAAGCCAATGAATTTCACAAAAGTTTTCCTCAGTATACAGTAACTCCTCTTCAGGATCTTGCTGAACTGGCATCCTATCTTGGTGTTAAGAGCATCCATTGCAAGGATGAATCCTATCGTTTCGGACTGAACGCCTTCAAAGTTCTTGGTGGTTCCTACGCAATGGGACGTTACATAGCAAAAGAAGTCGGGAAAGATATCAGCGAACTTCCATATGCAGTTCTTTCTTCTGAAGAATTAAGAAAAGAATTCGGACAGGCTACCTTCTTCACAGCAACAGATGGAAACCACGGACGCGGAGTTGCATGGGCTGCCAAACGTCTCGGACAGAAGGCAGTTGTCCGTATGCCAAAAGGAACAACGAAAACACGTTTTGACAACATTGCTAAAGAAGGTGCAACTGTTACCATCGAAGAAGTTAATTACGATGACTGCGTAAGAATGGCTGCAGCTGAAGCAGCCAAGACAGAGCATGGCATCATCGTTCAGGATACTGCCTGGGACGGATATGAAGAAATCCCGTCATGGATCATGCAGGGATATGGAACTATGGTTATGGAAGCTGACCAGCAGCTCAAGGAAGCCGGAATCGACCGCCCGACACATGTATTTGTCCAGGCAGGTGTTGGTTCTCTTGCAGGCGCTGTCGTTGGTTACTTTGCACATAAATATAAAGAAAATCCACCAGTAATGGTTGTCTGCGAAGCAAGTGCTGCTGATTGCCTGTACCGTTCTGCTATGAAGGAATCCGGTGATCTTGTAAACGTAGGCGGTGACCTTCAGACGATTATGGCCGGTCTCGCATGCGGCGAAGCAAACACCATTGGATGGGATATCTTAAGGAATCACGTTTCTGTATTTGCATCCTGCCCGGACTGGATGAGTGCCAAAGCAACACGAATCTATGCGAATCCGCTCGGTAATGATCCGCATATCGTTTCTGGCGAATCTGGTTCTGTTCCGCTTGGTCTGTGCTTCACTGCCCTTCACGATGAAGATGCAAAAGATCTCAAAGAAGCTCTGAAACTGGATGAAAACTCCAACGTTCTCGTAATCTCCACAGAAGGTGACACCGATCCGATTCGTTACCGCGAGATCGTATGGGATGGACTGTACGGAACAAACGAATCTTTAAGCAAGTAATCAAAAACTCAAAAATTATTTCATATACATGGGAGGAACTTTAAAATGGATTACGGCAAAATCAAAGAAGCTGCTCAGAATTATCAGGAAGATATGGTCAAATTCTTAAGAGCAATCGTTAAAAATCCTGGAGAAAGCTGCGATGAAAGAAAACATATCGAAACAATCGAAGCTGAAATGAAAAAGCTGAACTTCGATGAAGTAACTATTGATCCACAGGGTAACGTCATCGGTTACATGGGATCCGGTGATAAGATTCTCGCTTTTGATGCCCATATCGATACGGTTGGTATCGGTAACATCGAAAACTGGAACTTCGATCCATACGAAGGTTACGAAACAGAAGAAGAAATCGGTGGACGTGGTGTCTCTGACCAGTGCGGTGGTCTCGTATCTGCTGTATACGGTGCCAGAATCATGAAAGACATGGATCTGATTCCGGAAGGATATAAGATCATGGTAGTCGGAACGGTTCAGGAAGAAGACTGTGACGGTCTCTGCTGGCAGTACATCATCAACGAAGACAAGATCCGTCCGGAATTTGTAGTTTCCACAGAGCCAACTGACGGTGGTATCTACAGAGGTCAGCGTGGACGTATGGAAATCCGCGTAGATGTAAAGGGTGTTTCCTGCCATGGTTCTGCTCCGGAACGTGGTGACAACGCCATCTACAAAATGGCTGATATCCTTCAGGACGTACGTTCCCTTAATGAAAACGATGACGCTGACGAAACAGAGATCAAAGGTCTTGTTAAAATGCTCAATCCAAAATTCAACCCTGACTGGGAAGAGGCTCGTTTTCTTGGACGCGGTACTGTAACTGTATCTCAGATTTTCTACACCTCTCCTAGCCGTTGTGCAGTAGCTGACTCCTGTGCGGTATCTCTTGACCGTCGTATGACATTCGGAGAAACATGGGAAAGCTGCCTGGATGAGATCCGTGCACTTCCAAGCGTTCAGAAATACGGTGATGACGTTGTTGTATCCATGTATAACTATGATCGTCCTTCCTACACAGGCTGCAAATACGAAATCGAGTGCTACTTCCCAACATGGGCTATTCCGAAAGATCACAAAGTAACAAAAGCTCTTGAAGACGCATACAAAAACCTGTACGGTGAAACCCGTCTTGGAAATGCTGAAACAGAAGAAATGCGAAAAGCACGCCCACTTACAGATAAATGGACATTCTCCACAAACGGCGTATCCATTATGGGACGTAATGGAATCCCTTGCATCGGATTCGGTCCTGGAGCAGAGGCACAGGCACATGCACCAAACGAAAAGACCTGGAAGATCGACCTCGTAAGATGCGCAGCGGTTTATGCAGCACTGCCTGCTTCTTACTGCAAGTAAGAAAGAACAGCAAAGAACGAGGTTCTTTGAACTTATTAAGGGCGAAGTCCTTATAAACCTGCAAAGGGAGCGAAGCCCCGCTCCCTCTGCACACCCTTGGGGCTAAAAGCACAGTAGTTCTACACTGTCAAGCAGGACGGGAATTGACTAAACCACTCCATAAGCTCTTGGTTCTTCAAGTATGAAAGGGCTACGTTGTAGTGTTATAGCCGCAGGTGAACGAATGTACAAATATAAAATATAACTCATGAAATGGGCTGATCGAGGTGTTTTTTCTTCTCAGTTCAGTGAGTCAGATAAATATTTCATAAGGAGATGATCTGAGGCGGCCGGTACTTGGGGATTGTTTTTTAATCCCCTATGTACCGCTGCCAGTCGAAGTAAGCGCGAGCGCGTCTCCGTTGAAATATTTGATCTGAACTCACGTACGTGAAGAATAATCTCGATCAAACATTTCCACCTAAAAGGAGAAAAGAATGAAAACTTTACAGGATTACATCGATAAGCTCAACAAACTCAACTTCAAAGAAATGTATAACAACGATTTCTTCTGGACATGGGACAAAACCGACGAAGAACTCGAAGCAGTATTTACCGTAGCAGATGCACTTCGTTTCATGAGAGAAAACAACATTTCCACAAAAGTATTTGAAAGTGGTCTTGGAATCTCCATCTTCCGTGACAACTCTACACGTACCCGTTTCTCTTTCGCTTCTGCCTGCAACCTTCTTGGTCTGGAAGTACAGGATCTCGATGAGAAAAAATCGCAGATTGCGCATGGTGAAACTGTTCGCGAAACAGCAAACATGGTATCCTTCATGGCTGACGTAATCGGTATCCGTGATGATATGTATATCGGCAAAGGACATGCATACCAGAAAGAATTCATGGATGCAGTTACTGAGGGAAACAAAGATGGTATCCTTGAACAGAGACCTACTCTTGTAAACCTGCAGTGCGACGTTGACCACCCAACACAGTGTATGGCTGATATGCTTCATATTATCCATGAATTTGGTGGTGTAGAGAACCTCAAAGGCAAAAAAATCGCTATGTCATGGGCTTACTCTCCATCTTACGGCAAACCGCTCTCTGTTCCTCAGGGTGTTATCGGTCTGATGACACGTTTCGGTATGGACGTTGTTCTTGCTCATCCAGAAGGATACGATGTAATGCCGGAAGTTGAAGAAATTGCTAGAAAGAACGCAGAAGCAACAGGCGGATCCTTCACAAAAACAAACAGCATGGAAGAAGCCTTCAAAGATGCTGATATTGTATATCCAAAGAGCTGGGCTCCTTTCGCTGCTATGGAAAAACGTACCAATCTCTATGCAGAAGGCGATTTCGAAGGAATCGACAAACTGGAAAAAGAACTTCTTGCTCAGAATGCCGAACACAAAGACTGGGCTTGCACAGAAGAACTCATGAAAACAACAAAAGACGGAAAAGCTCTCTATCTGCACTGTCTGCCAGCTGATATCACAGGTGTAAGCTGCGAAACAGGCGAAGTCGATGCATCCGTATTTGACCGTTACAGAATCCCGCTTTATAAAGAAGCAAGCTTCAAACCATATATCATTGCAGCTATGATCATGCTTTCCAAATTTGAAAATCCGCAGGATATCCTGAAGAAACTGGAAGTAAAAGCTGCACCAAGAATCATGAAATAATTTTTTATCGGGTAGGTTTTTACAATGTATAAAAGAAAAAGAATTGTGATTGCTCTGGGCGGAAACGCCCTTGGCAATACACTCCCGGAACAGATGCAGGCCGTCAAAACCACAGCAAAAGCCCTGTGTGATCTGATCGAAGAAGGGCATCAGGTTGTTGTTGTTCATGGAAATGGCCCACAGGTAGGTATGATCAACAATGCCATGGCAGCTCTTTCCAGAGAAGACGCAAACCAGCCAAACACGCCTCTCTCCGTCTGTGTTGCCATGAGCCAAGCATACATCGGATACGACCTGCAGAATGCGCTTCGTGAAGAGCTTCGCAAACGCGGATTTATGCGCACACCGGTCGTAACTGTTGTTACACAGGTACGTGTCGATGAAAATGATCCGGCCTTCCAGAATCCAAGCAAACCAATTGGACATTTCATGACCAGAGAACAGGCTGAACATGCAGAAAAAGCATATGGTTATGTTATGAAAGAAGATGCCGGTCGCGGATACCGCCGTGTCGTTGCTTCCCCGAAACCAGTTGAAATCGTAGAACAGGATGCGATCAACAGTCTTGTAGATGCAAACAAAATTGTTATCTGCTGCGGAGGTGGAGGAATTCCTGTCACATTACAGGGTGACCACCTGAAAGGTGCATCAGCTGTTATTGATAAAGATTTTGCAAGTTGCTTACTCGCTAAAGAACTTGATGCCGACATGCTGATCATTCTGACAGCAGTCGAAAAAGTTGCTGTAAACTTCGGTAAAGAAAATGAGAAGTGGCTGGATGAAATGACCGTAGAAGAAGCCCAGAAATATGTAGACGAAGGTCAGTTTGCACCAGGTTCCATGCTTCCCAAAGTACAGGCGGCCATGGATTTTGCCTCTTCCAAAGAAGGACGCTCAGCCATGATTACGCTTCTCGAAAAAGCCAAAGACGGTATTCAAGGCAAGACCGGGACTAAAATCCATATTTAAATATCAATGCCATGATATAAAAAGGAGTATAATCTGAAAGTCCGGGGGGATTACCTCAAAACCAGATTGTACTCCTTTTCTGCTGCTTACTTTTCTTTTAATTCCGGCAGGATCGTTGCCAGCATCGTAAAGAAACACACACATCCACCGATCAGATTCGAAATTGGCTCTGCCCAGAACACTCCATCCACACCCAGACCGCCAACACGCGGCAGGAGCACCGTCAATGGTACAACAATGATTACCTTACGGAAAATAGAAAAGAATGTTGCTCTCTTCGCTTTTCCAAGTGCTACAAATACTGCCTGACCGGTAAACTGCAATGCCATAAAGCAAAAACCAAAGAAATAGATGTGCAGCGCCGGAACACCCTTTTCCAACAATGTCGGATCGTTATTAAATAATTTAATAAAAAATTCCGGCATAATTTTGATGATTCCCCATACAAACAACGCATAACTGAAACAGACAACGGTTACAAATTTAATTGCCTGTTTTACTTTTCCAAAATCCTTTTCTCCATAATTAAAACTCATAACTGGTGACGCACCATTTGTAAGCCCATGTACCATCATTGTTGCAATATCTCTCACAGAATTCAACACTGTCATAACCCCAACATATATGTCACCACCATACATATGCAATGTGGAATTACAGAATATCTGTACCAGCCCATTCGTAAACTGCATCATAAAACCCGAAATTCCAAGTGCCATAATCTCTTTTACCCGTGCCCATTCTATTACCATTGCCAGGCGATTCAGACGCAGTGTGACTTTCTTTCCTGTAAGAAATCTTAACACCCATATTCCGGAACAGATCTGGGAAATAATCGTTGCAAGTGCAGCACCTCTTACTCCCATATGCAATCCAAAAATAAAAATCGGATCAAGAATAATATTTAAAACTGCTCCAATCAGCACCATCAGCATTCCCATGTTTCCAAATCCCTGACAGTTAATAAATGGATTTAATCCCAGTGAGATCATAACAAATGGTGTTCCGATCAGATAAATTGTGATGTAATCTCCTGCATACGGAAATGTTACATCGCTGGCTCCAAATGCATACAGAATCGGTTTATAGAACAGATAGCTCACTGCCATCAGTATTATACTTGAAATCAGAAGCATGGAAAATGTATTTCCCATTAATTTCTCTGCCTCTTCATGATTTCCTCTTCCAAGCTCCATTGCACAGAGAGGACTTCCGCCGTTTCCAAACAAATATGTAAATGCCGTGATCATTGTGATTAACGGAAAGCAGATGCCAACCCCTGCAGTGCTGTTGCCCCGGCTCCCGGAATCCTTCCAATATACATACGGTCTACAACATTGTACAACAGGTTCAGAAGCTGTGCCAACGTCATCGGAATCGAGACCTCCAGAATATTCCGATATACATTTCCCTTCGAAAAATCCGTCTGATGTACTTTCATTTCCCGGTTCCACCTTCTTTTATAGTACTGCGAACGCTGTCCGCCATAGCTTTTTTCTTATGTATATTATAGCACCCCCGTTTCTCTCCTTCCAGATATTCCAGCTGATTTTACCTCTATTCTCTATTTTTTCAACTTAACACAACACAATCTCACAGTTTTATCATTATTTTTCGTCATGAAACCACATGTTCTTCTCTTTAAAAGCCACAAAAATACATGATTATCTCTTGTTTTTAGACTTAAAACAGAGTATAATAAAAATAGTTTTAATCGAAATATTATATTCCCATATGAATGGATGGAGGTATTATGGCTGAAAATTATAATGGTATGGCAGTAGGGATTTTTGAACTTGACAGTTTTGCTGCCTGCTTCGTAGCTCTTGATGCTGCTTCTAAAGCAGCAAATGTAAAGATTCAGAACATTGAACGTAATCGTCTTGGTGCAGGTGCCTGTGTAAAGATGCGTGGTTCTGTTTCTGATGTAACCGCTGCAATGGAAGCAGCAATCCATGTCGCAGAACCTATTTCCAAAGTTGTTTCCCATACAGTGATCGCATCCCCGGCTCATGATACAGAACCGGCCATGTATATGACTGCAAACAAATAACCCGCAATACGAATACATATTAAAGTGAGGACTATAGAATGAGATATGGAGCATTTGGATTAGTAGAAGTGGTCGGAAGCAGTAACGCTGTTATCGTAATCGACCAGATGCTGAAGACCGCTGACGTTTCTTTCCTGACCTGGAACGGAAAATGCGGCGGACACGAAACTGTTTTTATGACCGGTGATGTATCTGCCGTTGCTGCAGCTGTACAGGCAGTCAAAGAAAATCCACCATGTGAGATTGTTTTTGCTGCCGTCATCTCCAATCCATCTGAAGAAACGGTACGTCTCGCAGAAGAAGATGCCGAAAAACACGGCTTTCTGAAGAAGCCGGTGAAAAAAACTACTACAAAAAAATAAAAAAACGGCTTTATTTACACGAAATAAAAACCGGCCATACAGGAAATATGCTTCTTGTATGATCGGTTTTATTTTATCCCAGGGGAATGTCTATATCCTGAAGTTCCCTCGCATCTTCAATCTTAAAGTACGTCACATCTTCAGGATGTCTGTTTATGATCTGTTTTCCGCCTTTATCGCCGGTAATTTCCATCAGTTCCTGATAATATTCCCGTGAGAAGATACATGGATTTCCGGTTTTGGTGCCAAAAATGGTGCATGCCATTCCTTTCTGCTCATCCCGAAACTTGTCTACCAGGTTGATGATGGTCTCTGCGGTAAGCCAGGGCTGGTCAGATACCGTAAACAGGCATGCCGACGAATCTTTTGCAGTGGCAAGCCCAATCTGCATGGAAGATGAGATACCACGCTCTGGCTGTGGATTGATCAGTACTTTCACTCCCAGTGTATTTGCTTTGGCGGCTATTTCTTCATACTGGGTGACGACTATAATCTCACAGTCTCCAAGTTCTGATGCTGCCTTTTGAAGTTTCTCAAGTGTCCGCAGATACATCGGCATTCCATCAATTTCATACAGCAATTTGTTGGAACCGAAACGACGGCTGTTTCCTGCTGCGAGCATAACAAGTGTAATCTTTTCTCTGGCAAAATCGCAACTGTTATAATACTCTTTCTGTAAACTTCCCCACACTACATGAACTCTCTGCTGCTCCAGTTTCCCTGCAATCCTCTCTGCCGCTTCAGCTTTTCCCGGAATATCTGCTTTGTTTAGCAAAACACGATACTCCCGTTCATCCACGCACTTTCTTAAACCATCCCTCGAAACAGCGATCTTCACGATATCATCCTCAGTAACCGTCTCTTCTATCCCTTTTCCAAGAAACTTCGCAACTTTCTCCACTCTGTGACAGGTCTTCTGAATCGGCTCTCCGAGGGCATCCATACCCACAACTCCAATAAGCAGATCCACCAACTCCGGAATCACCGGTTCCCATTCTTCCGGTACCTTAAGTGGCAGACGTTTCGCACCATCTGCTTCGATCAGAAGAACATCTGACAGCCCTCTCAGTTCCTCCAGTTTTTCTTCCGAAAGGCATCCGATTTTTCCCTTGCTGCAGTCAAGACTGGCGGCTACCGTATAGTGATATATCTGCAAGTCCTTCCGAACCCCGTCAATATCTCCATTTTCCACAAATGGACGCTCCGGCTCATATGCCATGTGCGTGGTCGTTGTCACTATCACTGTTTTTCCAATAGAAACCAATTCTTCCATCAGTCGAAAAATCAGGCTGGTCTTACCTCCGCCTCCAACTACAGCGATTACCCGGTATTTTTCCGGATTTATCTTTAACGCATCCAGCAGAGAATCCGCCTGCATCACGGCAGCACTCCATTTGCCAGCAGAACTTCTACCACACTTCCGGCTATACAGCGAGCCTTATCTGAAACCGTATCACAGTTTTTCTTCTGCTCTTTACGAGGGTCGATATCTGCAATCTTCATGCCTTTCGGCACTTCATATCCATCACGGATAATGCCACGTAAAACACCCGTCAGTGAGGCATATACCGGTGTCGCATCTACCATCGCTATGATCTGGTCTTTTTCTACGATATCGCCAATCTTAGAACGATTGTGCATGATTCCTGCTGCCGGAGAATGAATTACTCGTTCTTTTCCATATCCTGCGATCACTCCCGGAATACCCGTATTTGGTGTTGCAGTTCCTTCCTCGATCACTCTTCCGAGATTATGTCCTCTCTGTGTTTCGATAACAAAATCAACATCTTTTCCTGCTTCAAATCCAGGCCCCAACGCAACGGTCAGCGGAGCCATCTCTCTTGTTGTTCCAAGATTTCTCTTCGCAAGGATTGCATCGATCAGTGCATCCGGTCTAAGCTCTTTTATCACTTTCCCGGTCTCATCGACAAGAATCGGAATCTCTCCTGCCTCCCAGACCTTCTGACATTCACTGACATCTTCGATCAATCGGCCCGTCACACCTTCCACACTGGAAATTCCGTCGAAAACAGCTTCTCCGAAAGAAACCTTTCGACGGATTGCACTTGGCTTCCGACATTCCAGTACCAGTACCTGATAACCACATTTATAAAGCCTGTGGATTACTCCACTTGCAAGGTCTCCGCCACCGCGAACGAGCAATGTTGTTTTATGTCCCATCTTAACTGTATTCCTCTCTTGCTGTCATTTTCAATGTTGTATTAATTGTTTATTTTTCTTCAACTTTTTCTGCATTTTCATGCATAACTTTTTCTACCGCGTTGACAATATTCTGATATCCGGTACAACGGCAGAGATTTCCAGACATTTTTTTCTTAATTTCCTCTCTGGTCAGTTCTTTTCCCTGTTCCAGAAGGACTGTCGCAGACATAACAAAACCCGGTGTACAGAATCCACACTGAATTGCACCCTCTTCAATAAAGGCTTCCTGAATTCTTGTCAGTTCTCCGTTTTTTTCAAGACCTTCCAGTGTACGGATATTTTTTCCTTCTGCCCAGACAGCCAGATAAATACAGGAATCAATCGTTTCGCCGTCAATGATCACGGTACAGGCTCCACATTCCCCTACTTCACAGCCTTTTTTGACGGAAGTAAGGCCGAGATGATTACGGAGCATATCCAGCAGAGATTCTCTCGGATCTACATACTCTGCAACCTCTTCTCCGTTTACCACGCATTGAACAAGTACTTTTTCTTTTTTCATGCGTTTTCACCTCCCTGCTGCTTTGCATTTTCTGCAAGTTCCACAGTACGGCTCAGTGCTCTCCGTGCAATTTCTCCACCAATCTGCAGACGAAAATCTCTGGAAGCTCTCCATGAATCTCGCGGATGTATCTCGCTTCTGACACTCTCCTCAAGATTCTGATAAAGAGACGCATCCAGTTTTCTGCCTTTCAATAAAGCTTCTGTCTCTGTACAGCGATATGGCACTGGTGCTGCTACGCCAAATGTAATACGAACATCCTCCAGAATATTTTCTGCAGTATCAACTTTACTTACCACACTGCAGCTCAGCGTCGCAATATCCATGGCATTTCGCATGGAATATTTGATATAGTGTCCATGATATCCTTCATATTCATTCTTTGGAATAATCACATGTGTAAGTACTTCCCCCTGTTTGAGAGCTACACGTCCAGGACCAAGATAAAATTCTCTGACAGGGACACTTCTTCCGCCTTCTGCATTTGCAATATGCAGCAGCGCGTTATAGGAAAAGACCGTCGGGACACTGTCAGCACTGACTGCTCCATTACAGATATTTCCTCCAATCGTTCCGATATTGCGGATCTGTGGACCGCCAACCTGGTCAACAGCTTCTCCCAGAACCGGAATATATTTCTGAATGATCGGATCTGCTGTAATATGTGAAAATACCGTTCCTGCACCGATATAAATATCGCCGTTTTCTTTTCGCTCAATTCCTTTCAGTTCTTCAATATCCCGAATAGATACCAGTGAGGTTCCTGCCATCCTGCCCTCACGGATCTTGATCAGAACATCACTTCCTCCTGATATGATCCTGGTGTCCGGATGTTCATTCAGAAGTGTCACTGCCTCTGAAACGGTTCCTGCATTATAGTATTTCTCTATATCATACATTCTCTGCGCCCCCTCTCAGATCAATCCTGCTTTTTTGAATCCGTCGATCAGTCTCTGCGGTGTCAGCGGATTTTCATAAAATGCCACCCCGGTCGCATGAAGTACTGCATTTCGGATTGCCGGTGCACATGGAATTGCCGGCGGTTCTCCTAATGCTTTGTTTCCATATGGTCCCATCGGATCACACAATTCCACGAAATCCGCTTTGATATCCGGCGTATCCAGCATCGTCATCAGCTTATAATCCAGCAGATTGCCATTCAACGGACGTCCGGTCTTTTCGTCCAGAATCAGCTGTTCACTGATTCCATACCCCATTCCCATAGACATACCACCATGGACCTGCATCTCGGCAAGCTGTGGATTCAGCAGCTTTCCACTGTCATGTACATTGATAATATGAAGAATCTTAATTTTACCAAGTTTTATATCCACTTCAACTTCTGCAAAACAGCATCCTGTTGCAATCGTATTTTTTTTCACCTGTTCAGAAACTTCTGCTGTCAATACGGATGAATTTGTAAGGCTGTAATAGCTCTCTTCTGCCAGAGCCGCAAGAGAGATTGCCTGCTCATCACCTGCCCAGATCCAGTTATCTTTAAGTGTCAGTTCTCTGGTGTCGATTTCCGGAAGGAGCGTCTTCGCATAGGCAAGTATCTTATCTCTCAGAATCTCTGCACAATGCCGCACTGCTGTTCCGGTCACAAAAGACTGTCTGGATGCATACGCCCCCGTATCAAACGGTGACACATCTGTATCCTGCACCGTTTTAATATGTACATGTTCCATATCTGTGTGAAGTGTCTCCGCAACCATCTGTGAAAATACAGTATCTGCTCCCTGTCCGATTTCCGTTGCCCCAAGCATGAGCTGAACACTTCCATCCTGGTTCAAAGAAAGTCTGGCTCCTGCAATCTCCAGAGAAATCGGCCATACACCTGTCTTGTAAGAAAACAACGCCATGCCAACACCTTTCCGTACATCTCCGGTCTGTTCTGCATATTCTTTTCGCTTTTCATCCCAATGAATATATTCTGCACCCTTCTCCAGACATTCAAAAATTCCGTTTGTATTAGCTGCGATTGGTTTCAGATAAGCATCTTCAGAATATCCCTGAATCAGATTTTTGCGCCGAAATTCCAACGGATCCATATGAATCTCATTTGCCACATCATCCATAAAACTTTCAATAGCAAAACATACCTGCGGGATTCCATACCCTCGCATGGCTCCACCAACCGGCGTATTAGTATAGATTGTATAAGCTTCTCCCCGGATATTCGGACAGGCATACTGCAGCCGCCAGGAAGTCAGTCCGTTTGCCGCAATCGCATGACCATGAGAGGCATAAGCACCCTGATTTGAATAAGAATGCATATCTTTTGCCAGAAGTTTGCCGTCTTTGTCTACACCGGCTGCCAGATCAAATTCAATAGAATGGCGGGTTCTTGTATTACAGAATGTCTCTTCCCTGCTGATATCCAGTTTGACCGGTCTGCCTCCGACCTGCGTTGTCAAAAAAGCATTCAATGGCTCATAAAGCACATCCTGTTTATTGCCGAATCCCCCTCCAATATATGGTTTAATAACCCGTACATTGCCCCACGGAATTCCCAGTGCCTGACCAATGACACGACGGACGATGTGTGGAATCTGTGTCGATGTCACCACTACGATCCTGCCTTTTTCCATATAGGCATAAGAAATCGGATTTTCAATATGACAGTGCTGCACGATTGGTGTTTTATATGTGCCCTTTACAATTGTTTCAGCCTGCTCCATCCCCTTATCTACATCTCCGATAAAATAATTAGAACGGGCAAGGACATTATCTTTTTTATCAAAATGAATCGGCGGATTACTGCCATACATAGATTTGCGTGGATGGATTTCCACCGGATATTCCTCATATTCTACTTTGATCAGCTTCAGTGCTCTGGCTGCAATGATCTCATCTTCTGCAACAACAGCCGCAATATCATCTCCATAATACCGCACACGACCAGTCAGAAGATTACGGTCTGCCACATCCTGATGTGCCAGTTCCACAGACCACGGATGCCCTGGTGTCGGATAACAGTGGTCTGGCACATCATAAAAAGTCACTACTTTTACAACCCCTTCCAGTGCCTCTGCCTCACTTGTATCGATAGATTTCACAATTCCATTTCCAATCGTTGCATGAAGAACTTTTGCCACGAGACATCTGGGCGGTACCAGATCATCTGTGAATTTGGCTCTTCCGGTCACTTTTTCATAAGCATCAACTCGCGGAACGCTTTTTCCTATCATGATCTCACCTTCTTTATAGAATTTTGTCAACTGGAATCCTGTCACTTTGTCTTTGTAAATATTCCACGCAGATCATAAATTGCATGACGCGGGCATTTCACTGAACACATGCCACAGCTTAAACACATATTTTCCCGGATCACTGCATGATTGTCCATGATCCGGACAGCACCTGCCGTACAGATCTTTTCACAGATTCCACAGCCAATACAGCTTACCTCACACTGTTTTTTTGCCTCAGCTCCTTTGCTTTTGTTAGAACATTTGACTACAATATAATTGGCACATTCATGGATATGGATAATTTCCTGCGGACAGACTTTCATACATTTTCCACAGGCAAGGCATTTATCTTCATCGACTTCCGCCACACCATATTCATTCAGGGAAATTGCGCCAAATTTACATACGCTGACGCAAGCTCCACAGCCAATGCAACCATCTGTACATCCTTCTTCTCCCTGTACCGCCCTGCATCCACCATTACATGCTACAAGGGCGGATCTGTATGGAAATCTTTTTTTTGCTGCCATATCAACCCTTCCTTTCGTATGGTGTATCTGTAAGCGGCAGATTATATCTGCGAATTCCATCATAACGGAAATATGCATCTGCAATTGCCGGTGCAGTAGGAATGGATGTGATCTCCCCAATGCCGATGGCACCGCATGCAACCTTCAGTCCTGGCTTATCTACAACGATTGCTTTTATTTTGGGAACTTCATGTGAACGGAATAATCCCAGTGAACCATATTTCTGAATTGGTTTACAATTCTCATCAATCGGATACTGTTCTCTGAGCGCGTATCCCATAGACATGACAACACCACCCTCGATCTGTCCCTCGCAGGACAGCGGATTCACTGCCTTTCCTACATTGTGAGCGGCAACTATGCTTTCCAGCTTCCCGCTCTTCTTATCCAGAACGCAGATCTGTGTTGCATATCCATAGGCCACATGTGATACCGGATTTGGTACATTGGCGCCAAGCGGATCTGTTTTTGCGAGATATTCTCCGTAGTATACCTTCCCCTTCATATCTTTCAGCTGTTTTCCGGCAGTACGGTCTTCCATCAGTTTTTCGCATGCTCTGCGGCAGGCTTCTCCGGTGACCAGTGTCTGCCTGGATCCCGATGTTGTTCCTGAATCAGGAGAGATCCATGTATTACTTCTTTCATACACAATATCCTCATGTTTCAGATCTGTATTTGTAACGACCATCTGCACCAGAACTGTTCCAAGTCCCTGTCCAATGCACGATGCTCCTGAATAAATATGCAGTTTTTCATCATCCTCTACGATCAGTTTAACGCGTCCGGTATCCGGAATTCCAACTCCTACACCGGCATTTTTCATCGCACATCCGATTCCAACCGGTTTTCCCGCTGTCATTGCTGCATCATAATCTTCTTTTACTGCTTCCAGGGTTTCTACCAGTCCGGTCGATGCATCTACGATCTGACCGTTCGGAAGCACTTCTCCCGGACGGATTGCATTACGGTAACGGATCTCCCACGGTGTGATTCCAACCTTGTCAGCCATCATATTCAGCAGCGTCTCTGTTGCAAAACAGGTCTGTGTAACGCCAAATCCCCTGAACGCTCCGGCCGGTGGATTATTGGTATAATATGCAGTCCCTTCGATATCAAAATTTTCATAATGATATGGTCCTGCCGCATGCGTACAGGCACGTTCCAGTACCGGACCACCAAGTGATGCAAAAGCCCCCGTATCTGAAGACACAATTGCTTTTACTCCCATAATATTTCCTTCTTCATCGCATCCCATCGTCATATCCATATAGAACGGATGTCGTTTCGGATGTATCAGAAGAGATTCTGCTCTGGTAAGTTTGACTTTAACCGGCTTCTTTGTCACATAGGTCAGCAATGCAGCCAGATGCTGTACGGTCATATCTTCTTTTCCACCGAATCCACCTCCAACCAGTGCATTCTGTACTTTCACCTTATCTGTTCCCAGAAGAAGTGAACATTCGTGTCTGGTCTGATGTGCTGACTGGTCTGCAGAATAAATAAAAACATCCCCATCTTCATCATAAAAAGCAACCGCACATTCCGGTTCAAGAAACGCATGCTCTGTCCACGGTGTTTCAAAATGATGTGAGATCACATATTTTGAATTTCGGATTGCTTCTTCTGCATTACCTCTGCTGATGTGCTTATGTGCACAGACATTACTGTCTTCTTCATCAAACACCTTCGGTGCATCCAGAGCAGCAGCTTCTTCTATAGTATGTACATGCGGCAGTACTTCATAGTCTACTTTGATCAGTTTTTTTGCTTTTTCTACTGTTTCCCTGTCCTTTGCCGCTACCAGAGCAACTGCATCTCCCAGATAATGTACCAGACCACCAACCGGTATCAGCGTATACTGATCATGTTTTAAATGTCCGATTTTGTTTTCTCCAGGAATGTCAGCAGCCGTCACAACTGCCTCCACTCCCGGAAGTTCTTTTGCTTTGGATGTATCAATAGAAAGTACTCTTGCACGGGCATATCTGCTTCGAAGAGCAGAGCCGTACAGCATTCCATCGAGATAAAAATCATCCGGATATTTTCCCGTTCCAAGTACTTTTTCTACAACATCAATTCTTGCTACGCGATTTCCAATCGTCCAGTTTGGATCTCCGTCATCTGGTATCTCACCTTTTTTCAGGATCTTTGCTGCAAGACGGACGGCATCCATGATCTTCACGTATCCCGTGCAGCGACAATAATTATTACGCAACGCATAACGGATCTCATCATCCGTAGGTTCCATATTTTCATCAAGAAGTGCTTTCGTACACATTACCATTCCAGGAATGCAGAATCCACACTGTACTGCTCCGGCCTTTCCATATGCATAAGTATATACCTGACGTTCCCATTCTGTCAGCCCCTCTACGGTTATAATTTCTCTTCCGCTCAGAGAATCCGTATCCGGTACACATGCTTTACATGTCTTTCCATCAATGATCACTGTACAGGCTCCACATGCGCCCTCACTGCATCCGTCTTTTACAGATGTCAGCCGAAGTTCATCACGGAGAAATCTTAAAAGTTTCTGATTTTTCTCCGAACAAACATTTTTTCCATTTACTTTAAATGCTGCCATAGTGGACTACTCCTTTTCCTGTTCTGCTACAGATTGCATTTACATCAGCAAATAAGCATATTGATCAATCACTGTGCAGATAAGCTGCGAAAGGCCTTTATTCAAAATACCTGACGGCTGATCTGCTCTTACAACTTCTTCTTTTTCCCCAATGCGTATTTTTATTTCTTTATTTTTTGCATCCAGTACTGTAAATCCATTATTTATACTGTCTTTCATATCTTCTTCATTTGCAAACAATGTAAACTTATCTTTATATGGAGCTCCTGCATACTGACAGAACGAACGACAGTTTCCACATTCATTGCACATATAATCCACATGAATGATCTGCAGTAATTCCATCTCCGGTACTTCGATCAGTACATTTGCACGATTTGGACATACATCTGCACAATTTCCACAGACACGTTTGTGTACTGTAAACTCTTTCCTCTCCGAAACATCTTCTTTTCTCAGACAGTCAAGCAGCGGGGATTTTTCTTCCTTTCTCTTTCCTGCTTTCTTACTGTTTTTCTGATAATTTGCATTTTCAAGTGCATCTGCCGCCAGTTTCGTTACTCGCTCTACATGAACCTCTCCGCTCTTACCGATCTGACAGGCAGCTGTTTTTTCTGCAATGCGTGTCATCCATTTATATCCGCCTGGTTTGAGAAGGACCGTTGCAACTGTGACCGGCCAGATTCCACAATCTACGATCTGATCAATATTTTTCTGATCAACACCTCCTGAGAAAGACATCGGAAGCTTTCCATCAAAGGATTCTGCCAGACGCGCAGCTACAGAAATAGAAAGTGGAAACAGAGCCTTACCAGACATGTACATTTCCTCTCCCGGAAGTTCCTGTCTCTTGATATCTACCGGAAAGGTATTCGTCAGCTTCACACCAAAAGAAAGACCTTCCTGCGCCGCTACATCCATAAGACGTTTCAGCATTGGCACTGCATCTTCATACTGAAGGTCATCTTTGAAATGGAAATCTGTGAATGCCATATAGTCATATCCCAGATCATCCATTGCTTTGCGTACAAATTCATATCCAAGAAGTGTTGGATTACATTTTACATAGGTATGAATGTGTTTTTCTTTCAGAAGATACGTAACAATGTTTTCGATTTCCTGCGGAGGACATCCATGCATGGTGGAAAGCGTAATAGAGTTACAGATTTCTGACGGAATTGCCTCAATGTCTTCTCTGGTCACATGTTCAAAAAGATCCACATGTTTCAGAAGCCACTCCCTGCATTCTTTAAATATCGCCGTATCACCGGCATCTTTCATTCCCTCGATAAAATCATCGATTTTTTTGTCCTGAATTCCCTCCAGATTATAGCCGCACGACATATTAAACTGGAATCCATCCGGACTTCCAAGTCCAAATTCCTTTGCGATCACATGCAGGATCATCCAGCCTTTTATATACTCTTCCATCGCCTGCGGAACATAAAGCTCTGTAGACCATTCGCAGTTATATGCCTCATCCTCTGCTACGATGCATGGTTTCGGAATACATGCGGAAAGTTCCGGTCCATCCATTTTCTGTACGGTCTTTAATTCAAAGAATCTTGCTCCTGCATAATAAGCTGCCACAAGGTTCTGTGCAAGCTGTGTATGCGGACCTGCTGCCGGTCCTGCCGGATTCTCCAATTTTCTGCCAAATATTTCAACTGTTTTTGCCGGATCGGCAACATATGCCTTCTGGATGCCAAATATCTGTCCTGTTTTTTTATGTTCTTCCAGTACCCACTCCATCAGCTGACCAAACGGAATACTTTTCATTATATCACTCATATTTCATTTCCTCCCTGTAAATTTGTCAACAGTAAATCAGCCATTGATGGCATCTGCAAGTTCTTTTGCCGCCTGACGACAATCTGCCATGACCTTCTTTTCATCACATACAAGTACTTCTCGATCTTTCATAAGTACCTTACCATTACATACCGTTGTTTGCACCATACTTCCGTTCACCCCAAACAGAAGATGTCCGTTACAATTCGAAGCATCCATCGGTGTCAGCGGATCATAATCTACTACGATTACATCTGCTGCAGCTCCTTCTTTTAAAATGCCCAGAGTTTTTTTGAAATAACGGTTTGCGATCTTCGCATTTCCATCAAACAGCATCTGCGGCACTTCGCTCCATGCTGCAGTCGGATCGCACAGATGATGCTTATGCAGAATGTTTGCAACTTTCCAGGATTCCATCATATCATGTGTATACCCGTCTGTTCCAAGTCCTGTCAGGATTCCTTTATGTACCAGTTCCATCGTCGGAGGACATCCGCAGGCATTTCCCATATTGGATTCCGGATTGTGTACGACCATGGTATCTGTCTCTCTGATCAGTTCCATTTCATGTTCATTGATATAGATACAGTGACCGAGCAGAGTCTTTGGTCCCAGGATATTCCAGTCATACAGACGGTCCACAATTCTTTTGCCATGTTCTTTCAGGCACTGATGCAGATCGTAAATTCCCTCAGCCACATGGATATGATATCCTACACCTTCCGGTTTCAGTTCATTGCACAGCTCCATTGTCTCGTCAGAGATTGTAAATGAAGCATGCATTCCCATCATCGCTGCAAGCATATCACTGTCCTCTTTCTGTACATGTCTGATAAAATTAACATTCTCCATCACTGATTCACGTGATTTTTCCATTCCATCTCTGTCTGATATTTCATAACAGAGACAGGTACGTACTCCAAGGTCTTTCGCCGCTTCTTCGATTGCACTCAGAGATCCTGTAATATGGCCAAAACTGGCATGATGATCGAATACCGTTGTCACACCGTTCTTGATCGAATCAATGTATGTTGCATATGCAGAAAGCTTTGTCTGCTCCAGAGTCAGATGGCGGTCAATATTCCACCACATTCCATCCAGGATATCCAGAAATCCCTTCGGAGCATATCCATTGACACTCAATCCTCTAGCAAAGGCACTGTAGATATGTTCATGCGCGTTAATAAAAGCGGGCATAATGATTCCGCCGTGCGCATCCACAAATTCAGCGTCAGGATAAGTCTTCTTTACTTCATCAGTTACCCCCACCATCTTTATGGTGTTACCATCCATTGCTACTGCACCATTTTCAAAAAAGGCACTGGATGCGTCCCGTGTGATCATTCTTCCGTTTCCAATAACTAACATAACGTTCCTCCCTGCCTTGTGAAATTTTTCCAATTATTTGTGAAATTTTCCATAAGTTTTCGGTGTTTTATACTATATAATGTATCATATTTTCTTCTTCATTTCAACCTATATACAAAATTCTTTTTTGTCTTCTAAAAGTTTTTGTATATTGAAACAAAAAAACGAAGCAGATAATCTGCTCCGTCGCATTTTGATTATAACATATATTATTCTGTACGAAAAGTACCTTCGATCAATGAATTTCTTCTCCATCCCTTTTTTCAATCACCTGAAGAATTCTCCTGTCTTTTCCCCAAAGAAATGAATCCAGTTCCACCAGATAGCCGCAGCCATTACCGACATGCCACTCATAAAATTCTTTTTTCGGAAGAGCATATGCTTCCATGATATTCATGATCGTACCTCCATGAACGACAAGCGCTGCCTCAGAAATATTTTCCCTGATACAGGTCGTCACTGCCCTCTGAAATCCCTCCAGATTACGTGCCGCACATTCTTCTTTACTCTCGCCTCCCGGAAATGCCATGATTCCATTGCTGTCGATCCATGCCTGGTATCTGGGATCATCGCTTAACTCTTTGTAATTCTTATTCTCAAAAGCGCCAAAATCACATTCCGCAAGCTGATCTATGATTCGTACTTTCTGTCCCGGAAAAAGAATTTCTGCTGTTTCCTGACAGCGCCGCAGGGGACTGACAAAAATCGTCTGTGGCTTTGGATATGTAAATGTTTTTAATAATTCCATTCCCTCTGGACACAGCGGTTCATCCGTCACTCCAATATATCTCTGATGACGGTTTCCTTCTGTCATACCATGACGTATCAGCCAGATCTTAATCATGTTTGATCACCGTCCCGATTCCGCATACAACGCGTGTTACTTCATCACTGTACGCAGCAAGTTTTGTACAGATTCTACCAACAGCCTCTCTGTAGGCGCGGTCAAATGCATCCATTGGTACAACTCCATATCCCACCTCGTCCGATACGAGGAGTACTCCCGGATTACACTGGATCAGTTTCTCTGCCAGATCACTGACATCCTCATTTTTTTTCATTTCAGCACGGATAAATTCATGGAAATTCACAACTCCCTTTGCATTCTGAATCGAATTCCAGTCTGCATCAGCGCCATTCACCCATTCAATCTCCGGATATTTTTTTTCTGCAAAAGCCGCCTTCCCCTGAAAAGCACCGCCAATGATCATCTTCATATGTTCTTTCCTCATCAAATTTTATAGACTACTGTAATAATCGCCAGAACAAGCACAATCCATACCTCACAGAGACACAGGAAATATCCAGAAAGATCTCCTGTCGTCCCACCAAAATATTTCAGAGCCTTGTGCCGGTAGAACCAGAATACAAGCAGGGCCGTCACAATTACTGCTGTTCCCCATACCGGCTGGATCCAGAACATAAATCCGGTGAGCAGCACAAGATAAATAATCAGTATATTCCGTACTCTTGTATCCTGTGCCTTACGTGAAAATTCAGCCACTGTACCGCTTGCATTTGCTTTCGGCAAAGTAATAACACCAATTCCCGACAGACATCTGGACACCATATAACCAGTTGCCAGAATATATAACATTTTACGATTATCCTGTTCCACGATCTGACTCATTCCGCCATACATAGTCAAAAAGTATACACATGCTGTAATGACCGCAAACGCACCTGCATGAGAATCTTTCAGAATCTCCAGACGTTTTTCTCTGTCTCTCCAGGAGCTCAGAGCATCAGATGTGTCCAGAAGGCCATCTACATGAATTCCTCCTGTTACAATTACCGGTACCAGTACCAGTGCCACTGCAATAAATCCATTACTCATTCCAAAATAACGGCAGAGCCATTCCATGCCAAGCATGACCACCCCGACAGCTGCACCGACAAACGGAAAAAAGCAGAGCATATAACGCATATTTTCTTCCGACCAGTCTGCCTGGGGCATCGGTATCTTTGAAAACATCGCAAAGGCAATCTTAAAACTGTTCCACAGACTTTTCATCATTTACACTTCCTTAACCCTCTCCAGAAAGGAGTTTATTTTTATGATATACAGGGATTCCATAAACTACTTCAACCACCTGATCTGCTATTTCAGCTATCTTCTGGTTAATCTGTCCGAGATATTCCTGATAAAGTTCTGTCTCTCCCTGATAATCTGCTGCCTCAGAAAATATCTCATTCGTAACGATCACCAGATTTCCCGCCTGTTCTCTGATATGCCGCACACCCTTTAACACCGCCTCAACAGTATTCTCATGTGCTCCTTCTTCCTGAAACATCTCATTTGCAACAAGATTCGACATACATTCTAAAAGCACTGTACAGTTTTCCGGGAGCCTTATCTCATCAAGACCTGTATAACATTCGACTGTTTCAAATCCTTTTCCCTGACGCATCTTCCGATGGCGCTGCACACGTTTCCTGCTTTCTTCATCAAAAGGATACATGGTTGCTATATAAATCCTGTCTGTTTTTCCAAAAGAAACAACACAATCTTCCGCAAAAGCAGACTTTCCACTTCCGCTTCCTCCTGTGACAAGAATCATCATCTTTATACAAGCTCCTTCTTATACAAGTACACTTATCCGTTTTTATTTACACAAGCTCCTCATACTGTTCCACATGAATATCTTCAAATGTGCTCATGGAATCATACACAGCAATTCCCATATCCAGGAACGGAAAAAGTGCAACCGCTCCGCTGCCCTCACCGAGGCACATTTCCCCATGAATAACAGCTTCTTTTCCGAGAGCTTCCAAAATCAGACATGCAGCCGGCTCCTTTGAAACATGAGATGCGATCATATATTCGTCCGCCAGTGGGCAGATACGCTGTGCGATCAATGCTGCAACACAGGAAATAAATCCATCGATCACCACCGGCACTCCAAGTGCTGCTCCGCCAAGGAACATCCCTGCCATACCTGCAATATCAAAACCACCAACTTTTGCAAGGACACCGATCGCATCTTTCGGATCAGGCTGATTCACTTCAATTGCTTTTCTGATTGCATTGATTTTTCGATTCAGTCCATCTCCGGAAAGACCGGCCCCTCTCCCTGTCATTTCTTCCACAGAACGATCCAGAAGCACGGATGCTACTGCACTGCTTGTAGTCGTATTTCCAATTCCCATTTCTCCGGTTGCCAGAAGCCCGTATCCTTCTTCTTTCAGTCTACGAACCATCTCAATACCTGCTTCCAATGCCTGTACCGCCTGTGCTCTCGTCATCGCAGGTCCCTTTGTCATATTGGCTGTTCCATAAGCAACTTTCAGCTCTTTTGAAACTTTTGTATCAACAGCCATTCCGATATCCACCGGAATAACCTTCGTTCCACACTGGCGGCTCATAACACATGCCGACGTATCTCCGGAAAGGAAATTTTCAGCAACGATCGCAGTCACTTCCTGACCGGTCTGGGTTACACCTTCTTCCACCACCCCATTATCTGCACACATTGCTACCAGAGCACGTTTTTGAATTTTTATATCCGGATTGCCGGTGATTCCCGCAATCTGAATCACCAGTTTTTCCATTTTTCCAAGAGAATGCAGGGGTTTCGCAATACTGTCCCAGCGTTTTGCGGCAACATCCATTGCATTTTTGTCCAAAGGCTTTATCTGAGCCAGTGTTTCTTCCAGTGTCATTTTTATTTCCTCCAGATCTTATCTGTATTTTATTTTTTTCCTGTAGTAAATACAAAAAATTTGCTGAATACATAATTCAGTGCAAGTACAATAAACTGGGTACAGAATTTACCAACCATTCCATTCATTCCCATTTTTTCGCAAAGAAGCCAGACACCTCCAACCTCAATTACCATTGTCAGAAGACGTGCACTGATAAATTTGCAAAATGGCCGGATATGATCACGCAATGTCTCACATTTATCCTGAAATACATATTTTGAGTTAACTATGTATGCAAAAATAATTGCCGCAATAATTGATATTACATTTGCGATATTCAGATTTAAGTGGCAGAGATTCCACAATATATAAAAACATACCAGATTCACCAGTGTGGTACATCCACCAAAAAACACATATCTGACCACATCATTCCCGTAGCAAAATGAAATCAGTTCTTTGATCTTTTTCATTTTATTTCTCCTGTATATTACACATCATGTCTGACACTGCCCGTTACATCTTTGTTTCCACGCACGATCTGTGACACAATATATCGCGGACGATGTTTCACTTCCTCATAGATCTTTGCAAGGTAATAACCAATCACACCAAGACTCAGCATAATCGCACTTCCGATCAGAAGCAGCAGCAAGATCGTTGTTGTATAACCTTCTATCGCCTGACCTCTGAAATATTGGATCAGTGAATAAATGATCATGATCAGAGAACACCCGAAACAGATTCCTCCACCAACCGTAACAAACTGAAGCGGAGCCGTCGTAAATGCAACAATGTTTGTAAAAGCATATTTGATCAGCGACCATGTAGACCACTTGGACTCTCCCGCTTCACGTTCATGCACTTCAAATTCCACATAGGTTGTCTTATATCCCACCCATGAAGATGTTGCTCTGAAAAACATATTCCGCTCCGTAAGTGACAGAATGCTGTTCACTACTTTTCTGTCCATCATCTTGAAATCAGAAGCATTCTGCATATCTACTTTTGTTGCTTTTGACATGATTCCATAGAAGAAGCCGGCACTTTCTTTATGAAGAAAACTCTCTTCTCCTCGGCTCTTTTTTACACCTTCAATAACCTCGTACCCTTCTTTCCATTTCTGGTACATTTCAATCAGTGTTTCTGCCGGATGCTGAAGGTCACAGTCCATAACTGCCACCGCATCGCCGGATGCCTGCGCAAGTCCTGCAAAAACAGCTGCCTCTTTCCCAAAATTACGTGAAAAATGAACTCCAAGGATATTGGGATCTTTTTCCCCTGCTTTTAATATTTCATTCCATGTGTTATCTTTTGATCCATCATTGACAAGAACCAGTTCATAAGAAATTCCGGCGCCTGACAGGACTTCATGAAGCACCCGGCAGGTCTTGCCAACCATCTGTTCTTCATTATAAGCCGGAAGTACGACTGATAATATACTCATCCTTTTTTGTTTCCTCTTTTCTTTTTGTAAATCAACACCACACCAATGTAGCACAACAGTCCCGCACAAGTCAAGCAGAGCCCTGTATACAGATACGGTGTATGATAGGTAAGCCGGATCTCATGTTCTCCTTCTGCAAGGTTCAATGCCATATACATGGTATTTGCCTGTTTAATATCTGTTTTCTTTCCATCCACATAGGCAGTAAAGCCTGTACTGTATGGAAGTGCGATCACAAGTGCTTTCGGTTTTGATACAGAAATTTTTCCGGTCAATTCATGATCCTCAACTTTTACATCCTGCAGAGATTCTTCTCCTAGTTTCTTCACCTGTTCATCCACTTTTGTTACAGGCTGGCAGACCACTTTCAGATCATCATAAGAATACACTCCTGTATTCTGAAATGTCAGTGTAAGTGAATTTTTCCCCATCCGGCTGTATCCTGCATTGCAGAGGAAATTATGTTTTCCACTATATGCATTATATTTATCTGTGTAAATTCTGATTGTCTTGTTTAAAAACTTTCCGGTCACATCAATATACGCTTTCTGACTTTTCTTCCAGTAACGCCAACTGCTGTTCTCATGAAGCACCTGATTCTGTTCGTAAATTGACATATTTTCCCATTTTTTATCACTGATCATTGCTCTCGGAGAAAGTGCCTCATAGTTTACCCCTTCTGTGATCAGGTAAGTTTCACTTTCGTCCAGACCATCAAACACCAGTCTTGCCTGCGCATTTTCTTTTGTAACGATCAGTTTTCCGTCTTTCTCCTGACAGCCTTTCCCGGTAGTAATTTTAAACGGGACTTCACTGTCATTAAAGGTCAGATCCGTCTCCGGAAGTGAACTTTCATCCAGCACAACTCCCTGCAGCAGTGCCTGTTGTTTCTCAATCACAGACATTTTTTCATATTTTTCTCTCGGAATATAAGAATCATACGTATAGCCAAATGGAAGTGCATTGTCACATTCGTATGCTCGATATGTTTTCCCTTTTTTCTCTGCTTCGCCCGCCATTTTATTGTATCCATAAGGCAGATATTCCTCTTCTCCCGCACGGACAACAAAATATTTTACAGCAGCCAGACGATCCAGGATCGTTCTACTGTCCAGATTATCGTACTTATCTTCTCTCGGCGTATTCAGATACATTTCATCAAAAAAATTACTGATATTTCCGATTGCGACGCTGAAATAATATGATGCACTGTTGGTTCCCATCTGCATGGACGAGTTTTCATAAGTATGCGTCCCCATCTGATCATAACGATACAGCGAAGAATCTTCTGTATCTAAGACTGCAAGATCTGTCCCTGTCTCCAGTTTATCCAATGCTTCTCCCTGCCCAGTAAATTCTGACAGATAATCTTTTTCATAAGAATACTGATAATAAATATTAAACAAAATTCCGGCGATCAGAAAAACAGACACCATAATCGTAAGATTTCTTTTTTTCACAAAAAAAGAACCAAACGACAATACAGTAAACGTTGCTGCTACCAGAAAAATTACCGCCATCATATTTCGCTGTGTGCGCGCCGCATCAGGAAGCAATGCAATTCCACAGTATATGAGAAGCATAACAAATATCTTTCTTTTTTCCTTCAGAGTCAGTGTAAACAATTCCGGATATATTTTTACAAAGATGTACGCAATCAGCATCCCATACGCCCAGATCCATCGATTTGAGACATAGGAAAATCCATTTAACACATGTCCGGCATAAGGCAGAAGCAAAAAAGCATTCAGCAATACAAATCCCACTTTCAATGCTGTATATTTTTTTCGCTTTGAAAACAGTACAAAGACACCTGTCATAGAAACTGCAGTAAATCCTGCAACTCCCCACTGGATCATGTTTTCTCCAATCAGACATCCAAGATATTTTTCATAATAAACTTTATCATATAATAACGGAACATAGTTTTGGGCTTTAAACCGGTCTGTTCCAAGAACCGGAAGAATTACCGGAAGAAGGATCACTGCTGCGATCAGGACTGCGATTATCGAATACACAAAAAAAGTCCCAAGCCATCTTCCTATATTTTTTAAGGAACGATCCTCAAACTGTTCAAAATATCGAACTGCTGCATAGAGCACCATAAAGATTCCAAGCATGTAAAAGAAGTAAAAATTCGACAGACCTGCCAGTGCGACTGACCAGATAAAAATATATGGTTTTTCTTTTTTATATATTTTATCAATTCCCATCAGTATAAATGGCAGATAGATCATCGGATTCGAAAAGTACGGATGTTTCATGGCTGCATAAATCGTCCATCCGGCAAAAACATAAATCATAGATCCCATGAATACAGCCTGTTTTGAATTTTTATGATAAAAAGCATATCTGCTGAAGGCAATTCCTGCCAGATAGATTCTCAAAAAAATCAAAAATTCATACAAAAATTCTGTCTGTGATGATTTGAAAAATACCGACAGCAATGTCAGCGGATCACCGATCACATAATAATGTAATGTTGTCAGAATATCAGATCCATATCCAATATTCAGATCCCACATCGGAATTGACAGTTTATGTTCTATAAACAAGGTGTGCAAAATTTTTCTGAGATATCTTCCGTAATACGCAAGTGAATTCAGGTGCTGTGGCACTCCATCATGGCTCCATACAAGAGATTTTCCATTCAGATAAAATCTCATATACAAAAAAAGAGCAATTCCTGCAAAAGCAAGTGTATAAAAAAGATAAAAATCTGCGTTTTTCCATTTGATGCATTTTTCTTTATTTTTACTCATGCTGTACCTGTCCTTTTTTCTAAAAAAAAGCCGCGGTACATAAAGTACCGCGGCCAATGGCTCTGAATTATTCTTCTTCGCCGTACATAGCTACAAGTTTATTCAGATATGCATATCTAGCTTTTGCTTCAGATTCGTTCTTAGCAAACAGTCTAGCTGCTTTTTCAGGATTCTGACGCTGTAAGGAGTTGTAACGAACCTCACCATTCAGGAAGTCCATATAGTTTTCCATATCCGGTGTCTTGGAATCCAGAGCAAATTTCTTGTCTGCTGCCGGGTTGAAGCGGAAGTTGTGCCAATATCCACATTTAACTGCCAGTTCTTCTTCTGTCTGAGCTTTTGCCATACCTTTCTTGATACCATGGTTGATACATGGAGCATAAGCAATGATCAGGGATGGTCCCGGATAAGCTTCTGCTTCAGCAATTGCTTTAACAGTCTGGTTGAAGTCAGCACCCATGGAGATCTGTGCTACGTATACATATCCATAGCTCATTGCGATGGAAGCCATATCTTTCTTCTTAGTCTCTTTACCACCAGCTGCGAACTGTGCGATAGCACCTGTTGGTGTAGATTTAGAAGACTGTCCACCTGTGTTGGAGTAAACTTCTGTATCGAATACCATTACGTTGATGTCACGTCCACTTGCAAGAACATGGTCAACACCACCGAAGCCGATATCGTAAGCCCATCCGTCACCACCGAAGATCCACTGGGATTTCTTGGACAGATAGTTTTTCTGAGCAAGGATCTCTTTAGCAGCGTCGCATCCACATGCTTCCAGAGCTGCGATCAGTTTGTCTGTTGCTGCACCGTTGGTTGCTCCAACAGCGAATGTATCCAGCCATTCCTGGCCAGCTTCTTTAACTGCTTCGTCTTTGCCATCTGCTACAACAGCTTCAACTTTTGCTTTAAGGCCATCACGGATAGCTCTCTGTGCAAGAAGCATACCATAACCAAACTCAGCGTTATCTTCGAACAGTGAGTTAGCCCATGCAGGTCCCTGTCCTTTAGCGTTTGTTGTGTATGGTGTAGACGGTGAAGAGTTACCCCAGATAGAGGAACATCCTGTAGCATTTGCAATGTACATTCTGTCACCAAACAGCTGTGTGATCAGTTTAGCGTAAGGTGTTTCACCACAACCTGCACATGCTCCGGAGAACTCAAGCAGAGGCTGTTTGAACTGGCTTCCCTTAACAGTTGTTTCTTTGAATTTAGCGATAACATCTTCTTTGATCGGAAGTTCTCTTCCATAATCGAAGAATTTCTGAAGTCCTGCGTTTGCTTCCATGTTTTCCATAGCAAGGGCTTTTGCACCTTTCTTGCCTGGGCAGACATTTGCACAGGAACCACATCCTGTACAGTCATAAGCTGATACAGTCATGGTGAATTTATAATCTTTCATACCAGTCATCGGAAGAGTAGCCATTCCTTCTGGAGCGTTAGCTGCTTCTTCTTCTGTCAGTGCTACCGGACGGATTGCTGCGTGCGGGCAGACATATGCACAACGGTTACACTGGATACAGTTTTCTGGCTGCCATACCGGTACGTTTACTGCGATACCACGTTTTTCGTATGCAGCAGTTCCGGATGGTGTAGTACCATCAACATATTCTGTAAATGCAGATACAGGGAGTGTGTTACCTTCCTGAGCATTGATCTTGCACTGGATGTTGTTTACGAAGTCCTGAGCTTCCTGAGCACCGTGAGTTGCATGAGCCATGAAGAGACCTTCATCTTCTGCATCTTTCCAGCTTTCCGGAACTTTAACTTCTACAACCTGTTTTGCACCGGCATCGATAGCTGCCCAGTTTTTCTGAACAACGTCATCACCTTTACGTCCGTAAGTAGCTTTTGCAGCTGCTTTCATCAGTTCGATTGCCTGCTCTTCCGGAATGATTCCTGTAAGTTTGAAGAATGCAGACTGAAGGATTGTGTTGATACGTGTTGGTCCCATACCAGTTTCGATACCGATCTTAACACCGTCGATGGTGTAGAATTTGATATCATGGTTAGCGATGAATGCTTTTACCTGTCCCGGGAGATGTTTTTCAAGTCCTTCCATATCCCATGCGCAGTTAAGAAGGAATGTACCACCATCAACAAGTTCCTGAACCATGTTATATTTGTTTACATAGGACGGATTGTGACATGCAACAAAGTTTGCTTTGTGGATCAGGTATGTGGATTTGATCGGTTTCTTACCGAAACGAAGGTGAGACATTGTAACACCGCCGGACTTCTTGGAGTCATAATCAAAATATGCCTGAGCGTACATATCTGTATTGTCACCAATGATCTTGATGGAGTTTTTGTTAGCACCTACAGTACCATCAGCTCCAAGGCCCCAGAACTTACAGTTTGTAGTTCCTTCTGGTGTTGTAACAATCGGAGCACCTGTTTCAAGAGAAAGGTTTGTAACGTCATCAACGATACCGATTGTGAATTTTTCTTTTGTTGTGTTCTCATATACTGCAACGATCTGTGCCGGTGTAGTATCTTTGGAACCAAGTCCGTAACGTCCTGTAAAGATCTTAACATCTTTAAACTTGCTGTCTTTTAATGCAGCAACAACGTCAAGGTACAGAGGCTCGCCAAGTGCTCCTGGCTCTTTTGTTCTGTCAAGAACGCTGATCTGTTTTACAGAATCCGGAATAGCATCGATCAGTGCCTGTGCGCAGAATGGTCTGTAAAGACGAACTTTAACAACACCAACTTTTTTGCCTGCTGCTGCAAGGTAATCGATTGTCTCTTCGATTGTATCGTTTACGGAACCCATAGCGATGATGATGTGTTCAGCATCCTCAGCTCCATAGTAGTTGAACAGTTTGTAATCTGTTCCGATCTTTTCATTAACTTTGTCCATGTATTCCTGAACTACTGCCGGAAGAGCATCATAGAACGGGTTACATGCTTCTCTTGCCTGGAAGAAGATATCAGGGTTCTGAGCTGAACCTCTCTGACATGGATGATTCGGATTAAGTGCATGGTCACGGAATGCCTGGATAGCATCCATATCTGCCATATCCTTCAGATCTTCATAATCCCATGTTTCAATCTTCTGGATCTCGTGAGATGTACGGAATCCATCGAAGAAGTTGATGAACGGAACTTTACCTTTGATTGCTGCCAGATGAGCAACTGGTGTCAGGTCCATAACTTCCTGTACAGATGATTCGCAGAGCATTGCACATCCGGTCTGACGACAGGCCATAACGTCGGAATGATCTCCGAAAATGGAAAGTGCATGAGAAGCAAGTGCACGAGCGGATACATTGATAACGCCCGGAAGCTGCTCACCAGCGATTTTGTAAAGGTTCGGGATCATCAGAAGAAGACCCTGGGATGCAGTATAAGTAGTTGTCAGGGCACCTGCTGCCAGAGATCCGTGTACTGCACCTGCAGCACCTGCCTCAGACTGCATTTCTGTAACCTGTACTTCCTGTCCAAAGATGTTCTTTCTTCCCTGAGTTGCCCACTCATCTGTTGCTTCCGCCATAACAGATGAAGGAGTGATCGGGTAGATAGCAGCTACATCTGAATATGCATAAGAAGCATGAGCGGCTGCATGGTTACCATCCATGGTTTTCATCTTTCTTGCCATAGTTTGTTTTCCTCCTTAAAGGTATGATGAAAATTTTTATTTATTTCAGACCACTGAAACGGTCTAAAAGTCCATTGGTTATTATATCATACACTATTGCGATTGTCCAATCGGGATTACGCATTTTCTGTATCTATTTACATACAAAAAAGTTAGCCATTTATAAGTTTTTTCAGGGATTTTCGCTTCAGCATCCTGCACAGTTCTTCCTGAATTTCCGCGAGTTCACAGTGAACAGAACAGTTCTGTCCGTCTGCGCTGTTCCTGGCACAGTCATAG
Source organism: Blautia sp. 210820-DFI.6.14 (assembly GCF_020558815.1). Lineage (NCBI taxonomy): Bacteria > Bacillati > Bacillota > Clostridia > Lachnospirales > Lachnospiraceae > Blautia > Blautia sp. 210820-DFI.6.14. The sequence continues at coordinate 42,976 of NZ_JAJCKS010000010.1, forward strand.
CCAGGTTCCAGGCAGTCAATGATAAACATTCCCGGATCGATCGTTGTATAAACATCATAAAGTGTTATCTGATCAAGATCACAGTTCAGAGAATATCCCCCATGAACACCACGATACCCTCTGACCATTCCTGATTTCTGCAGTTTTTTCAGTATTTTGTATGCAAAAGGTGCTGTGATCAGTTCTTTTTCACAGATTTCATTTACGCTGACTCTCTTTTCCTCTGCCATTGCGCGGAGCACCCGCACAGCATAATCGCATTCTCTGGTTATCAACATACTCTGTTTCCTCTTTCCGTTACCCGTAACTCTCCAACAAACTTTCTTAAATTATAGCAATTCCTCTGTGTAAATTCAATGTTTTTATGATTTAAGGCTTGCAAATTCTCCACTTTACTGTAAAATGGGAGTGAATGGCCAAAAACAGGCCAGTTACTGTTCAATGATCGAAAACTTAATTCGAAACCATAATGAAGAAAAGAGGTACCTTATGATTTCAGCAAATAATATCACTTTACGTGTTGGCAAAAAAGCCCTCTTTGAGGATGTCAACATCAAATTTACCGAAGGCAACTGCTACGGTCTGATCGGAGCAAACGGTGCCGGTAAATCTACTTTCCTTAAAATCCTTTCCGGGCAGCTCGAACCGACCAATGGAGATATTGTGATCACTCCTGGCCAGCGACTCTCCTTCCTGCAGCAGGACCACTTCAAATATGATTCCTTCAACGTACTGGATACCGTTATCATGGGAAATGCCAGACTTTATGAAATCATGAAGGAAAAAGAGGCGATCTATGCAAAGGAAGATTTTACAGATGAAGACGGTATCCGTGCCAGCGAACTTGAGGGTGAATTCGCAGAGATGAACGGATGGGAGGCAGAGTCTGATGCTGCTACTCTTCTGAACGGACTTGGCATCGAATCCGAGCTCCACTATACACAGATGGCTGACCTGACCGGAAGCCAGAAAGTCAAAGTTCTTCTTGCGCAGGCTCTGTTCGGCAATCCGGACATTCTTCTTCTCGACGAGCCTACCAACCATCTGGATCTTCCGGCAATCGAATGGCTCGAAGAATTTCTGATCAACTTTGACAATACTGTCATCGTTGTATCCCATGACCGTTATTTTCTTAATAAAGTCTGCACACATACTGCCGATATTGACTATGGCAAGATCCAGCTGTATGCCGGAAACTATGATTTCTGGTTTGAATCCAGCCAGCTTCTTATCAAACAGATGAAAGAAGCCAACAAAAAGAAAGAGGAAAAAATCAAAGAGCTGCAGGAATTTATTTCCCGATTCAGTGCCAACGCTTCCAAATCCAAACAGGCAACCTCCCGTAAGCGTGCACTGGAAAAAATCCAGCTGGATGATATGCGTCCTTCCAGTCGCAAGTATCCATACATCGACTTCCGTCCAAACCGCGAGATCGGCAATGAAGTGCTTATGGTCGAAAACCTCTCCAAGACTATTGATGGCGTAAAAGTTCTGGACAATATCAGCTTTACTCTCGGTCATGACGATAAAGTTGCATTTGTTGGTGCCAATGAACAGGCCATTACTACTTTTTTCCGTATCCTTGTCGGTGAACTGGAGCCAGACGAAGGAAGTTACAAATGGGGTGTCACCACTTCTCAGGCATATTTTCCAAAAGACAATACACAGGAATTTGACAATGATCTCACGATCACAGACTGGCTGACACAGTATTCTGAAATCAAAGATGCTACTTATGTCCGCGGTTTCCTTGGCAGAATGCTCTTTCCTGGTGAAGACGGCGTAAAAAAAGTACGTGTTCTTTCCGGTGGTGAAAAAGTCCGTTGCCTGTTGTCCAAAATGATGATTTCCGGTGCTAATATCCTGATTCTTGATGAACCTACCAACCATCTGGACATGGAATCTATTACTGCATTGAACAATGGACTGATCAAATTCCCGGGAGTTATCCTTTTTACTTCCCATGACCATCAGTTCGTGCAGACAACCGCCAACCGTATCATGGAAATCCTTCCTGACGGTAAGCTGATTGACAAGATCACCACCTATGATGAATATCTGGCAAGCGACGAAATGGCGAAGAAACGTCACGTCTTCCAGGTTAACGAAGAAGATGCTGCCGATAACTAGAATTTCATACTGCAGTTTTACTGCATGGCAAAAGCTCCCGTTTTTAATGATCGGGAGCTTTTGTAGCTTACTGTTTACAGTATTTTTTATTTCATTGTGATATCCGCCAGTTTTCCATTTGTCACTTTCAAAAGTGCAACAAGCGGAACTTTCAGCGTCAGTCCGACGCGGCCTCCACTTACATATATTTCTTCAAACCCACCCGCGGATGCATCAAACACGACCGGATATGGTTTTTTCATTCCAAGCGGACTGCAGCCGCCTCTTACATAGCCTGTAATTTTCAGAATATCTTTAACATGGATCATATCCACAGCCTTCTCTCCAACTGCTTTCGCAGCCGCCTTACGATCCACTTCTTTTTCGATCGGTACTACAAATACATAGTATCCGCCGCTTTTCCCTTCCATAACCAGTGTTTTAAAAGACTGTTCATATGGTGCCCCAATCAGATCTGCACTGTGAAGTCCATCAATAAACTCATCACATTCATATGGAAATGCTTCATATTTCACTTTCTGACGATCCAGCATTCTCATCGCATTTGTCTTAGCTTCTTTTGCCATGTTGTCCTTCTTTCCTGCCTTCTACCCGGCATCTTTACTGTTACTTTCTTTTTTTATGTGTATCATCACGTCTGGATATCTTTTTCCAGAGTTCTTCTCCCTCCCGGTCGTCTTCGTCCATCATTTCTCTCAGCACTTCCTCATCCAGTTCATCCTCATCAATTACAACCGGTTCTTCATAGTCATCATTCATTGGATGATAGGAATCTTCTGTATCAAAAGATCCCAGCGGAAGATCAATTTCTTTCTGTCTGCTCTTTCTCGGTCGGTACGGAATTGTTTTTTCTGATTCAGGTGCCACCGCATCCTTTTTATGTTTTCTTCCTTTATTTTTTTCAAGTCTGAAATCTACCTGCTGCGCACTCCGAGATGCTTTATGAGAACTGTTCTGCGCTCTTCCCGGAGTATGCTTCACATTTTGTCTCTGTGCCGATGTTCTTCTGACTTCTTTCTGCGCCTTTCTTTCTGATTTCTGTGGCATATAATCCCTGAAATCCACATAATCAGAACTGTCCTGTCCATCGTTATACGCATCCTCTTCGTACTCTTCTTCCTCGTCATCATCTTTGCGCCTGTTTGTCGCAAACTGAATCAGCATTCCAAGAAGTGCAAATCCTGCACTCAGTCCCAGACCATACGGAATATCCGCCAGTCCGCCTAATTTTGCAGCAGAAAAGCCTGCCATCGCACCTCCCAGAAGGCTTGTCCCAATGATCAGAACTTCCCTCGCCTGCTTCATAGCCAACACACCAAGTCCCACTCCCAGAAGGAGACAGAAAAAGAATACCAACGAAGTAGTTGGATGAAAAACATAAATACCAAGTCCAATTCCAATGCCTGCTCCCAGAATAAAAATTCCAATCTTATAGCTCACAAATGCGATCACGGCCAGTAGTACACCCGCTCCAACCATAAAAACCGCATACATATATTTCTCTGTCACACCACCGGTATACGCTGCACCAAATCCAATTCCAGCTCCAATGACAAAACCACAGAGCATCATCCAGAAACGCAGAAGCCGATATCCCAGAATACAGTTGATCACTCCAAAAATCAGCAGTACTGTAAAACCGATCATCGAAAAACTGGATATAGACGGTACTGTCCGCGTATTCTCAATCATATTCATAATCTGCTGCAAAATATCATTCATAAAAATATCTCCTCTAAAACATAAAATATATCGTTTTCAGATTATCCAGAATACCATAATGATACTCTACTGTACTGAGCCCATACATTTTCAGATAATATTCAGCAACTTTCTGAACATATCCTTCCTGTATCCACTGCTGACATGCTTCGTCAAAAGCTTCCTGCGAAGTAAATTTGAAACGTACTACCGCAGCTCCGTTCTCAAGACGCATACAGCAGAAATCATAAATCTGCTGTTCATCATATGTATCAAAACATGCCTGATTCAGCACATAAAAATTAAGATCCGTCGCAGTACACTCCGGAACCGGAAATTCATCGGATGCTGTATATAATTGCTCATATTCCTGTGGAAAAGGACACAGATAATCATAAATTGTTGTCTTATGTTCTTCCAGAGAAACCGCACCGCCTTCCAGAAATGCCGGCTGATCCCCGTTTGTAGCATCTACATAATATTGCTCACCGTTAATTTCTACGATATTCCAGGCATGTCCTTCATCACCGTTCCTCGCATTTCCCTCTACATAAATACACGGAACTCCAAGCTGTTCCAAAAGATACTGTACCGCCCTCGCATATCCGGCACACACAGCTTTCTTTTTCCAGAAAATGCCTGCAATATTCTGGTCATCCTCCGATGCTTCATACTCTGCATAATCTATCAGATACGTATAAACTGTTTTGACCTTATCATAAGCAGACATATCCTGTGTAATCTGCTCTTTCACTTCTTCCAGCGCATGTTCCATGAATGCCATAATTTCCTGAATTTCCTGATCTGTATACGTATATCCAGGTGAAAATCTGCAATAATCAGTTCCTTTATACGCAGTCGTATATACTTCCTCACGATTGTGCACCCAGAAAAGTTCCGGATGATCCTTCAGCAATGCATGGTAAACTTTGCTGATCAGCCGTTCATTCGAAGATGTCAGATAAAACTCATCTTGTCTCTCCTGTATTCCACTCAGCATTTCACGATATATTTTCTTCTCATCTTCTGTCAGCAATCCAAAATAATATTCCCTGTAATTGTCATCGGTCTGCAGAATCTCCTGTTTTCTTAATGACCTGACTTCAGCAGGTTCCTGAGAAAGAAGATCACTCTGCCAGATGACACCCATAAACAGGACAATCAAAACGCAGAAAACTCTGCGTCCAAATCTTCTTTTTTTCTTCATCTGTCACTCCCTTATCTCCTGTACAGTCTTATATTATCAGACTTCTGCCATCAATAAAAGAGCTTGCTGTAAAAAACCGAACGACTCTTTCGAATCGTCCGGCCTTGTTTATCATCAATCTTCAAAAGTAACCTGAATATCACTGTTATCCGGTTTTTGCGGAAGAATTTCCGCAGAACTTCCGGAAACCGAAACATTCTGATTCAGGATTTCATCCAGCGTATCTGTCACTTCCACACTACCCGTCGCATAATTGGAAGTCGTCTGATTTTCGGATTCATCACTCATATCCTCAAATGTTATCTCAACATCCTCAGCCGCATCAGCAGGTGCTGTAATTGTTTCCGCTGTATCATGTGTTGCTGTATCCTTCACATTCAATCCATCACTGAGAGAGTTTGTTGTTTCTGCCACAAGTGTTGCTGACGTTGTTATATTATCCGTTATCAGATCTGTCTCTGCATTGTCTGCACTTGCACCCTGGTTTTCCATCTCTGCAACTTCCGTCTGTGTAGGATAGAAGGAAGGCTGACGGATATAACGGAAACTTGCACCATAAGCTTCTCCAACTGTTACTCCATTCTTACTAGAAGAACAGTGTACTGCGATCCAGTCGCCTGCATCTGTCTTGCCACAGATAATACCTACATGGTTATTACTGCCTGCTTCCGGTCCATTCTGGAATACAAGGTCACCCGGCTGCGCATCCTGTTCACTGACAACATTGGCATTCTCCCACTGTTCAGAAGTACCGTCTCCCACACTGCTCTGCATACCCTGATTCAGATATCCATTGATCACTGACCATGTAACAAATCCACTGCAATCAAGACCATATGCACGGACAGTTCCACTGCTGGCACTGCCTGCTGCAGATACTTTTTCGGCAGAACCCCAACTGGAGTCTTTACCGATCTGCGTTGATTTGCCGCCCCAGAAATATCCAACTTCACCTACCAGTGAATATGCTGCAGTAATGACATTTACACGTTCTTCAGAAACATCATCCCCGACACTCTGACGTACAAATCCTTTCGCATCTGTAACGATCGCACAGAGCAGCTTGCAATCTGTTTCTACATATTTCTTAAGTACTGTCCTGTTTTCCTGTGAAATATTATTCTGTTTAATATAATGGTTAATGTGATAGTTTCCATAAGAAACATGTGTAATGCTTTCTTTATCACGGACAACCGGATTCATCTCAGCAAAGATCTTTGCCAGTTCATCCTTCGCTGATGAATCAAGAGTGAACTCCGTGTTTCCTTCCTGGCTCTGCTCATAAACATAGATTGCCAGGATATCCTGCCAGTTACGCACGAGCAGAGAATCTGCTGAAGTCGTCAGGCCGTCAGCCCTGCTGTCGCTAGCGTCTGTCAGTTTGTTTTTTTCTTTATATTCTTTTTCAATTTCATCCATCACAGAAGAAAAATCATCAGAAAAAGAAAGCTGATAATTATTTTTCAGACTGTCCAGATAAAATTCTTTGCCTGCATGAAGGTTCGACACATAATAAACCGGTGTTCCTGTCTTGCCTGTAACATTTCCACTTCCATCAGAAATATCTGTTGCATTCCCCGCATCCTTCTGATTCTTCTGCAATTCTGCAATCTTGCTTTCAAAACCAACAAGAAGATCGTAATTTGTAACAAACTTCTTCTGGTCTTCCGGCAGGCTGTCATATTCTGCTCTGAGTTCTTTTACCCTTGCCGCATGATTTACTGTAAGTGTCTCCTTCGCAAGTGCATTGATCTTTGCTACCAGATTCTTTGCAGCTTCAGATTCTGTTACATTTGTCGGTGCCGGACTCGGTGTTGCAGTTGGATCCGATGGTGTCACAGTCGGCTCCGGTGTTGCAGTTGGATCCGATGGCGTCACAGTCGGCTCCGGTGTTGCAGTTGGATCCGATGGTGTCACAGTCGGCTCCGGTGTCGGCGTATCTGGTTCCGGTGTTGGTGTATCCGGTTCTGGCGTCGGCGTATCTGGCTCCGGTGCCGGTGTGTCCGGTTCTGGTGCCGGTGTGTCCGGTGTATCACTTCCATCAGAGATTACCTCACCACTTCCATCGCCCAAATCGCTTGCAGTTTCTATATGCTCATCCGCAGCCATGACTGACATCGGACTTGATAAAACCATTGCAGATAAAATTGTTACACATAAACTTCTGGTCAGATATTTGTTCTTCATTCTGGTAAAATTGCTCCCTTCTGTCAAGAACATATCTTTATTCCCCTTATAAAGGTATGTTTCTCACTGCTAACTCACTTACACAATAACTGTGGTTAGTTTAGCATAAATTCCCATAAAAATCAACCGCCGGGATAAATTCCCCGACGGTTTCTGGATAAAATTCACATTCTTTTCATATTTACATAACTGCATAAGCATAATCTGCTATGCCATTCTTCCGGCATAACTGAAACAGTCCCTGAAATACCTGATAGCACACAGTGAGGATATAATGAATATCATCATCTATATTTCTCTTACAGTTCAGATATCTCCTATGATGTTCCTTAATGTACTGTAGAAGCTGATTCAGCGTCTCAAAATGGATTTCCTTCTCCGTATACACATCAGCCTTACCTTCCAGAACAAATGCTTTCAGCTCGTTCTTCAGATGCTTTTCATAGGTGTTGTGCTGATGAAGTGTACCATCAAACGTCTTATTATGTGGAAAAGTAAAATAATCTGCTATATAATGCATGACCTCTCCGGATCTCCGCCAGAATACCCTGTCATTATATCCGGCCCCTGACTGAACCAGTCGTCGTATCTTACCCTGAACCTCATCAAAAGTACCGAAATACTCATGTCTCTTGGTTACAAATGAAGGCTGGATGTCCGGCAGGATATTGCCAAGACAAAATGCTTTTCTATGTGACTGTAAACTTTCATTAGCCGGCATCTGATCTGCCAGATACCTTGCCAATAATATGTGTGATTTCTTACGCACAATAAACACTTCTTTCTCTAATAAAAAACAGTTTACCGTAACCATATCTACTATAGCAGATTTACTTTTTTAATTCAAATAAAGTTTTTATAAAATCCTGACACTTTTTGGTACAAAATCATCTTTTCAAGACACCAAGCGCCATACTGTGCTGCGCAGCATGTCTTTTTTCAACCAGTGTTCTTGGATATCCAACTACTCCATTGTTATCATACGGATCATTAAAATAATACTTTTCTTCATCATATCCCACCAGCAGCATACAATGTTCGTTTGAGGTCCAGCAAAATCGTTCTCCTGTATCCAGAAGTTTCCACTCCGGTCCCGGAATTTCCTTACGCATGTTGATACATGCCCAGAATACCACCGGCATATCCTGATCGATATACTTTTTCAGAAGTGTCTCTGTCGATGTTCCCGTCTCATCCGGAAATTCATAATGATCCCCTGCGGCTTTTGCAAGCGCTTTCTGAAGTCCTCTCGCATAAATCCCATAAGATTCTTCATCATAAGGATTTCCACAGAAAAATTTGTTCGGATCCGGGCCGTACAGAACACCATCCCGTATTTCCATCTCTCGGCACTCAAGACAGTTCTGAATAAACTCATCTACCGTAATCTCATAGCCAAGATACTTCAATAACATAACTGCCGAAACGCTCTCGCATCCGGTTGGATATTTTATGCTCTGGTCAATATATGGTACCTGAATCTTACGCACCTGCTTTTGTCTCCTCTTCTTTGGAAAATGTGATTTTTTTGATCACTGTAAGCGTAAGCAGAAGCAGGATCAGGCTGATTCCAAGAACCACCCACCAGATATGTACAAATCCGGCAATGATATACCCGATAAAGGAGATCACTGCAACTACTGCTGCATACTGCATCTGCGTAGTTACGTGATTGATATGATTTGACTGTGCCCCTGCTGAAGACATAACTGTAGTATCAGAAATCGGAGAAACATGGTCACCACAGACTGCTCCTGCCAGAACTGCTGATACAGAAATGATCATCATCTGAAGATTTTCAGAACCCGGGAACATTGCGATCGCGATCGGAACCAGGATTGCAAAAGTTCCCCAGCTTGTTCCTGTTGAAAAAGAAAGGAACACAGCAACTACAAACAAGATTGCCGGAAGGATCACACTTGCAGATGTATTACTTCCAACGATATTTTTGACAAAAGTACTGATTTCCAGTGCATCGCCCATGCCTTTCAGTGACCATGCAAAGATCAGAATTGCAATTGCAGGAATCATCATCTTGAATCCCTCTACAAAGCTGTCCATAAATCCCTTAAAGGTAACCACTTTGCGTGGAAGATAAAGAATCAGCATAAAAAATACCGTGATCATCGTAGCAAAGATCAAGCTGGTCTCTGCATCGCAACCAGAAAAAGCAGTCACGATATCTGTTGCTCCACCAAGGAATCCTGTATAGATCATTGCCCCGATTGCAGATACGATAAGTACCAGTACCGGCAGCACAAGATCGATGACTTTTCCATTTGCTGAGATTTCTTCGTCTTTAACCTGATCAAATTCCTCTCCACCTGAAGTAAAAAGATCTCCTCTGGCCGCATTGCGTTCATGTACCTTCATCAGACCAAAATCCAGTCCGGTCATGATGATGAAAACTACCATCACAAGTGTCAGAATCGCATACAGATTATACGGAATCGTTGACAGGAACAGCTGAAATCCTGTAATACCAGCATCATCCGGCACATAAGAATTGACAGCTGCCGCCCAGCTGGAAATCGGTGCGATAATACATACCGGTGCAGCTGTTGCATCAATAATATATGCCAGTTTGGCCCTGGATACCTTGTAACGGTCTGTGACAGGTCTCATAACAGAACCAACTGTCAGGCAGTTAAAATAATCATCCACAAAGATCAGTATGCCAAGACCTGTCGTTGCCAGCATTGCACTTTTCTTAGTCTTGATCTTACTTCCCGCCCATTTGCCATAAGCTGCCGATCCGCCTGATTTTGACATCAGGACGATGATCATTCCAAGCAGTACATCAAAGATCAAAATATTCAGATTCATACTGTTCTTCATGATATCAAAGAATGCCACAAATGCATTCCACGGATGAAAGCCGGTATACAGCAGTGCCCCTGCTGCCACTCCGATAAAAAGCGAACTGTACACTTCCTTGGTTACTAATGCCAGCACGATTGCCAGCAATGGCGGTACCAGTGACCACCATGTTCCGATAAACATCGAACCATCCATTTCATTTTCCCCCTACATATTATATTTTCAATGCTTTAAATCTATTATACACTACCATATTTGTCCTGTACACCAAAAAAGTGCGAAGTCCGGTGGAAATATTCTCCAGGTTTCGCACTTTCTTTATAATATTCTTTAATCCATCAAATTACTCGGCCTTTTTACTCAAACGAAATGCTGTCAAAATCCGGTGTTCCCATCAGGTCGAACGGAGTACTCTGGTATACGTAATAATTCAGCCAGTTTGTATACATATTATTGGCATGAGCTCTCCAGAGAAGCAGCGGTCTGTTTTCCGGATCATTATCTTTGTAATAATTCTTCGGAAGATCGATTTGAAGTCCCTTTCCTACATCTCTCTTATATTCTCCATCCAGTGTCACACGGTCATATTCCGGATGTCCCATGACAAAAATCTTACGTCCCCCCTGCGCCATTGCAAGAAAAAGCCCCGCCTCCTCAGATTCTGCAAGAATCGTGATATCTTTACATGCACGGATATCTTCGATTGGAACCTCTGTATGTCTGGAATGTGGTGCAAGAAAAGCATCATCAAATCCTCTGACCAGCGGGATCTTACGATTCAGAACTTTGTGCCAGAAGAGACCAAACATTTTGTGATCGAGCTGACGTTTCTGAAGTCCGTAAAAATGATACAGACTTGCCTGTGCAGCCCAGCACAGAAAAATCGTAGATGTCACATGACTTTCTGTCCAGTCCATGATCTCTGTCAGCTCGTTCCAGTAATCCACTTCTTCAAACTCCATCTGTTCTACCGGTGCTCCTGTCACGATCATTCCATCAAACTTCATATCTTTGAGTTCCGAAAAAGTCTGATAAAATTTATTCAGATGATTGGCAGACGTATTTTTTGCCTGATGGCTCTCAACTGCCATAAAAGTCACGTCCACCTGTAATGGTGTGTTTGACAGAGACCGCAGAAGCTGCAGTTCTGTTTCTTCTTTCAGAGGCATCAGATTCAGGATCAGAATCTGAAGTGGGCGAATGTCCTGGTGTACCGCTCTTCCCTCATCCATGACAAATATATTTTCTCTTTCAAGAATTTCTTTTACCGGTAAATCTCCCTGTATCTTAATCGGCATTTTCTGTTCCTCCTTTTGTCCAATTACAAATTTTTCAAGAATCCCGCCACTGATATAATTTTGTTGCTCACCACCTGCAGAGGTGGAGTCATCTCATATCTGATATAATCTTTTATCTTTCTGCCAGTTTCAGGAAATCTTCCTCTGACAGAATCGGAATTCCAAGTTCCCGGGCTTTTTTATTTTTTGATGAATTCGAAGTCACATCATTATTGATCAGATAATTTGTCTTACCCGTCACCGAACCGGTTACTTTGCCGCCCAGTGATTCGATCAGATTTTTGGCTTCTCCTCTGTTACTGAAATGTTCCAGACTTCCGGTAATGACAAAGTTCATTCCTGCAAAGATCTGCTCACCGGAAATTTCTTCCTTATTAATATGAAGATATTTCAGCAGATGATCTACTTTTTGATTATTCTCCGGATTACTGAAATACTTTGTCAGACTCTTTGCTATGACCGGTCCGATTCCATCGATCGCACTGATTTCTTCTTCATCTGCTGAACGGATCTTGTCCAGATCATCATCAAAATGCCGACAGATTACTTTTGCATTGGAAAGTCCGATATTTGCGATTCCAAGACTGTAGATTACTTTTGCAAGTGTTGTTTCTTCTGCCTTCTCAATGCTGTTCATCAGGTTTTCATAGGACTTTTCTCCAAAGCCTTCCATCGTTACGATCTCATCACGAAACTTTTCTATCTCAAAGATATCTCCGAAGTTGTGTATAAAACCTTTTGCAATAAATTTTTCCAGCGTTGCCTCTGACAGTCCGTCAATATTCATGGCATCTCTGCTTACAAACAAAGTAAATGCCTTGATCTTTTTTGCCGCACAGTCCGGATTCATACAGTAAAGTGCCTCTACATCATTTTCCCTGATCACTCTGGCTTCCTGACCGCACGCCGGACAGATTTCCGGTATTTCCAGATTACTACTTCGTGTCAGATTCTCAGCAATCTGTGGAATGATCATATTTGCTTTATATACCTGGATCGTATCCCCAATTCCCAGCTGCAGATCTTTCACGATACTCACATTATGCACGCTGGCACGGCTGACTGTCGTTCCCTCCAGTTCGACCGGATCAAATACGGCAACCGGATTAATGAGACCTGTCCTTGAAGGACTCCATTCAATTTCACGAAGTGTCGTCTCCCTCACTTCATCGGCCCATTTAAAAGCAAACGCATTCCGGGGAAATTTCGCAGTACTTCCGAGTGATTCTCCATAGGCAATATCATCATATAATGCAACGAGCCCATCTGATGGAAAATCATTTTTCTCGATCGCATGTGCAAAGTAATCCATTGCTTCGTCCAGATTCTCTCCTGTGACCATACGATATTCTACTACTTCAAATCCCTGTCTTCTAAGCCATTCCATCTGATATTTTCTGGAATTATGCATATCTACATCCTGCGCAGAAACCAGAGCAAATGCATAAAAGCGTACATTTCTTTCTGCCGTGATCTGATTATTCAGCTGTCGAACCGAACCACTGCAGAGATTTCGAGGATTCTTGTACTTTGCATCTACATCTTCGATCGTATCATTAATCTTTTCAAAATCAGAATAAGTAATGATGGCTTCCCCTCTCAGGACCAGTCTGCCCCGGTACGCAATTTTCAGCGGAATGTTCTTAAATACTTTTGCATTATTTGTAATTACCTCTCCCACGGTACCATTTCCTCTGGTAACGGCTTTAAGCAATTCTCCATTTTCATATGTGAGAACGATCGTAAGCCCATCCATCTTCCAGGAAAGCAAGGTTGGATGTGTCCCGATAAACGCTCTTAAAACGTCTCTGTCCTTAGTCTTATCCAACGAAAGCATTGGAGACTCATGCGTTTCCTTTGGCAGTACATCGACTGCCTCATACCCCACATTAACAGTTGGGCTGTCTGCCAGAACGATTCCTGTTTCCTTTTCCATTTTTTCCAGTTGATCGTACAGTGCGTCGTACTCTCTGTTGCTCATGATCTCCCGGTCTTCCTGATAGTATGCCTTTGCCGCTTCGTTCAGCTTCTGCACCAGTTCTTTTATTTGTTCTGCCGCTGATGTTTCCATGCTGTCCTCCTGTTCTGATTACTGTCTCACTGGAAGAATCCCGTATCAGTTCATTCAGTTTCTTCCATTCATCTCCACATATTTCCCGATATTCTCCACATTTCAGGCCGTCCAGTGTAAGATTCATGATACGGATACGTTTCAATGTACATACATGATATCCCAGATATTCACACATTCTTCTGATCTGGCGATTCAATCCCTGTGTTAATATGATAGAAAAGCTTTTATCACCGGTCTTATATACCGTACATGGTCGTGTCACAGTCCCCAGAATCGGGACACCACTGCTCATCTTTCTGATAAAAGTTTCTGTAATTTTTTTGTCCACGGTTACTTCATATTCTTTCTCATGGTAGTTACCTGCACGCATGATACGATTAACCAAGTCACCCTGATTCGTCAGTAAAAGCAGTCCCTCTGAATCTTTGTCCAGACGTCCTACCGGATATACTCTCACCGGATAATCCAGGAACTCTGTTACTGTCGTTTCCTGTCGCTGCTTTTTTGTACTGCACACAATACCCCTTGGCTTATAAAAAAGCAGAAGTACCTGCCTGGTCTCTGCCTTCACCGGTCTGCCATCCAAAAAAACCTCTGCATCTGCTGGAATCCTTTCTCCAGTACCGATTTCTTTTCCTGCAACCGTAACCCGTCCGGCATCTGTCAGCTGGTCTGCTTCTCTTCTTGAACATACTCCTGCCGCACTCAGGTATTTATTTATTCTTATTGTAGTCTGATCTGTTGTTATCCTTTTTTCGTCCATTATTCTATTATATAGTTTTTTCTTTTTGTCCGCAACCGAGACCTTGTTTTTTTTTACCACATATTGTATGATAAAATTATTGTTTTATCATTTCAGATACACAAAGGAGGGAAATTATGTCTGATAAGAAACGACACCTGAATCCCCTGCTGCTTCTGATTGCGATTTTATTGTGTCTGTCTGCAGGATTTTTATTCCGTCGAACTTCTTTTGATCCGAATTACAAAATTCCTGCCAGACATTCCTCTGTAATAAAAAAATCCAAGGTCACACCAACGCCTGTTCTTACCCAGAAACCAAAGGCAAACGTCAGCATTTCTGCTACACCGACCATTACGGTCGAGCCTTCTGTCTCTCCTTCTGAATCCATATCACAAGATGAGACATCCCCGGAGGCAAGCCTTGGAGTCTGGACTTCAAGCGGCAGCAACTGGATGTTTATGGTTGACGGTGTTCCTTACACAGGCTGGCTGATCGATACTGACGGCAAACATTATTTCTTTGATAAAGATGGTATCATGCAGACCGGATGGGTGGATGATAATGGCAAACGTTATTACATGGATCTGGATGGTATCATGCAGACCGGAACGATCACAGTAGATGATCAAAATTATGAACTACAGGCAGACGGTTCTCTAAAAAAATAAGCATTGAAAAAGACACAGGATCCATCCCGTGTCTTTTATTCTGTCTAAATATTTTACTGAAGCAATCCACTGTATACATATCCGGTCTGACCATCATATTCAATCTGGATCCAGTCACCTTCCTGTCCCATTTTCTGAACCTGATCCCCTTCGTCAAGACCACCAATAATTTCACTGTCACTATTTGCTTCAGCTCTGACATTACACCCTTCTGTAACTGTCAGCATTGTGCCGTCTGCACTCGTCTCAGAAGAAGAAGTATCTGCTTCTTCACCCAGTCCGTCAAGGAACTGTGCAAGAGCTGTGTCATCCTTCTGTGCCTGCTCATATTCCGCCTGCACCTCAGCTGTAAGCTTCTTTACATCTTCATCAGATTTCAGCGAATCCATATAAGTGGAAACTGTTGTGTTCTGTTCAAGGTCACCCAAAATTCTATAGGTACCATCGCTGTCTTTTACAACATAAGAACTCCAAAGAGACGGTGCCGGTGTATCAATCCCCTTACAGATGAAACTTCCTTTCGTATATACAACATACGAATTGTCGTCCATCCCTTTCTTCATATACACTTTGCTGACTTGATATCCTTCAATATAATCCTTTGCATTTGTGATTCTGGATTCATCAGAAGGTGTCAGATTATTTACCAGTGTTCTTAATGTCGTAATATCTTTTTCCCCTAAAGCCTTGTAGTAGCTGTTCATAAGTGCAGTAACTTCTTCACTGCCATCCTCCAAGGGATTCGTGTCTTCTTCTTTCTTCCCGTCGTTTGTCTCCCCATCATCTTCCGGAGAAGAAGGATCATTTCCCTGGCTGTTGTCCTGTGCTGTAGTTTGTTCTCCGTCCGAAGTCCCCTTTCCACTTCCGGTACAAGCACGTATGCTAAAGAACAATACAGCTACGATTATCAAAATCACTCCGCCAAGCATAAAATAGCGAAGGTTATCTGATAACCATTCCCTGAAATTATCCAAGTTCTTGTCCTCCTTAATTATTACTGTTCACTTTGTTCACAGTAACTTACAACGCACCGAGGCAGACCCATTACCTCGTGCAACACACCTGAAGGGAATCGAACCCCCGCACATGGTACCGGAAACCACTGCTCTATCCACTGAGCTACAGGTGCAAGCTTTTCCTAAAGCTTTTTATAATATAGCACATATTTGAGTATTTGTAAAGTTTTTGAATTATTCCTACTTTTTCAACTATTAATTCAGAATATATACATTTTTGTTTTAATACTACGATTTATACTACTTTCCAGACACGGTAGTTTTCGGTCTGTCCAAGCACATACATAGTCGTCCCCGACAGATACTCATCCAGCTCCGGCGTTGCGGATATAATATAATCCACTTTACTTCCTCTGACCAAACTCTGAAATTCTTCTGCCGGAAGAGAATAATCATGATAATAATAGACTGCTACAATCTTTTTCATCCAATCTTTGATCTTTTTCTTCTTCATAAATTTTTCTTCGGAAGTTTTTTCAATCTTCTGAAGTATACGACGACTCACATAAGATCTCACATCTGGATCATACTGTCTGTAAACAAGAAGCAGTCCATCGCTCAGTATTCTTGGCTGCTCAATTCCTTCACTGTGCATAATACTGGAAAGATCCAGGATCTCCTGTCCAATAAAATACGCATTGGTTGCCTTTTTATATGGAAAATCTTCTGCTCCCTTGAAAACAGGAATTCCCAATGTTACGATCAATGCAAGACAGATTCCACCTGTCAAAATCCGTAGCCATGTTTTTGCAGATGCAAAAATGAGTAAAGTCAGAGCATAACCTATTGTAATAAAGAAGACAATGATCCACAGAAATCTGACAAAACGTGTTCCAAATCCAAATACATCCAGAAGGACTTTCACAACAAACGGATTAAAGATCGTAAGACATTCTGTTACAAAAACACCGATAAATAATTTTCGATCTCCTTTTTTTCCAAGAAACCAGATTAGGATCAGCGCCACCGGATAAAGGATCCAAATCGGATTGTTTCCCGTATAGGTCTGGAGGGACTGTATCAGAAATTGTATTGTTTCATTTAAATTTTCCAATCATTCTTCCTCCTTTTATACCAAATGGCTGAGCAGCATCCAAAATGCTGACGGCAGCAACACAATTATATATCTTTTCAGCAGATGCCACTGTCTTTTCAGTATTCCATCACATAAAACATACGGAAATAATGTAGCTCCGATCATGCATGGCACAATAAACAGCGCAGAATTACTGAACGCAATTCCACCTGTTCCACACAGAAACAGTCCGCACCATGGCCACAGACTCGTCTCCTTTCTGTATATTGCCAGACAGAATCCAAAAATCACAGTCATATACAGATATGCAATGATTGCTTTTCCTTCATAGGTTCGATATGCAAAATACTGAGAAACCCCACCAAGACTGTACGAAAACAAAAGCACCAGATCTGCCAGTATCACAAACACTGTTTTTTCTGCTTCCTTTTTCTTAAAAAATCCATTGGCACACTGGTACAGTCCCATCTCAAAAAGAATCACCATCGCAATCGTAAAGCTCCATTTACGTTCCATAAGTGGATGAATATTCAGTACCTGATAAACAATTGCACTCTGCAACGTATCTGTATTCATAATATAGAACTGTTCCGGTGCCTCCAACAGAGTTCCTGAATAAGGTGCCACTCTGTCCAGTGTATTAGAATACACGGATGCTACCGGCAGTCCAATATAATTGTTTGAATCATACGTTGACAGTGTATTGGTATTAAATCCAAGCAACACTGCGAGGCCTACTGCTGTCAGCAACAGAATAAGCACGGATATATTCTTTTGCGTACTGCCCGGTATTGTCCTGACACTGTCTGCCAGAACTCTCCGTCTTTTCCATATTACAAAGAAAAAGAGAAGGATCAGCAGGCATCCCCAGATTACCGTCAACTGTTTCAGCGAACAGCACAGATATTTCATTGGAAATGCCACAATTTCAAACAGAGTATAATAAAGCAAAAATCCGTTAATACACATAACCGGGAATTTCCCTGACTGGAACTTTTCTGGGACCAGTGCTCCAAACAGCCAGAACATAACAAGATATCCCACCGCCAGCAGGGTTCCCATTATCATATTTGTCATGAATTTTCGTTGGTTCCTTTCTTTTTCAAAATTCCCATCGCTATTTTTTCAGGTGTGATCGGAAGTTCTCGAACCCGTACTCCGGTTGCATTATAAATAGCTTCTGCAAGCGCCGGACATGGTGTATCGATCACAAGTTCTCCGATAGATTTTGCTCCAAACGGCCCACTCTCTTCATAACTGCTTTCAAAATCCACCCGAATCTTTCCGATGTCCATTCTGGTTGGAATCTTATACTGCATAAAGGAGTTATTTCGGATTTTTCCTTTATCGGTATACTGTACGTCTTCAAAAAGGGCCATACCGATTCCCTGCGCAATACCACCTTCTGTCTGTACACGTGCCAGATTTGGATTAATTGGGGTACCACAGTCAACAACTGCCACGTAATCCAGCACATCTACCTCACCTGTCTCCGTATCCACCTCAACTTCTGCCATGCCAACCATAAACGGCGGCGGTGACAACGGTGAAGAATGCTGTTTGACCACCTGCAGTTCAATATTATTAAAGAAGGTGCCTTTCAACGCCACCTGTTCCAGAGAAACTTTTTTCTCTTCTTCCTCATCCTCATCCACAAATACATACGAACCGTCAAACGCAACCTTATCTACATCTGTTCCCAACATCTGTGCACCAACTTCACATATTTTACCTCGAAGCTCTTTGCAGGCTTTCATGACTGCCACACCTGTCGTATAAGTAGTGGAGGATGCATAAGATCCTGAATCATATGGTGAAATATCAGTATCTACACTGAATACAACAATGTTTTCCATCGGAGTTTCCAGACAGTCAGCCGCGATCTGCGCCATGATCGTATCACAGCCAGTTCCCATATCCGTACATCCAAGTGCAAGAGTATATGAACCATCCTCGTTCAATTTGATATCTGCACCACCAACATCAACACCGGCAATAGAAGATCCCTGCATGGCCATTGCCACTCCGACTCCACGGACTTTACCATTTCCCATATCACGGAATGGATACTTAGAATCCCAGTCCATCATTTCTTTTGCTCTGGCCATACATTTATCCATCGTACAACTCTGTGCATAAGGTACATCCGAATAACCCGGAAGCGGTCCACCTTCAACTGGCATGTTTAATTCCTTGATTCTTACCGGATCCATTCCCATTTTGTGAGCCAGCTCATTTACTGCAGATTCAACAGCAAAAATCCCCTGCGTTGCACCATATCCACGATAAGCCCCTGCTGCCTGCACATTCGTATAAACAACATCAAATGCAAAACGATAAGCTTCTGTGTGTCTGTAAAGGCCAATTGATTTGTGTCCGCTCAGTCCCACTGTAGTAGAACTGTGTTCACCATAAGCCCCCGTATTAGACAACGTATAGACATCAATTGCTCTAATGATACCATTTTCATCTGCACCTGCACGCACGGTAATTTCCATTTCATGGCGTGGTGAGGAGCAGATCATAGATTCATACCTGGAAAAGATTATCTTGGACGGACGACCGGTCTTCCATGTAACAATTGCCGGATAAATTTCACTGACGGAAGTCTGTTTTGCTCCAAATCCTCCACCAATTCGTGGTTTGATAACACGCACTTTGGAAGCCGGAATATCCAGTGCTCTTCCAACAATTCGTCTTACGTGGAAAGGAATCTGCGTAGAAGAAAGTACGATCAGTCTTCCAAAATGATCCATATAACAGGCTGTACGGAAGGTTTCCATCATAGTCTGCTGGTTCGCTCTGGTATGATAAGTATGTTCTACTGTGTATTTGCATTCGCTGAGCACCTTGTCCACATCTCCATGCTCTTCCAGTGCAGTTGCACACAGATTTCTCTTATGGTCTCCACCAAGCGGAATCTTTAGTTTCCAGTCTTCTTCCGGATGTACAAGAATCGGATTATCTTTTGCTTTATGCATATCCAATACTGGTGCTTCCACTCGATATTGTACCTTAATTCTTTTTAATGCTTTGTCTACTGCATCTTCTGTCTCTCCTGCTACAATTGCAACCGCATCTCCGATAAATCGAACATGACGATCCAGAATCAGACGATCATCCGGACTCATTTCCGGTGCAGTTTGTCCTGCCAGAGTAAAACGCTTCTGTGGAACATCTTTATAAGTAAGAACACATGCGATACCTGCAACTTTTTCTGCATTTCCAGTCTTGATCTCTTCTACCCATGCATTTGCATGCGGACTTCTTAATATCTTAACGATCAGGCAGTCCTTTGGTGCCAGATCATCCGTATAAACTGGTTTTCCTGTCACCAGCGACATTGCGTCTGTTTTACGTACAGGCTGATTTACATATTTCATTTTTATGCGTCCTCCTGTGCTTTTTTATATTTTAAAAACTTGAGGATACTTGTTGTCTGAGAAACAAACCCGGAACATCTGCACAGATTTCCGGCAAGATATTCCTTAATCTGTTCTTCCGTCGGCTCTTTGATCTCATGGAGCATGGCAAATACATTCATAATAAATCCAGGATTACAGAAGCCACACTGTTCTGCGCCCTCATTTGCAAGAAAGCTCCCGAATTCCTGTGCTTCTCTCTGCATTCCTTCCATCGTCACTACTTTTTTCCCATCAATACGAGCAGCCAATGTGGAACATGAAAGAATCGGTCTGTCTTCAACCAGCACTGTACAAAGTCCACAATTTGCAGTTTCACAGCCTCTTTTGACGCTGTAACATCCTTTTTCTCTCAAAAAATCAATCAGCAACATTCCAGGCTCAATTTCTTCCTGTCGGTAAACTCCGTTCAGCCAGAAACTAATATTCATTCTTCATTCCTCCTACTGCTTCCCAGGTTCTTCTTATCAATACCTTTACCAGAAGAGTCCTGTATTCTGCGGAAGCCCGCATATTACCTGCCGTAGTCACATGTTCTGCCGCATATTCAGCAAACTTTTCAATCGCTTCTCTGCGCTGTTTGTTGGTCATATGCTTGAAATTTTTAAGGATACTTTCCTTATCTTCCACAACAACCGCACGTGCCGGTCTTGCGCCAATAACAGTTCTCGCTTCCTCGCCGATCAGCGACGCCGTACAAGTCAGTACCGGAAAATCCGTCTTTGAATTTCGCTGACTCATATAACAGACAAACAACGGCTGTTTACGTACAATGATATTCACAAGAATATCATTATCTTTTTTGCGGTTTACAAATTCTGTCAGTGGAATTCTTCCTGCATCATACAATTCCACCCATGTATCCATTGCCAGAAACATTGTCAGTACATCTGAGAATCCATACCGTCCCCAGATACTTCCTCCAATTGTTGCACAGTTTCGAAACTGTACGCCAACTATATGACGCAGACTTTCTCTGACTGCTCCATGTGTATACTCATTCAGTCTCTTATTTATTTCAAGTTCTCTCAACGGTGTCATGCAGCCGATCACAAACTCATCATCTGTTTCCTGCACTGTATCCAACCCCAGGCCGGAAAGATCGATTGCTGTAGAAATATTACGATTTCCCATCTTCAGCCAGACCATACCGCCAAGAACCAGTGCTGTTTTTTTCTGATTCAGTTCATACGCTTCTGCAATGCTTTTTACCTTCACATAGCTTTTAATCTTTAGCATCTGTGTACCGATTCCTTTCTTATTCATCCAAACTTCAATATGTATAGGCATACGTTATCTAATTTTAGCAGAAATTTTTTCATTTTTCCATAGAAACAATTTATTCTGTGAAACATGCATAAAAAAGCCCTGTCCTTAACAACAGTTTTTACAACTAACTTTTGAAAAGGAAAGGGCTGTTCTGATTGTGATTATCGGTTGTTGATTGCAGTTACCAGCGCATCAATGGATGCACGAATGATATCCGGATCAACGCCAGCACCCCAGGAAAGTGTTCCGTCCGGTTTCTGGATACCTACATATGCGATTGCCTTGGAACTACTGCTCTTTTCGAGTGCATGCTCCTGATAGGTTACCAGCGTAAATTTCATTTCGTATGCCTTCTTCAGTGCATTGCTGACCGCATCCAGACGTCCGTTTCCGGTTGCCTCTGTAATAATAGTCTTTCCGTTAAAGGTAGATGTTACCTGTGTCGTAATGCCTCCATCTTTCTGCTGGAAATGCACCTCATTGATACTATATGGTTCTACAACATTCTCAAATGTAGTTTTAAACAGATTAAAGATTTCATCCGGATGAAGTTCTTTATGGCTGTGATCGGAAACAGCTTTTGCTGCATACCCCATAGCTTCACGCATCTTAGGCGGCAGGTTCAGGCCGTATTTTGTTTCCAGGATATAGCCAACTCCGCCTTTACCTGACTGACTGTTGATACGAATAACATCTGCATCGTAATTTCTTCCAACATCAGTCGGATCAATCGGCAGATATGGTACCGTCCAGCGATTCGGATCTTTTTCATCTCTCCAGTGCATTCCTTTTGCAATTGCATCCTGGTGAGATCCTGAGAATGCCGCAAATACCAGTGCTCCACTGTATGGACTTCTTTCATCCACTTTCATTCCGGTACATTCTTCATATACTTCACAGATATGTGGCATATCAGAGAAATCCAGTTCCGGATCAACTCCCTGTGCAAACATATTCATGGCAAGTGTCACTACATCCACATTTCCTGTACGTTCTCCGTTTCCAAACAGCGTACCTTCTACTCTGTCTGCACCAGCAAGCAGACCAAGTTCAGAGTCTGCAACGCCACATCCACGGTCATTATGTGGATGCTGAGAAAGAATTACATTTTCACGATATTTCATATTCTCACTCATGTATTCAATCTGACTCGCATACACATGTGGCATAGACAGTTCTACAGTTACAGGCAGATTAATGATTGCCTTATTCTCCGGTGTTGGCTGCCATACATCAAGAACTGCATTACATACTTCCAATGCATATTCAGGTTCTGTTCCGGTAAAACTTTCCGGGCTGTATTCAAACTGGAAATTCCCCTCTGTTTCATCAGCCAGTTCTTTCAGAAGCTTGGCACCATCGACAGCAATTTTCAGGATCTCTTCTTTTGATTTTCTGAATACCTGCTCACGCTGTGCTACAGATGTTGAATTATAGACATGCACGATTGCCTTCGGTGCACCTTTGACCGCCTCAAAAGTCTTACGGATAATGTGTTCTCTTGCCTGTGTCAGAACCTGAATTGTTACATCATCCGGAATAAGATTCTGCTCAATCAGTGTACGTACAAATGTATACTCTGTTTCAGAAGCTGCCGGAAAACCTACCTCAATTTCTTTAAATCCGATTTTTACAAGAAGTTTGAAAAACTCGATTTTCTGTTCCAGACTCATCGGAATGACCAGTGCCTGGTTTCCGTCACGAAGGTCTACGCTGCACCAGATCGGAGCTTTGCCCACATATTCCTTCTCTGCCCATTTCATACATTTCATTGGCGGCATATAATACTGTCTCTGGTATTTTGTTACGTTTTTCATGTTTTTTCCTCCTGTTTCTCTAACATATAAATTCTCTGTATGTTTTCTGTTTCTGAACAAAAAAAAATCTCTCATCTCTACAGACTGCTGTAAGAGACGAAAGACATCTGTCTTCGCGGTACCACTCTTATTTATGAACGGTTCATACACTCATGGGATACGGAATATTTTGTATAATTCTTATATCCTCTCCATATAACGGTGGATACCGTCTGCGCCTACTTTCCAGATATTCGGGAGTTCGGACAGATGCTCCAAGGCGAGTTCCATGACTTCTTTCTACTGTCTCACACCACCCGACAGTTCTCTGTGCTCCGGTCCTCATGTACTATTCCTCATCAAAGCATTTTGCATATTTTGTCGATGACTAAAGACTAACATGTCCACTGCTCCTTGTCAAGAGTGAATTTTTGTCTCAGTCTTTCTGGGTCAATCGGGGCAACAGGATTTGAACCTGCGACCTCACGGCCCCCAGCCGTGCGCGCTACCAAGCTACGCCATACCCCGATGGATGTTATTATAACAATCCGTTTTTTATTTTGCAACTATTTTTTAGATTGAGAGAGGGCAGATGCCCCTCTCTCATGATACCGGAACTATATTTGTAACTACATCTGTATGACTGTAACGATCATACCTTGTTTTCTTATTTTTAAAAGTTAACGCAGCTTTTCTCTGCGCCATGCTTATCGAAACAATTCCTGTTTTATCAGAAGCTGTCACATTGGCTGTATCCGGTAAAATATACTCAAACTGATAGCGCAATGTCGGCAACTCACTGACCGTATATGTGCCTGGCTGAATTCCGGCAAAAGAACATTTCATCACTGCATCTTCTCCTGCCATTGCATATTTTCCAGGTTTAAATTCCACATATTTTTCATAAACATGCGTTGCTCCCAACTGATCTTTTCCCGTTATTCTGAATCGAAATACCGGGTTTCCGTGTGCCCATGTGATATCTGCTTCCCTGATTCTTTTTGTCACAGTGATCTCGCCATCAGTAAGCACTGTATTTCCTTTTACCCACGACTGATTTGTATTCTGCGTGTCCTGCATCCTGTCTGAAACAATTGTTCTCGATGCCGTATTTTCAATCGCATAAAACTCATTCGATCTCTGATAATGATTATGCGAATCAATTTCCTGGTTGCTTCCTGCCTGCACTTTTATCCTGAAATAATACGTCACATTGTTATATGCTTCGTCTGTTTTGAGGAAATTAGAATCAGCACGAAAAACAATCGTATTGGAACGATTTTCAATATTAAAAAAGCGAGTCACATCATTTCCCAGTGCAGTCATGACACTGGCACTTCGATATTTCAGGCAGGAATCCAGAACATCTTTCAATTCAAAAGAGCTGTAATTTCCCGGAAGAAGCTGCTGTCTGATCACATAATCAAAGTTTTTTCCCTCTGTAATCTCATATGCCGGATCATTATCTGTGAATGTATGCCTTGCCATGGAATCAAAGGAAGCATTTTCATCTCCAACCCTTTTTTCGGGTCCCGGATTCGGTTCATAGCTTCCAATCGTCTGCCCCGTTGAAAGGTAAAATGCATTCTGCGCGCCTGTACTGTTTTTCCATGAATCCTGTGCCAGCCAGTTGATAATAAAAGAGCCATTAAAGTCCAGCTGACACCAGCCCTCCACATCATCTGTAGTTATATTTCCTCCATCTGCTTTTCCACGTATCTCACGAAATGCATTTCCATTTGCTGTCGTTCCCTCTGTTGTTCTCAGATAATCATAACCACTCCTGAGGTATATATGATCAACGCCCCAACTGTCATATGTCCTGATTCCCTGCCCACTGTCCAGATCTACTGCCGTTATATGTCCTTTGGGATAAATCTGCACACTTGTATTATGCTTCAGGAATTCAAACTGAAATCTTACTGTTCCAACTGAAATGGTATTAAATGCAATTCTGTCTTTGTAAAACAGCACACATGGTGTAATCTTTGTTTTATCTTTTCCAACATGGTCATTATTCACGGTTCCCCAGGCCGGTACGGTCACTTTCAGATCTACGATCTGTCCCTGATACTCGCCTACATTGCTATAGATTGCTGTAATGGCATCCGTATTACTTGTATTACCAATTGCGCAGGCATAAAAACTCTGACAATATTCTGTCGTATATCCCTTATTGTCTCCAAACCAGTTGTGTATTTTATTGTTCAGGCTGTCGTTTTTTCTGCTTATATAAGAAAGCTGTGTAACTCCTTTTCGAAAAGCATAGGTAAAAGCATATTCCGGTCGCATTTTGTAATTTGGTCCTACCCATTCTACGGGAATACCACTTCCTGCATATGTAGCAATTGATTTTTCATTATCCATGAAAAGATCTTCTTCTCCCATTTCAGCATTCAGTTCCAGCTCCTGTTCTGGATTCTCTTCTACTTCAGCATCTATGTTCTCCTGTTCTTCTTCAAAAGAAATTTCTGTCTCTTCTTTTGCTTCTGATGGATCTTCCTCAGCTTCTGTATCACTTTCGGACAAATCAATTCCTTCATTTTCTGTATTTTCTTCGTTGTCTTCAGATGTCGAATCATCACCATCTTTCATTTCTGTCTGGTTTTGCGAAATATCATCTTCCACACCATCTGCCTCCATACTGTTTTCCCACAGCCTGTCTTCTGCAGATGCCTGAACTCCTGCCATCACAGAAAATGTCAGCACCGAAGCCAATATGATTCCCGCTATTTTTTTCTTCATGATTCGTTTCCTCCTTTAAAGCATCTGATACACAAAGTGATCGCTCCGGAACCCAGAAGAAGAATGAGAAGTACCAACGGTTCAGAATCATCTCCTGTCCTGACGGGATTTTTTCTCCGTGTTTTTATATCTTTTTCTTGTGCAGCTCCACCAGCACTCTCACTGCCCACACTCTCATAAGAAGAGAATTCTTTTTTTTCATTTTCTTTTACCGCAAATATCCATGTGATATCTGTTTTTTTCAATGCATACGCATTATCCCATTCCCGTGGAATTTCAAGCTGAAACTCCAGCCTTCCTTTCTGCCCGCTTTTAAATTTTCCAAGAGATCTCGCCTTTGCAAGTTCAGCAGCATCAAGAGTTCCTTTATAAAGAATTTTTTTGTTTTGACTGATTTCAAAACGAACTTTTTTCAACATATTCATCTGTTCTTCTGATCTTCCATCCGTATTCGTCTGAAAAAAGAGTTCGGCTTCCTGATCTGTTGTGTTTGCAATCTGAACAGCATCCTTCAGTATATCTCCTGGCATGGCAGATTCCAGGTTTGTAAAAAAATCATCCGGTACAGCAATCAATTTGTGTGCTTTTCCATTAAATTCTACAGATAATTTTGTATTGCCTTTTTTACAGGTCAATGTACCATCCTGCTCATGCACACATTTCTGTATCACCTGATTTCCCCATGGTGACATTGCACTGAAATCCGGTTTGAAATTAGCAGCCTGAATCGCATCAGCCTGAATATCCACTGCAATTTTCTGTTTTGCATGTTCTTCCGTCCAGGTATCTGGGATTGAAATATTCTGAAACAGATCTGTGCTCTCCTGTTTTTTCAATACTTTCGTGTAATAATAATATTCTCCACGTTTTACCCATTCACCTGAGATTCCTCCAATGTTTTCATCTTTCAGGCGTTCCAGTTTTCCGTTTTCCCCGGCATATGTGATTCTGGCCCTGATCCAGCAGGGAAGTGCATTGTTTTTAATTCTCGGTATTTTGGATATCGTCTGACCGGGAACCACCTCCGATGGCTGCGTATACTTTACCTCGCCCTTTCCCTTCCTGGCATATTCCGAAATAGATATACTGACATCTCCCACGGAAATATGATTCACTACATCAAGCCTGTCCGAAAAAGATGCGAATACCGCCGCTGCCGAAAGGATAGCCGTCAAAAGAAAACCTGTTATGATTTTTACTGATTTTCTCATATTTTCACCTGCCTTTTATAATTCACCAGTATAATACTCCCAGGCTTTCTGATAATTATCAAACGGTCTTGCTTCTACCGATTCCTGATATACCTGTATTTGGAATTCATTCAACAGTTTCCAGTATTTTTTTTCAACTCTGGCATGATCAATAAGAAATCCTGTGCAAAGCTGTGTTGTTGACTCGCCTTCCCTGAGGATCTTTTTATAATAATAAAATCCATCATCTCCGTAAATCCAATTTTCGCTATCTGTATTTTTCATAGTAACAGCTTTTCCAATATCGCTGTTTGAATATCCGACAGCCACACGTACATAACAGTCTGTACCGGTCTGGTTCTGTCCAGAAGGATTGTTTGACACCCATATTTTCTTGGCTATGTCAATATCCTTATCCGGAACGATCGTGGGTGGATTCGGAAAGTCCTCTCCAATTTCTGATGAAATATTTCCTGGTGTCACAATATTTACAGCCTTATCATATGCAGACTGATAAGCAGCGGTTCCCTGCACTCCGACAAGGACTCCCAGCAAAATCCCCATACCGGCAAATATTCTTTTTTTGCCTGTCATATGTTATCACCTGCTTTCCACATTATTATTCTGTAACTTGTCCCGGCTGGTTTTTGTTCTGATCTACATATTTCTGATATGCACTTCTTGCCTGTTCAACCACATTCTCAGCATCACCTCCGGTGTAGGATGCCTGGATTGCATAAGCTCTTACCGGAATTTCCAACTGCTGACCATCCAGCTGTCCTTCAATGATATTCAGGAATTTCACCGTGTCAAATAGCGATTCTGTTGTTTCCTGCGGTTTGAGAATTTTATTATACGCAAAAACATATACCTGCTTGTTTCCAACCTTCTGTGAATTCAGTTTTGTCCAGCTGGCTTTTGACTGAAATGAAAAAAGTTCCTGTACTCTTTTTTCTAGCCGGCTTCCATTATCTGCCGCCGCAATCACATTTGCTGTCGGTATTGAAACTTCCAGATATGCATAAGCATCATTAATTCCGGTATTTTTAATCCTTGGATCTTTACTGATTACCTTTCCCGGCTCTATCTTTTTATGGTCATCAGGTTTCCAGTTATCTTCTGTCAGTTCCACATCTACCTTTCCTACTGTAAACTGATTGGAAACCTTATCATAGTCTGTCAGATATGCGGATACTCCACCAACTGAAGCCAGACATAAAACACCTGTCAGAAGTAAAATTTTTTTCATGTTATTTTTCATAGATTCTTTCTGCGCTTTTTCTGCTGCGCTCTCCTTTCCATTGTATAAGCAGGAAAAACATTTCCTGTAAGATCATGACTGTCAGTATTCCAAATATCGTTCTCTGTCTGACAAATACTGCTGCATAACCAAGACAGGGAAGCGAAAATATCACTTTACCTATAATCTGATCCGCAGTCACAACCGTCGGATCTGCCCTATTGTTTGCATCACCTTTTGTTACATATCCTTTGTGTTCTTTTCGGATCACTCTGTGTGTCACTCTGGTTTCACCGACCTGATAAGTAACAATATCACCAATTTCCGGTCTTCGTTCCTTCGTATCCGTAAAAACGATTCCTCCTGTTCTCAGTACCGGCTCCATTGACCCTGACATGATCGAATCAACAGAAATACCAATCTGTGGAAGAAGCAGTAACATCACACCCAATATCCCGATCAGTGTAAAAAAAATTCTTCCGGCTTTTTCTGCCGTTCTCATATTTCTCCTTTCCTGTGTTATTTTGTAAATCTAAAATGGATTGTTTGCAGATCTGCATGAATTGATAAAAAGATTGTCTTAAGATGCCTTTATCTTATGCTCTGTGGCATTAAATGTCAATAAAATTCGTTCGTCATATTCTGACAGAAAATTCAAGAATGCCCTCGGCATTCTTGCTGCGAGATGCACGTCATGCAATGCATGACATATTCTTCTGTGCATCTCTGCAATCCTGCCGGAGGCTATATCAGATGGGAGATTGAATCCCACCACTGATATAATTTTGTTGCTCACCACCTGCAGAGGTGGGAGTCATCTCACATCTGATATAACAAAAAACGACATGTCCAACTAAAATTGAACATGTCGTTTCTATAATCGTATTTAATACGTGAACCTCAAACTCCGTTACACTACGTTTGAGTATCGAAAATTCGTTACACGAATTTTCTTAGTTGTTGATCAGTTTGTCTTCGCCATTCCAGCTGTACAGTTTACGGATTTCTTCACCAACTTTTTCTGACGGATGTTCAGAAGCAAGTTTTCTCATTGCTTTGAAGTGAACCTGTCTTCCAGCGTCAGACATATCAAGCAGGAAGTCTTTTGCAAATGTACCATCCTGGATATCTGTCAGGATCTGTTTCATTGCCTTCTTTGTTTCTGCTGTAACGATCTTCGGTCCTGTGATGTAGTCACCGTATTCAGCTGTGTTGGAGATAGAGTATCTCATTCCCTTGAATCCAGACTGATAGATCAGGTCTACGATCAGTTTCATTTCATGGATACATTCGAAATATGCATTTCTCGGGTCATATCCAGCTTCGCAAAGAGTTTCGAAACCAGCCTGCATAAGTGCAACAACACCACCACAGAGAACTGCCTGCTCACCGAAGAGGTCTGTTTCTGTTTCTGTACGGAATGTTGTTTCAAGAAGACCAGCTCTTGCTCCACCAATAGCAAGACCATATGCAAGTGCTCTGTCAAGCGCTTTTCCTGTATAGTCCTGTTCTACTGCAACCAGACATGGAGTTCCTTTTCCAGCCTGATATTCGCTTCTTACTGTATGTCCTGGTGCCTTTGGTGCGATCATAGTAACATCTACATTCTTTGGTGGAACGATACATCCAAAATGAATGTTGAAACCATGAGCGAACATCAGCATGTTACCCTCTTCAAGGTTTGGCTCGATGTCTTTTTTGTACATATCTGCCTGTTTTTCATCATTGATCAGAATCATGATGATATCTGCCTGTTTTGCAGCCTCTGCTGCTGTATATACTTTAAAGCCCTGCTCTTCGGCTCTCTTCCAGGACTTACTTCCTTCATACAGACCAATAATGACATTGCAGCCTGATTCTTTTAAGTTAAGTGCATGTGCGTGTCCCTGGCTGCCATAGCCGATAATTGCAATGGTCTTACCATCCAATAATCCTAAATTACAGTCTTCCTGGTAAAAAATCCTGTTTGCCATCTTTGTTTCCTCCTAAGCTATTTGTAAAATAATATTTATCGTTAAAGGGCTGTACCCCTTAGCAAACTAAAAACAGTATGTAAAATATCCTACAGGAATTTTACATCACTGGCACCTCTGGAAAGTCCTGTGATACCAGTTCTTGCAAGTTCAAGTATCTCATATTCACCAAGGAGATCAATAAAAGCACCTAACTTACTCTTACTTCCTGTCATCTCAATGACCAGCGAAGTCTTCCCAACATCAATGACATTGGCACGAAAAATATTTGCAATAGAAATGATTCCCTCTCGCTGCTCCGGTCTGGCCGCAACTTTGACAAGAACCAGTTCTCTGCTCACACTGTTATCAGGCTCAAGAACCTTGATGTCTCTTACATCAACCAGCTTCGCAAGCTGTTTGGTAATCTGTTCCAAAATCATGGAATCACCACTGCATACAACAGTCATTCTGGAATAACGTTCATCCGCAGTCACGCCGACTGTCAGGCTGTCAATATTAT
Source organism: Blautia sp. 210820-DFI.6.14 (assembly GCF_020558815.1). Taxonomy (NCBI): domain Bacteria; kingdom Bacillati; phylum Bacillota; class Clostridia; order Lachnospirales; family Lachnospiraceae; genus Blautia; species Blautia sp. 210820-DFI.6.14. Next base: position 73,995 of record NZ_JAJCKS010000010.1, read on the forward strand.
AACCTCTGCGGCTAAACAGTCCGGAAATACGGCTCAGTACACCTGCAGTGTTATCTACTAACAGGGACAAAATTCTCTTATGCATAACGCACCTGCTTTCAACACTTTAAACTTGTAAACAATTCCATTGTAAAATTGTTTGCATGTTTTTTATTATAGCAACATTAAATCGTTTGTCAACGAAAAATTTTGTATACATTGCATTTTTTTGACATTTTATGCATTTTTATACAAGATATTTTTTTCGTAAGACTTCGATGTTTTTGGGATTCATATAAAGAGCCTTTTTCATAAACATATCCATGGAACCAAAATCTTTTTTTATTGTTTCAAATACGATATCCAGATACTCTTCCTTGACTCTGTAAAACAGACGTATCTTATCCATGACCTGATTGTCCACGATCATTTTGGTTTCAAGAAAACGAATCATATATTCCATTTCTTTATCCAGATACATGTTTGTTTTCATAAAATCCTCGTAAATCGTTTTTTTCGGTACTCCCAATGCGCAGAGAAGAAGAGCGGTTCCTACACCGACACGATCTTTACCTGCACTGCAGTGCCAGAGCACAGCTCCCTCATTCTGATGCAGAAGTACATCCAGAAAACGTGCATACTGTTTGATGCTGTATTCATCATGAACCAATGATTCATATTGCTTCAGCATGAATTCTTCAGGAATTTCTTTAAAATTCCTCAGAAGTTCTGTCGGGCTTCCTGATCTGGTAATTCCCAGTGTTTCCTCATCAACGATCGGAATCTCATGATATTGTACACCCTCAATAATAGTATCCGGCTTTTCCAGACATTCCATCCGGGTTCTGAAATCCACAACCGTAGAAAGATGATATTCATGTGTCAGCATATCTTGATCCGTAATAGATATATGATACAGACTTCCGCTACGAAGAAGGCGTTTCGGCAGAATATGTCTGCCATCCTCTGTTTCTAATGCACCAAAATCTCTGGTATTCGGAAGACTTTGCATCGGAATCCGGCTTCCCTGAGGAAACCCTGTTACCATCTGAGGATTCAGGGCCCGCATAAGCTGTATACAGTTCTGTATCTCCCTGTCCGTCATCTCAAACTGATATCTTTTCTTTCTTCTTGTAATGATCACCAGTGAACTGGTACTGTATTGCTTCTGTGCCCCACCTTCTACGCCTTCTTTTCGTTTGTATGCCCAGATGATATCTTTACACGGCAGATAATTCATCATCATATGTTTGGAAAAAATAAAGTTGCCATCCTCTATTCTTATTTTCCCGTATTTCATAATCTCTCCCTCTATATAACTCTACTGTACACTGTATTTACACTGCTCAGATAAGTCCAAGTTTTGTAAGCCCGTTTTGAATTCCATAGTGAAACATATCTGTTGTAACATAATCTGCCAGTTCCCTGATTTTAGGCGAACCATTACCCATAGCAACTTTTGTGGACGCATATTCAAACATAGAAAGGTCATTGTTGCTGTCTCCAAATACTACGGTATCTTCCCATTCTATTCCAAAGCTCCTGCACACCGCTGCAATTCCGACTGCTTTATTGCATCCCTTTGGAACCAGTTCAATCGTAGTTCCGACAAATGCGTTATTTTCATGGTGAATCACATCATAGTATGGAGACAGTTCTCTGCAAGCCTGATCCGCATCACATCCGTCCTGCATCTTGGCACTGATCTTATTGATATGCATACAGTGTTCATTGCCTCTGATCGGACGCCATTTTGGTCCAAGAGCTTCTGTGATCAGATTCGCATACCAGTTTACCTCTGTGGTATATTCATCTTTGTCATAATACATATAATCTGCACCTTCCATTACTGGAATCAGTCCATATTTTCGAAGAATCTCCACAGACTTTTCAGCTACTTCCGGCGTCATTTCATTGTTATAAAGTCTTTTTCCATCTTTTTCAATCGTAGCACCACATGCGCTGATCATCCCTGTAAATGGAATCCGTTCAAGATACCACGGCACAAATGCACGGCTTCTGCCCGTACACAGCCATGCTTGATGCCCATTTGCAATCAGTTTCTTAATTGATTCTATCGCACTGTCTGGTACTCCTTTTTCTATATCACAGATTGTCCCATCTGCATCAAAAAAAACTGCTTTTTTATCGCTCATCATTCTGTCCTTCTTTTCGTTCTGCCATTTCTTCTGCATAATATTTCATCCAAAACTTTTACGCAAAAAGTTCTTCTGCTGCTCTGACCAGATATTCAGTATCCTTCACACCGGCAGTCTCATAGGGTGAATGCATGGCCAGCTGAGGCAGACCGATATCCACCGTATTCATCGGAACCTGCGTATTGGAAATATTTCCAAGAGTTGATCCCCCTGCAATATCAGAACGGTTCACAAAGGTCTGATATGGTACACCAGCTTTTGTACACAGCTCCTTAAATATCGCTGCAGATACTGCATCTGTACAGTATTTCTGGTTTGCATTAAATTTAATGACAATTCCCTTGTTCAGTACCGGATGATTGGTCGGATCTGTCTTATCCGTATAGTTCGGATGAAGTGCATGTGCATTATCTGCAGAAACCATAAAACTTCCGGCCAGTGTCATCAGGTATTCTTCGTAAGTTCTTCCAAGTCCCATATTGATACGAAAAAGCGTATCTTTCAGGAATGTTGACGCAGCTCCCTGCTTTGTTCCGCTTCCGACTTCCTCATTATCCATCACACAATGCACTGCAATTGATCCATAATTCTGCGCACGAAGCAATCCTTCCATGGAAGCAAATGCACACTGCAGATCATCCAGACGTGCAGATGAAACAAATTCCCTGTCCGCACCCCAGACAGTTCCCGGCATGCGATTATATAAAAACAGATCATGACTGATAATGTCTTCCTTTTTGATGCCAACCTGTTCAGCAATGATTTCAAGCAATGTCCGATCTGTATTTCCCGCTGCAAATAATGGCAGAAGATCTTTCTGTGGATTATAAGACACTCCATTATTCGCTTCACGATTCATATGGATTGCAAGATTTGGGATCATTACCAGGTCACGTTTTATATTTACCAGTTTTTCTTTCAGTCCGCCATTTCTGCGGATGATCACTCTTCCAGCAACCGAAAGTGGTCGGTCAAACCATGGTGCCATCAACATTCCGCCATATTTTTCCACATTTAGTTTTACATAACTGTTATCCACTTTTATTTCCGGATTTTCCTTAATCTTAAAAGATGGTGAATCGCTGTGACTCGCCATGATATGAAATACTCTGGATTCCTTTTCCGGGATACAGAAAGCAATCAGAGCAGAATTATTTCTGGTCACCAGATATTTTCCTCCCGGAACCAGCTTCCAGTATTCTTTTTCCGAAAGCACTTCAAATCCATTTTCTGTTAATCTCTTCTGCATTTCGTCCACTGCCTGAAATGCTGTTGGACTTTTCTCTATAAAATCAAGCAGTTTTTCTGTTGTTTCTATGTACATCTATTACAACTCCTTTGACCGGTATCCGGTTGTATTTCATAAAATCCGGCTACGTTCTTGATAAAAAATATATGCATTAAGATTATACGGTATATTTTTTTCTATGGCAACGAAAAAGAGGCAGTTTGTCAAAAACCACCTCTTTTGAAGCTTTTTCGCTCTATTCTTTATACAAATTTATAAGGCCTTGATTCTTCTAAGTGCCTCCTGTGTATTCTCATAGCTTCCGAACGCAGTCAGTCGGAAGAAGCCTTCGCCATGCGCTCCAAAGCCTGAACCAGGAGTTCCTACTACATGTGCATTTTCAAGAAGATAATCAAAGAAATCCCAGGAACTCATATTGTTTGGTGTCTTCAGCCAGATATATGGAGCATTTACGCCACCGGATACAGAATATCCAGCCTCTTTAAGTCCGTTATAGATCGTATGGGCATTTCTCATATAATATGCAACCTGCTCTTTCAGCTGTGCTTTTCCTTCTGGTGAATAAACAGCTTCACCTGCGCGCTGTACGATGTATGGTGCACCATTAAATTTTGTTCCATGACGTCTTGCCCACAGATCATGCAGTGCAACGCCTTCTCTTACCAGATCTTTCGGAACGACCGTAAATCCAAGGCGAACACCTGTAAATCCGGCATTTTTGGAAAAGCTGCGCAGTTCGATCGCACAGGTGCGTGCACCTTCACACTCATAAATACTGTGCGGAACATTTTCTTCTGTAATATATGCTTCATAAGCGGCATCGTAAATGATCACAGAACCATTTTCATTTGCATAATCTACCCATTCCTGCAGTTTATCTTTTGTGATTGCTGCACCACTTGGATTATTCGGAAAACAGAGATAGATCAGATCCGGTGTCTCTACAGGCAGTTCCGGAAGAAATCCATTTGATTCCAGGCAAGGCATATAGATCACACCATCAAAGTTTTCGTTTTTCTTATTATAATCACCGGTGCGTCCTGCCATGACATTCGTATCTACATATACAGGATATACCGGATCGCAGACTGCAACTTTGTTCTCTGTTCCAAAAATTTCCTGAATATTTCCGGAATCACTCTTTGCACCGTCAGATACAAAGATTTCATCCGCACTGATCTGGCAGCCACGTGCCTCATAATCATTTTTTACGATTGCACTTCTTAAAAATTCATATCCAAGATCCGGTGCATAGCCATGAAATGTCTCTGCATGAGCCATCTCATCTACAGATTTGTGGAGTGCATCTATGATCGCCGGAGCCAGAGGCTGTGTGACATCACCAATACCAAGACGGACGATCTGAACATCCGGGTTTGCTTCCTGATAGGCAGCTACTTTTTTTGCAATTGTAGAAAAAAGATAACTGCCTGGTAATTTCAGATAATTTTTATTAACCGTTACCATAATATTTATTCTCCTGTAATTTACTGATTTTTTCTTTTTTCAACTTCTTTGACAAGTGCCTCGCGTACTGCATCCGGACTTGCCTTACCTTTCAGTTCGCGCATCATCTTTCCAACAAAGAAACCAAAGACTTTTTCTTTACCGCCAAGCAGCTCCTCAAGTGGTCCCGGGTTCTCATCCAGGATCTTCTGAAGAGTATCATTGAGCAGACCGGTATCTTCAACGATCTTCAGACCATGTTCCTCAATGTAACTTACCGGATCAATATCTTCTTCGAAAACTTTTTCAAAAACTTTCTTTGCATTCTGTGCACTGACTTCTTTCTTTTCCACCATCTGGATCAGATCAGCCAGATGCTCCGGTGTAAAGGAAACTTTTTCCACATCCAGAGCTTTATCCTTGGTCAGACGGAGAACTTCTCCCATAAACCAGTTTGCTGCTTTTTTCGGGCTGCCGCAAAGTTTTGCCACTTTCTCAAACAACATGGACAGATGTCTGGATTCCGTAAGGATTCCTGCATCATATGCCGGAAGATCATATTCAGACTGATAGCGAAGCTGTTTTTCTTCACGAAGTTCCGGCTGTGATTCACGCAGCTCTTCAATCCATGCATCGGAGATATGGATTGGCGGAAGATCCGGATCCGGGAAATAACGATAATCTTTTGCATCTTCTTTGGAACGCATTGCATGAGAAGATTCTTTGTTGTCATCCCAGCGACGTGTTTCCTGTACAACAGCTCTGCCCTCTTCGATCAGTTCGATCTGACGTTCTCTTTCTCCTTCAATCGCTCTTGCAATTGCTTTGAAAGAGTTCAGGTTTTTCATCTCAGTTCTGGTTCCGAACGTTTCACTTCCTACCTCGCGCACAGAAAGGTTGACATCTGCACGCATAGATCCTTCCTGGAGTTTACAGTCAGATACACCAAGATACTGCATCATACAGCGAAGTTTTTCCAGATAGGCAATAACTTCCTCTGAACTTCTCATATCTGGTTCAGATACGATTTCGATCAGCGGAACACCACTTCGGTTATAATCCACAAGGGAACAGTCTTCCCATTCATCATGGATCAGTTTGCCGGCATCCTCTTCCATATGCATCTCATGGATACGTACCTTTTTCTTTCCGGCAGATGTCTCAATCTCTACCCAGCCATCATGACAGATTGGCAGATACAGCTGAGAAATCTGATAGTTCTGCGGGTTATCTGGATAGAAATAATTCTTTCTGTCAAATTTGCAATACTGATTGATCTGACAGTTTGCTGCGATTCCTGCTTTGAGTGCAAATTCTACTACTTTCTTATTCAGTACCGGCAGAGACCCCGGCATACCGGTGCAGACCGGACAGGTATGTGTATTCGGTGCTCCCCCGAATTCCGTGGAGCATCCGCAGAAAATTTTTGTTTTTGTCGCAAGTTCTACATGGACCTCAAGGCCAATGACTGTTTCATACTGTTTCATGCCTTTTTGCCTCCTTTCGCCGGAGCAGGGAAAGCGCCCCTCACTGCTTCATAAGCAGCTGCTGCACGGAGAATCTTATGTTCTCCAAAACAGTCACCGATCATCTGAATACCAATCGGCATTCCGGCCTTATCCTGACCACACGGAACTGTGATTCCTGGAAGGCCGCATAAGTTTACGGCAACCGTATAAATATCGCCAAGATACATTGCAAGTGGATCTTGGAGACTCTCTCCGATCTTCGGTGCTGTATATGGAGCAGCCGGAGCCAGGATCACATCATATTTTTCAAATGCCTGATCAAACTCCTGCTTAATCAGAGCTTTTGTACGAAGTGCTTTCAGATAGTATGCATCATAATAACCGGAGCTTAAGACAAACGATCCAAGCATGATACGACGTTTTACTTCTTCACCGAAACCTTCTGTTCTTGTCTTTTTGTACATATCATGCAGCCCTTCATATTCAGCTGCACGATATCCATATTTTACACCATCAAAACGTTCCAGATTAGAGCTTGCCTCTGCACTGGCAATAATGTAATATGCCGGAATCATATATTCCATCGTCTCTACAGAGAAAAATTCAACGATTGCTCCCTGTTCTGTCAATGTTTTCAGTGTATTCATGAAAGATTCTTTGACTTCCGGATCAAGGCCCCTGGCAAGAAATTCTTTCGGTACACCAAATTTCATTCCAAGAAGCTTTTTCTCTTCAATGCTCTTTGAAAAATCGAGATCTTTGCGATCAAGAGATGTACTGTCTTTCGGATCATGTCCGGAAATCACTTCCAGAAGTGCCGCACAATCTGCTACATTTTTTCCCACCGGCCCGATCTGATCCAGTGAAGAAGCATAGGCAACCAGACCATAACGGGATACGGTTCCATACGTCGGTTTGATTCCAGTCACACCGCAGAAAGAACTTGGCTGACGGATGGAACCACCAGTATCAGACCCAAGTGCCATAAACGTTTCTCCAGCCGCTACAGCAGCACAGGAACCGCCGGATGAACCTCCCGGCACATGTTCCAGATTCCATGGATTTCTTGTAACTCCATAGGCAGAAGTCTCTGTAGTACTTCCCATTGCGAATTCATCCATGTTTGTCTTTCCGATAATGATCATCCCTGCTTTTTCCAGACGATCAATTACTTCTGCATTATACTGCGGCACAAAATTCTCAAGTATCTTTGATGCACAGGTCGTTTTTTTACCTTTTATACAGATATTATCCTTCACCGCAATCGGAACACCGGCCAGCGGTCCTGTATATGTTCCATCCTGAATTCCTTTTTCTACTTCTTTTGCACGTGCATATGCTTCTTTTTTATACGTATCAAGATATGCATGCACTTTATCTTCTTTGCTCTCAATCTGGTCAAAGACTTCCTTCACACCATCCAGGATGCTGACTTCCCGCTGTCTGATCTTTGCCGCCAGCTCCAGAGCTGTCATCGATTCCAGTTCCATAATCTTTCTCCTCTATATGAATTCCCTTTCATTATCCGATAGTCTTCGGTACCTGATACTGTCCTTCTTTTGCTTTTGGTGCATTTGCAAGCATTGCTTCTTTGTTATCCCCGTTTGTTACCACATCTTCGCGGAAAACATTCTGATCACCAAAGATATGAGACAGTGGTTCTACTCCATCTGTATCAAGTTCATCCAGTTTTTCTACATAATCCAGCATCTTCTGCATGTCTTCTTTTGCTTTTTCCTTAGCCTCATCGCTGAGAGAGAGCTTCGCCAGAATACATACATTTTCAATTGTTTCATCATCTATGATCTTTGCCATTATTTTTTCCTCCCTGCAAACAGTTACGGTTCCAGTCTGTTCAGATCTCTCGGGAACAGACATGCCTCACGGACATTTTCCTCACCAAGAAGCTGCATAGTCAGACGCTCCAGACCGATACCAAGTCCTCCGTGAGGTGGCATACCATGTTTGAATGTATCCAGATACTGTTCCATACCTTCTTCTTCCATGCCTCGTGCAGTGATCTTTGCTTTCAGCTGATTGTAGTCATGGATTCGCTGACCACCTGTTGTAACTTCCAGTCCATGAAACAGAAGATCAAAACTCAGTGTGAATTTATCATCCTGTGGATCATCCATTGCATAGAATGGACGTTTCTTCGACGGATAATGTGTAACAAACACAAAATCTGCATCGTATTCTTCTTTGAAATATCTTCCGATCAAAGCTTCTTCTTCCGGTTCCAGATCATATGGATTGCGGATCTTACGATTATATTTTTCGGAAACCAGTTCCTTAGCTTTATCAAAACGAACTGCTGGAATCTGATCTACTTTTGGAAGCTGAATCTTCAGGATCTGAAGTTCTTTTGCATAATCCTTCTTCAGAAGTTCCATTGCATACTGAAGAAATCCCGTCTCCATACCCATAATGTCTTCAAATCCATCGATATAACCCATTTCAAAATCGAGACTGGTATATTCGTTCAAATGACGTTTCGTGTTATGTTTTTCTGCACGGAATACCGGACCTGTTTCAAATACCCTGTCAAACACACCCACCATCATCTGTTTATAAAACTGTGGGCTCTGTGCCAATACAGCCGGTTTGTGGAAATAGCTGAATTTAAACAGGTTTGCTCCACCCTCGGCACCTCTTGCTCCGATCTTAGGTGTATGAATTTCTGTAAAGCCCTGCTCATAGAGGAAATCACGGAACGCACGTACCAGAGCTTCCTGAATCTTGAATTTAGAACGCTCCTGAATATTACGGAGTGCGATCGGACGTAAATTCAGTTTTGCCTCCAGAGATGTATTTAATTTCCATTTATCAATTGCCAGCGGCATTGGTTCCGCCGGTGATGAAAGAATCTCGATCTCCTGAACACGGACTTCTCTTCCATGAGGTGCTCGTTCTTCCTCATGGAGAATTCCTTTCACACGGAGAGTCATAGCCTCTTTCAGATCATGAATGGAAAGATTTGCTTTTTCATTTTCTACAACAGTCTGAAAAAGTCCCTCTCTTCTTCTCAGGATCACAAAAGCCACATCGCCCATATTACGGATGCTGTGAACGGCTCCTTCCAGAACTACTTCCTGATTTAAGAGAGAAGTACCAGTCAGTTCATCCCACTCGGTTACTTCTTTTTTGCAAATACCGTTCAAAAACTCCATTTCCTCATCCTCCATATATCTAGTCTTTTTTATTTAACTTTCGTATAACAGCATCAGAAGCATCTGTGCTGTTTCTACCATATTGGTTCCGGAATCCATACTTGATTTCTGGATATACCGGTATGCATCGTCCTCACTCAGGTGATTTCGCTGCATCAGCATCATTTTTGCATTGGATATATAATTCTGTTCTTTCTCGGAACGAAGCTTTGGTTTCTTTTTCTCTTTGCGTCGCTTACGTTCCTGCTGCATAAGAATCATATTTACCGTATTGATCAGGTCACTGGCTTTCATTGGCATTTCTACTGACAGAATCGATGGTGGTACTTCACATATCACCCTCGCAGACGCCAGAAGCAGCATCTCGAAATCCCTTGGCATACACTCTGCCAGATCCAGATAATTCATATCAGGAAGACGATGCCCACAGATCAAAACACCATTTCCTAATTCAGATGCGCTGGAAAGAGCATTCGATGCAGTACTGCATACAGAGGCTACCGCTAATCCGTGGCATTCCAGAACACTGCGGATTTTTCTGGCATCTTCTATTTTGGGTAATGCAATAACAATGCTGCTCATACCAGTGTCTCTCCTCCTTCAGACCTCATACGTTTCTCCTACAAGACCACATGCTTACAGGCGATACAGATATTCTGCAATTTCCCAGTCAGTTACCTGCTGTATATATCGCAGCCATTCATTTTTCTTGGCTGCAACATACTGTTTGCAGAACTCTTCTCCCAGCACGTCCTTTACCCATGTACTTTCCTCAAAATAGTCAATTGCCTCTTTCAGCGTTGACGGAAGATGCTCCGCCTGTTGTCCCTGCATTGCAAGGTTTGATGATTTCGTCGGCGTGATCTTGTTTTTGATTCCATCCAGACCTGCTGCCAGGCAGATTGCCAGAACAACATACGGATTCGCGGAAGTATCAGGACTTCGAAGTTCTACTCTGATTCCTTCGCCTCTGGTAACTGGAATGCGAACAAGTGAATTCTGATTATTCTCTGTCCAGGTAAGTTCTGTCGGAGCATCATATCCCGGAACAAGTCGTTTGTATGAATTAACGATCGGATTCGTGATCAGTGCCATTTCCTTACTGTGTGCAAGCAGGCCTCCAATAAAATAATAAGCCTCCTGGCTGAGTTCTCCATGATTTGACTGACTCTCAAACACATTCTTTCCGTCTTTAATCAGCGAAAACTGAATATGCATTCCTGATCCATTTACTTCTGCCTTTGGTTTCGGCATAAATGTCGCATGAAGGCCATGTCTCTTTGCCACAATACGAACAGCCATCTTAAAAGTAGTAATGCAGTCCGCAATCTTACGGATCTCGCCATAACGAAAATCAATTTCATGCTGAGCCGGTGCTGCCTCGTGATGAGAGGATTCAACTTCCATTCCCATATCTTCCAATGTAAGCACCATATCTCTTCTTGCATTTTCTCCAAGATCCAGCGGACTGATATCCAGATATCCGGCCTGCTCGTGTGTCACCGTTGTTGGATTTCCATTATCTTCTGTATGGAACAGGAAAAATTCACATTCCGGATCAATGTAGCAGGTATAGCCCTCAGCCTGCGCTTTTCCGGCAACATTTTCCAGAATATATCTTGGACTGTTTTTGTATGGCGTTCCATCAGGAAAATACAGATCACAGATCATTCGTGCCACTTTTCCCTGCTGTGGACGCCACGGCAGGATTGCAAATGTATCAAGTACAGGTCTGAGATACAGATCTGCATCTTTTAATCCGGAGGTTCCTGCAATCTGTTCTCCATCTATCACACACTGATTATTCAACGCCCGAGGAAGTTCCCGAGCGGTTACAGCGATATTTTTGATTGCCCCAAACATATCGGTAAACTGAAGGCGGATAAATTCTACGTCTTCATCCTCAACCATCTGTAATATTTCCTCTCTGGTATAATTCCCCATAACATTCTCTCCTTATAATTTAAAAATAAATAAAAAAGGGGCGCACTTTCGGAGGGTTACCCTCCAAAAGAACGCCCTTGTTCATGCAGGTATTATAGCAACCTGCATGATCTTTGTCAACTCTCTTTTTACAGATTTGTATATCCCATCAGGGACTCATCAACAGCTCTTGCTGCCTCACGGCCCTCACGGATTGCCCATACAACCAGCGACTGTCCCCGGTGCATATCGCCTGCCGTGAAGACTCTTGGTACAGAAGTTTCATAAGCTTCTGGTTTTGTTTCAACGTTTGTCCGTCCGGTAAGTGCTACTTTAAATGCATCTGTTACATACTTTTGGCTTCCCAGGAATCCAGCTGCGATCAGAACCACATCTGCCGGAATGACTTCTTCCGTTCCTTCTACCGGAACCATCATCATTCTTCCTGTCTTTTCATCTTTCTGACTTTTTAGTTTAACGATCTTCGCCTTGCAGACATTTCCTTTCTTATCTGCAATAAACTCCGTAACCGTTGTCTGATATACACGCGGATCATGGCCAAACACTGCAATTGCCTCTTCCTGGCCATAGTCCGTTTTGAGGATTCTCGGCCACTCAGGCCACGGATTATTCGCTGCACGTTCTACCGGCGGCTTCGGCATCATTTCAAGCTGTGTAACAGATTTTGCTCCAAGGCGGATACTTGTTCCAACACAGTCATTACCGGTATCGCCACCACCGATCACAAGTACATGTTTATCTTTTGCAAGTTCATATGGCGTTTTTTCAAAATTGGAATCCAAAAGTGTCTTGGTGACTTTTCCAAGAAAATCTACAGCAAAGTAAATACCTTTTGCTTCTCGTCCCGGAACTTTGATGTCTCTCGGATTAGATGCTCCACATGCAAGGATCACGCGGTCATATTTCTTAAGAAGTTCTTCTGCAGTGATATCTTTTCCGACATTGGTATTCAGAACAAACTTCACACCTTCTTCTTCCATCAGATGAATTCTTCTGTCTACGACAGATTTTTCCAGTTTCATATTCGGAATACCGTAACGGAGAAGTCCGCCAGGTCTGTCACTTCTTTCATAAACTGTAACACTGTGTCCTCTTCGGTTCAGTTGCTGTGCCGCTGCCAGACCGGATGGACCACTTCCGACTACTGCGATCGTCTTTCCTGTACGAACGCGCGGAATCTGTGGTTTTACCCATCCTTCCTGCCACGCAGTTTCAATGATTGCTCTTTCATTTTCTTTTGTAGATACCGGCTCACTGTCCAGATTACAGGTACATGCCGCCTCACAAAGAGCCGGACACACTCTGGAAGTAAACTCTGGAAAACTATGTGTCTTGGAAAGTCTTAAATATGCCTGTTTCCAGTTTCCTGTATATACCAGATCATTTGTTTCCGGTACGAGGTTATGCAGTGGACAGCCGGAAGCCATTCCATTAAGCATCATACCTGACTGGCAGAAAGGTACGCCGCAGGCCATGCAGCGCGCCCCCTGTGTTTTCTGTTTTTCTTTGCTGAGAGGAGTCCGGAACTCATTGAAGTTGGCAATCCGGACCTTTGGCGGCAGCACTCTGGCTGTCTCTCTTTTATACTCTAAAAATCCTGTTGGCTTTCCCATGTTTCCTCATCCTCCTTAATGCTTTGCTCCAATGCTTTCATAAAATGCTTCCATCTGCGCCTGTTCACTTGTCAGTCCTTTTTCTTCCAGTTTGGCGCTGAGTGTGATCATCTTCTTATATTCATTTGGAATCAGTTTCTTAAAGTGCGGCAGATAATAGTCAAAGTCATCAAGGACTTTTGTTCCAAGTTTAGAACCGGTAGCCGCAACATGGGCTTCGATCAGATCACGAAGTTCTTTTTTATCATATTTATTCTCCACTTTTTCAATAGAGATCATTGCTTTATTAATATTCTTATACAGTTTATTATCAACATCCAGCACATAAGCAATACCACCACTCATGCCTGCTGCGAAGTTCTTTCCGGTTCGTCCAAGGACTACGACACGGCCACCTGTCATATATTCACATCCATGCTCACCGACACCCTCAACAACTGCATAGGCACCTGAGTTACGAACTGCAAAACGTTCTCCTGCAACACCGTTGATAAAGGCATAACCGCTGGTAGCACCATACAGAGCAACGTTTCCGATGATGATATTTTCTTCCGGTTTATAAGCTGCTTTTTCAGGAACTTTTACGATCAGCTTACCACCTGACAGACCTTTACCAAAGTAGTCATTACTGTCACCGGTAAGATTCAGGGTGAGTCCTTTCGGAATAAATGCACCAAAACTCTGTCCGCCGGCGCCGTGACAGTTAATCACAATCGTATCATCCGGAAGTCCGGTTCCTGTCTGTCTGGTGATTTCGGCACCGAGAATCGTACCAAAGGTACGGTCTGTATTTGTCACATCCACATCCAGTTCGACGTGTTCTGCTTTTGAGATAGCTCTTGCACATTTTTTAAGAAGGACTTTTTCATCCAGAGTTTTTTCCAATTCAAAATTATAAACAGCCTTTGGATCAAAGGTAACCTTCTGTCCGTTTCCTGCATACGGATTATTGAGGATCGCACTGAGGTCCAGTTTGCCTTTGTGCGGTTCTGCTGCAACTGCTTCTGCAGACTGTTTAAGAAGCTCAGTATGTCCAACCATTTCATCAACAGTACGAACGCCAAGACGTGCCATGTATTCTCGCATTTCCTGAGCAATGAATCTCATAAAGTTCTCTACGTATTCAGGTTTACCACGGAAACGTTTACGAAGCTCCGGATTCTGTGTTGCCACACCGACCGGACAGGTATCCAGATTACATACTCTCATCATGACACATCCCATTGTTACAAGAGGAGCTGTTGCGAAACCAAATTCCTCTGCTCCGAGAAGTGCTGCGATCACAACATCACGTCCGCTCATCAGCTTTCCATCTGTCTCGATACGTACCCGGTTACGCAGACCATTCATAAGAAGTGTCTGATGTGTTTCTGCAAGTCCAAGCTCCCACGGAAGTCCTGCATTGTGGATCGAGCTTCTTGGAGCTGCTCCAGTTCCTCCGTCATAACCGGAGATCAGAACTGTCTGTGCACCGGCTTTTGCAACACCGGCTGCAACGGTACCGACACCTGCCTCAGAAACAAGCTTCACGGAAATATCTGCATAAACGTTAGAGTTTTTCAGGTCATAGATCAGCTGTGCCAGATCCTCGATGGAATAAATATCATGATGCGGCGGCGGGGAGATCAGAGACACACCAGGAGTTGAATGACGTGTCTTTGCAATCCACGGATATACTTTTTTAGCCGGAAGATGTCCACCTTCACCAGGTTTTGCACCCTGAGCCATCTTGATCTGGATTTCTCTTGCAGATACCAGATAACGGCTTGTAACACCGAATCGTCCGCTGGCTACCTGTTTGATTGCAGAACAACGGTCGTCTTTACTTCCTGCAGATGCAATACGCTCTGCACTTTCTCCACCTTCACCTGTATTGGATTTTCCATGCAGATGGTTCATTGCAATTGCAAGTGTCTCATGTGCTTCCTGAGAAATTGATCCATAAGACATCGCACCTGTCTTGAATCTCTTAACGATCTCATCGACACTTTCAACTTCTTCGATCGGGATTGCTTTTTCCGGATAATTGAATTCCAGAAGACCACGAAGTGCTCCATGGCTTTCTTTGTCTACCAGTGCAGTATACTGTTTGAACAGATCATAACTGCCTGTCCAGGTAGATTCCTGAAGCAGATGAATTGTCTGCGGATTGTATTTATGCTCTTCTCCCTGGCTTCTCATCTTGTGTGCACCCACACTGTCCAAAGTAAGATCAGTATCAAGGCCAAGCGGATCAAAGGCTTCTGAATGCAGTTTTTCTACATTATCTTCAATATCTTCCAGAGTGATTCCACCAACACGGCTTACAGTTCCTGTAAAGTATTTATCAATCACATCCTGAGAAACACCGATAGCCTCAAAGATCTGTGATCCCTGATAAGACTGGATCGTTGAAATACCCATCTTGGAAGCAATTTTTACAATACCACTTAAGACTGCATGATTATAATCTTCGACTGCTGCATAATAATCTTTGTCAAGCATACGATTATCGATCAGTTCACGGATTGTCTCAAGTGCAAGATAAGGGTTGATCGCACTTGCACCATAACCAAGAAGTGTTGCAAAATGATGTACCTCTCTTGGTTCGCCGGATTCCAGAATGATTGCCAGTGATGTACTCTTTTTCGTTTTTACAAGGTGCTGATGTACAGCAGAAACAGCCAATAATGACGGGATCGGCATATGATTCTCATCAACTCCACGGTCTGAAAGTACCAGGATGTTTGCGCCATCACGATATGCCTTGTCGACTTCTACAAAAAGACGGTCGATTGCTCTTTCCAGCTTTGTACTCTTATAATACAGAGTAGAAACTACTGCAACCTTAAATCCCTCATGATTCATGTTTTTGATCTTGAGCATATCTGTATTTGTAAGGATCGGATGCACGATCTTCAGCACATGACAATTTTCAGGCTGCTGTACAAGTAAGTTTCCGTCTTTGCCGACATATACGCTGGTTGAGGTAACAATTTCCTCACGGATCGCATCGATCGGCGGGTTTGTAACCTGTGCAAAAAGCTGTTTGAAGTAATCAAATAACGGTCTGTGCTGATCAGAAAGTACTGCCAGCGGAGTATCAACACCCATCGCACCAATGCTTTCCGCACCGTTCAGTGCCATATTTCTGATTGAAGTACGGTACTGCTCATAAGTATATCCAAATGCTTTCTGAAGGCGTGCACGCTGCTCCGGTGTGTATTCTTCCATACGTACATTCGGAATTTTGATATCTTTCAGCTGAACCAGATTGCTGTTCAGCCATTCTCCATATGGCTGCATAGCTGCATATTTTTCTTTCAGCTCATCGTCATCGACTACCTTACCTGCGACGGTATCTACCAGAAGCATTTTTCCAGGATGAAGTCTCTCTTTCAGAACAATCTTCTCTTCTGGGATTGGCATAACACCAACTTCTGAAGACAGGATCATGTAGCCGTCAGAGGTGATATAATATCTTGACGGACGCAGACCATTACGGTCAAGTACAGCTCCCATGACATCACCATCAGAGAAAAGAATAGACGCCGGTCCATCCCATGGCTCCATCATAGTCGCATAATACTGATAAAAATCTCTCTTATCCTGTGAGATTGTATCATTGTTAGCCCACGGTTCTGGAATAGTGATCATCACTGCAAGTGGGAGTTCCATTCCACTCATTACAAGGAATTCCAAAGTATTGTCAAGCATAGCTGAGTCAGATCCCTTACGGTCAATGACCGGAAGAACCTTATGGAGCTGTCCCTTCAGATATGGAGATTCCATATTTTCTTCTCTGGCAAGCATCTTATCTGCATTTCCACGGATTGTATTGATCTCACCATTGTGAACCATAAAACGGTTCGGATGAGCTCTCTCCCAGCTCGGATTTGTATTCGTACTGAATCTCGAATGAACCATCGCAATTGCAGACTCATAATCAGGGTTCTGAAGATCAGCAAAGAATGTTCTCAGCTGTCCTACCAGGAACATACCTTTGTATACGATCGTACGGCTGCTCATAGATACTACATAAGTATTGTCGTTACTCTGTTCAAACTCACGACGTGCAATATAGAGCATACGGTCAAACGGAAGTCCTTTTTCTACCTCATCTGGTTTTTTGATAAATGCCTGCATAATGTAAGGCATACATTCTCTGGCTTTATGTCCAAGCACCTCCGGGATTACCGGAACAGTTCTCCAGCCAAGAAGTTCCAGACCTTCTTTTTCCACAATGATCTCGAACATTTTCTTTGCCTGTGCACGCTTGATCTCATGCTGTGGGAAAAAGAACTGTGCAATACCATATTCTCTTTCTCCACCAATATCAAAGCCCTCTTTCTTACAGGCTTTTTTGAAAAATTTATGTGAAATCTGCAGAAGAATTCCGACACCATCACCAGTCTTACCTTCTGCATCTTTACCAGCACGGTGCTCCAGATGTTCTACGATTCTGAGCGCATTGGCAACCGTATCATGGGTCTTTTTACCTTTTATATTTACAACCGCACCGATACCGCAGTTATCATGCTCGAATTCGCGACGGTACAGTCCCTGATCTTCTCTCCTTACTTCCTGCATGGTCATTTATCCTTTCTATTTGTAACAGGAATAAAACAAGACTTTTTCTCGTCCTGTCTCACTCCTTTTATTTTTTATTCCTGATTTTGTGCCTGTCGGCTCAGTTTCAGTTTTGCATATTCATCTGCTGCTTTTACAAATCCGCGGAACAGTGGGTGTGCATGGTTCGGTCTTGATTTAAATTCCGGATGTCCCTGTGTTCCTTCATAAAATGGATGATCTTTGATCTCTATCATCTCTACGATATGTCCGTCCGGTGAAGTTCCTGCAATCGTCATTCCTTTCGCTGCAAGTTCTTCTCGATATGCATTGTTTACCTCATAACGATGTCTGTGACGTTCCTGAATTTCTTTCTTTCCAAAAAGTTCAAGTGCTCTGGAACTGTCTGCCAATACACACGGATAACTTCCAAGTCTCAACGTACCGCCCAGATCTTCTACGCTCTCCTGATCCGGCATCAATGCAATTACCGGATGTTTGGTTGCAGGATCCAGTTCTATACTGTTCGCATCTTCATATCCCAGAACATGTCTTGCAAATTCAACAATTGCCATCTGCATGCCAAGGCAGATTCCAAGATACGGAATTTTGTGTACACGGGCATACTGTGCTGCCAGAATCATACCTTCGGTACCTCTATTTCCAAATCCACCCGGAACCAGAATACCGTCTACTTTATGAAGCATCTGATCCAGATTCTTTTCATTCAATTCTTCAGAATCAATCCATATGATCTCTACTTTTGCTTTGCATGAAATCCCACCATGTTTCAGTGCTTCCACAACACTCAGATATGCATCGTGAAGCTGTGTATATTTTCCTACCATGGCAATATTTACAGTGCTTTCCGGATTGCGCAGGTCATTGACCATCTGTGTCCATTCGGTAAGATCCGGTTTGCGATTCTCCAGTCTTAAAGATTCCAGTACCACATCTGCCAGTTTTTCACGCTCCATGGCAAGAGGTGCTTCATAAAGATATTCTACATCAAGATTCTGCAGCACATGGCTGACCGGTACATTACAGAACAGTGCAATCTTTCCTTTGATTTCATCAGTCAGTGGATGCTCACTTCTGCATACCAGAACATCCGGCTGAATTCCCATTCCCTGAAGTTCTTTTACACTGGCCTGTGTCGGTTTTGTCTTCATCTCTTCAGATGCTTTCAAATAAGGAATCAGTGTTACATGAATCAGAATCGCGTTGTCATGTCCCACATCATGTTGGAACTGACGAATAGACTCAAGAAACGGCTGACTTTCAATATCACCAACAGTTCCACCAACCTCTATAATCGCAATTTTTTCTTCATCCTGTTCCTTCGCTCTGTAGAAGCGGCTCTTAATCTCATTGGTGATGTGAGGGATGACCTGCACAGTACCTCCGCCAAAGTCTCCATGACGTTCTTTCTGTAATACAGACCAATAGACCTTTCCGGTCGTTACATTCGAGTTTTTATCAAGGCTCTCATCAATAAATCTCTCATAATGTCCAAGATCCAGATCCGTCTCTGTACCATCATCTGTAACAAAAACCTCTCCATGCTGGATTGGGTTCATGGTACCCGGATCAATATTGATATAAGGATCAAACTTCTGCATTGTTACCTGATATCCACGTGCTTTCAGAAGTCTTCCAAGGGAAGCTGCTGTGATTCCTTTACCAAGACCGGATACAACACCACCTGTAACAAAAACGTATTTTACTGCCATTATCGATTTCCTCCTCCATTTTATATCTTAAACAAAAGGCGTCAGAAGCAGACAAAGTGACAATTCCCTCTATCGCTTCTGACGCCTTTGTCAGATAAGATCTTAAAATATGAGATTTACTATACCTTATTTTTTTTCGTTTGTAAATATGTAATTTCTATAATTTTCAACATCCGCAGTCAATTTTTTTGTTCAGTTCTGCTTCCACATCCATCGGATATTTACCATCAAAGCAGGCTTTACATAATGGAAGGTGACCTGCCATTCCCTCCAGGTAATCACTCTGCATATATCCAAGAGAATCTGCTCCGATCATCTCACAGATTTCCTGTGCACTGTGATTGCTGGCAATCAGCTGATCATTAGATGGTACATCTGTTCCAAAATAGCATGGATGCAGGAACGGCGGAGAACTGATTCGTACATGTACCTCCAGTGCGCCTGCTTTTTTAAGCATACGGATAAGGTTTGCAATCGTTGTTCCACGGACAATGGAATCATCCACCAGAACGATTCGTTTGCCTTTGACCGCAGAATCTAGAACACTGAGTTTCAAATGTACACTGGACTCTCGTTCTTTCTGCGTTGGTTTGATAAATGTTCTTCCAATATAGCTGTTCTTATAAAAAGCAAAGCCAAACGGTATACCCGATTCTTCCGAATATCCCTTTGCTGCCGGGATACCAGATTCCGGCACACCGGTAACAAGATCAGCCTCTACCGGATAGGATTTTGCAAGTGATTTACCGCCTCGGATACGAGCATCATAAATCTTCACTCCATCCATCATACTGTCCAGTCTTGCGAAATAAATATATTCGAATACACAATGGGCATGTTTACCGGTACTCAATTCTTTATTAGACTCAATACCATTTCTGGAAATCGTAATCATCTCTCCTGGCTCAATATCTCTTATAAACTCAGCGCCCACAGAGGTAAGTGCACAGCTCTCAGATGCAAGTACATAAGTATTATCGCGTTTTCCAAGACACAATGGTTTCAGTCCAAACGGATCCCTGACACCAATCAATTTTCTCGGACTCATGATAACGAGAGCATATCCACCTTTCAGCTTACGGGCAGTTTTGAGGACAGCCTCTTCTACTGTTTTGGAGTGCACTCGCTCACGTGCTACATGAAACGCAATAACTTCCGAATCAGTCGTTGTATGAAAAATCGCTCCGTTCTGAATCAGCTCCCATTTCAGTTCCGGGGTATTGATCAGGTTTCCGTTATGTGCCAGTGCAAGTGTCCCTTTAATATAGGACAATACCAGAGGCTGTGCATTTTCTGCCACAGATGCGCCTGTCGTAGAATAACGTACATGTCCGATTCCGAGATCACCTTCCATATTCCGTATGGTATCTTCCCTGAGAACTTCACTTACCAGTCCCAGATCCTTATGAAACTGGACATTGCCACGCTCTCCGTCTGTTCTGGAAACTGCAAGTCCGCAAGACTCCTGTCCACGATGCTGAAGTGATGTAAGGCCATAATAAATGGATGGAACAACATTTCCTCCATCCAGATCATAAATACCAAATACACCACAGGCTTCCTTAATTCCTGCCATCAGAATTTCCTCCCATTATCAATGTTTATCAATGTGAATTTCACCTGTGAATCTATCTGAAATTATAATAGAAGATCGACTTTTGTCAACCCTTGTCCCTTCAAAAATCCATACAAATAAATTCATTTACCCAAACAAAAAATTTGAAATTTTTTTCACAAAAATTATTGACATCCTGATTTTTTTGTGTATACTACATCACATAAGCAACGGCGCTTTGGATTAAATTCCAAGGCGCCTTTTTTGTTTATCTGAGGATAATAAGATTAATGGAATCGAAAGGAGATTTTAATTATGGCACAGAGCATTCCTGAACTTTACGGCAGTCTTGTTTTTAATGACAAGATCATGCGTGAGAAATTACCAAAAGATATGTACAAAGCGCTGAAAAAAACAATCGAGAACGGCACTCATCTTGAACTTGATGTTGCCAACTCCGTAGCAGTTGCCATGAAAGAATGGGCACTGGAACATGGTGCTACTCATTATACTCACTGGTTTCAGCCAATGACTAACTTTACAGCAGAAAAACATGACAGTTTCATTTCCCCTACAGTAGATGGACAGGTGATCATGGATTTCTCCGGCAAAGAACTTGTAAAAGGTGAGCCGGATGCTTCCAGTTTTCCGTCAGGCGGTCTTCGAGCTACATTTGAAGCAAGAGGTTATACAGCCTGGGATCCTACTTCACCGGCATTTATTAAAGACCGTACACTTTACATCCCGACAGCATTCTGTTCTTACAGCGGCGAGGCACTGGATAAGAAGACACCTCTTCTTCGTTCCATGGATACTCTGAATAAAGAAGCAGTGAAAATTCTTCGTCTTCTCGGAAATACCGAAGTTAAACACATCAACACAACCGTAGGTCCTGAACAGGAATACTTCCTGGTAGACAAAGATCTTTATAATAAGAGAAAAGACCTGATTTTCTGTGGACGTACACTGATCGGTGCTCCGGCTCCAAAAGGCCAGGAAATGGAAGATCATTATTTCGGAACTCTGAAGCCTCGTGTATCTGCTTATATGCACGATCTTGATGAAGAGCTCTGGAAACTTGGAATTCCGGCCAAAACAAAACATAATGAAGTTGCTCCTGCTCAGCATGAGCTGGCTCCGGTATTCGATACAACAAACGTTGCAGTCGATCATAACCAGCTGACAATGGAAATCATGAAAAAAGTTGCTGCCAAGCATAATATGGTATGCCTGCTTCATGAAAAACCATTTGAAGGTATCAACGGAAGTGGTAAACACAATAACTGGTCCATGAGTACAGATACCGGCGTCAACCTTCTTGATCCTGGCAAAACACCTGCTGAAAATACTCAGTTCCTGGTATTTCTTGTAGCTGTTATTAAAGCAGTTGATGATTATGCAGATCTGCTCCGTATTTCCGTTGCAAGTGCAGGAAACGACCATCGTCTTGGTGCTAACGAAGCTCCGCCGGCAGTTGTTTCTATCTTCCTTGGAGATGAACTGTCAGAAGTCCTCAAAGCAATCGAAAACGATGAATTCTTCGCAGGACACGGTGCTGTTCAGATGGATATCGGTGCAAAAGTACTTCCACACTTTGTAAAAGATAATACAGACAGAAACCGTACTTCTCCGTTTGCATTCACAGGAAACAAATTCGAATTCCGTATGCTTGGATCTTCTTCCTCTGTTGCAAATCCGAACATCATTCTCAACACTGCTGTTGCAGAAGTTCTGCGTCAGTTCTATGAGAAACTGAAAGATGTTCCGGCAGATGAAATGGAATCTGCCGTACATGAATTACTGAAACAGACAATCATCGACCACAAACGTGTTATCTTCAATGGAAACGGTTATACCGATGAATGGCTGGAAGAAGCCAAAAAACGTGGTCTTTATAATCTGGTATCCACACCGGATGCACTGCCGCACTTCATCGATGAAAAGAATGAAAAACTTCTTACAAGCCATCATATTTTCACAGATGCAGAGCTGCATTCCCGTTATGAGATCAAACTGGAAAACTATGTAAAAACTCTTCACATTGAAGCAAATACACTGGTTGAGATCATTCAGAAAGATCTTCTTCCAAGTATTACTACATATATGGAAAAACTTGCTCAGACAGCGTCTCTCAAGAAATCTGTTGTTCCGGATATCTCTGTATCCACAGAAGCATCTCTTCTTTCCAGACTGACTGAGCTTGCCGAAACAATGACCAAAGATCTGGAAACACTGAAAGCAGATACTGCAATGGCCGAATATGAAGTTGGC
This sequence comes from Blautia sp. 210820-DFI.6.14, assembly GCF_020558815.1. Taxonomy (NCBI): domain Bacteria; kingdom Bacillati; phylum Bacillota; class Clostridia; order Lachnospirales; family Lachnospiraceae; genus Blautia; species Blautia sp. 210820-DFI.6.14. The sequence continues at coordinate 97,131 of NZ_JAJCKS010000010.1, forward strand.
AAAGATCTTCTCAAGAGTGCAAAGCTCTACCAGAGCGTTGTTCTCACCGATATGGAAAAAGTTCGTGTTTCTGCGGATGCAGCTGAAGCGCTCATTCCGGATTCTATTCTTCCATATCCAACCTATGGCAAACTGTTATTCTCCATCTCCGACTGAGAATAAGAGAATACATTGATAATTTCACAATGGTAAAACCGGGGGATGTCATTATGAACATGAACTACTTCATAATTCATTATCGATTTCCTCATCCATTAATCACACGATACGAGACATCCCCTGTTTTACATATACATTTGATTCGTAAAGGCGCGAGAATGATTTTTCATCATTCCCGTGCCTTTTCAATTTTATTTTAAGAAACTGTTAAACTGCTAAACTTTTTAAGGGAAAGAGAGGTAACTTTATGGACTATTCATCAGTAAACACAATCTGGGTACTTTTAGGTGCCGCACTTGTCTTCTTTATGCAGGCAGGCTTTGCTATGGTAGAGACTGGCTTTACCAGGGCAAAAAATGCAGGTAACATCATTATGAAAAACCTTATGGACTTCTGTATTGGTACTCCTACCTTCTGGATCGTCGGATTTGGTATCATGTTTGGAGCCGGTAATGGATTCTTTGGAAAGATTGGCGGTATTGCCACAGAAGCTAATTATGGTTCTGCAATGCTTCCTGACGGTGTTCCGTTCTGGGCATTTCTGATCTTCCAGACTGTATTCTGTGCAACATCCGCTACTATCGTATCTGGTGCCATGGCAGAACGTACAAAATTTTCTTCCTATTGTATCTACAGCTTCCTGATCAGCCTGATCGTTTACCCGGTATCTGGTCACTGGATCTGGGGCGGTGGTTTCATCAGCCAGATGGGATTCCATGATTTTGCAGGTTCCTGTGCAGTACATATGGTCGGCGGTGTTGCAGCATTTATCGGTGCTCTCATCCTTGGACCTCGTATCGGTAAATATTCCAAGAGTGGAAAATCCAAAGCGATTCCTGGACATAACCTTACCATCGGTGCTTTAGGTGTATTCATCCTCTGGTTCTGCTGGTTCGGATTCAATGGTGCATCTACTGTCAGCATGGAAGGTGATGCCATTGTAAGTGCAGGTAAAATCTTCGTAACTACAAACCTTGCAGCAGCTGTTGCAACAGTAACTGTTCTTGTCATCACATGGATCAGATACAAAAAACCTGATGTTTCCATGTCCCTCAACGGATCTCTTGCAGGTCTGGTAGCTATCACAGCAGGATGTGATACAGTTTCTCCGACATCCGCAGCTATTATTGGTATTATCTCTGGTTTTGTTGTAGTATTTGGTATTGAATTTATTGACAAAGTACTCAAAGTCGATGACCCTGTTGGTGCTGTCGGCGTTCACGGATTAAACGGTGCCTTCGGTACTCTTGCTGTTGGTCTTTTCTCCGATGGTACAGGTACAGAATGGAAAGGTCTTCTTGTAGGCGGTGGTTTCCACGGATTTGGTGTACAGTTTATCGGAATGATCATCACCATTGCATGGGTTGCTGTTACTATGACAATCATCTTCCAGGCACTCAAACATACCGTTGGTCTTCGTGTATCCGCTGAAGAAGAGATCGAAGGTCTGGATTCCAAAGAACACGGTCTTACAAGTGCTTACGACGGATTTGTTGTACATGATACTATGACAGTTCCAACTCCTATGGGCGTTACAAAAGCAACACCTTCTGCAAATACTTCCGCAAACGTTGCTCCTGCTGAAGTTGCTGATACTATTCCTGAACTTCCAAGAGAAGGCGTACATAAACTGACAAAAGTTGTTATCATCACACGTCAGAGTAAGCTTGAAGAATTCATGCATGCAATGAACGAAATCGGTGTTACCGGTATTACCATTACAAACGTTATGGGATGTGGTGTACAGAAGGGTGCCCGCTCCTACTACCGTGGTGTTGAAATGGATATGAACCTGCTGCCGAAGATCAAGATTGAAATCGTAGTCAGCCTTATTCCTGTAAGAACTGTTATTGAGACAGCTAAGAAAACACTTCATACAGGTCAGTACGGTGATGGTAAAGTATTTGTATACGATATCGAGAACGTCGTTAAGATCCGTACCGGCGAAGAAGGATTCGAGGCTCTTCAGGATACTCAGCCGCTGGAATAATTTAAAAACAGTAAATAACCTATATATTGGATTTCCTCTTTTAAGCGAAAACAGCTCTTCTCCATGTCGGGAAGGGCTGTTTTTCATATGCTCTGTATTAATTTTTCTGCTATTCACTTCTTGTCAGTTTCGGAAGATTCCACCGGTAATGTGCTGCCAGATATCGAATTAAAATCACAACTGCAGATGCTCCGACCATAGAAACAACTGCACCAAAATTCCGGTACAGCACCACACAGACGATCGCACCAACAATTGATGCACAGGCATAGATATGCTTAACCAGAATATATGGCGGCACTCCTGCCATGATATCTCGCAGCAAACCTCCTCCAACTCCGGTGATCGTTCCAAGAAACACCAACAGGAACATATAATTCACATAGCCATGTGAAATTCCCGTATTCACTCCTACTACTGTAAAAATCCCAAGTCCGATGGAATCCATGACCAGCATGATCTTGTCGTAAGTTTCCCGGTTATGCCCCTGCAGAAGTTCTTTTTTCAGATACAAGATCAGAAAGACCACACACGATGTAATTGTCGCTACCAGTGTATAGATTGGATTCTGGAACATTGCCGGTGGTACGATTCCAAGAATCACATCTCTTATAGCTCCACCACCTACGGCTGTCGTAACTCCCAGTACGATCACACCAAAAATATCCATCGCCCGGTCCACTGCAATCATCGCTCCCGAAGCTGCAAACGCAACCGTTCCGACCATTTCCATAATAAAGGTAATAAGCTGCTGATAATCCATAATTTTCCCTCTCCGGTTTCCCCTGTTCTATGAAATTTCATTATACTATATTTTTTTATTCTTGCAATTACATATTACAATATTTTTTTATCCGGCGAATTTTTTTTGTATACAAAAAGAGCGGTACACCCCCACTTCCTTTCAGAAGAAAAGTTGTATCGCTCTTTCTGCATTCATATCTTATCTGTCCGGCTTACATCCCCTGTGATTCAGCCCATGCTTTCAATGCATTTTTGTCCGCACTGCCGAACCGTTTTCCTTCTTTCCAGTCCGCATTCGGTGCACATTTCTTCAGGATGCTGTCTGTCTTACCCATTCCACTTCCTCCGGAAGTTGCAAATGTTGCAATTTTCTTTCCTGTGAAATCATAACTCTCAAGAAATGTATTGATAATGGTCGGTGCCACATACCACCAGATTGGGAATCCTACAAATACCGTATCATACTGTCCCATATCCGGTATTTTATTTCCAATTTCCGGTCTGGAATCCGGATTACTCATTTCCACACTGCTGCGGCTCTTTTTATTCATCCAGTCCAGATCTGCTGTTGTATACGGAACTGCCGGCTGAATCTCAAATAAATCTGCCCCTGTCACTTCTGCAAGTGTCTTTGCCATTTTTTCTGTTACTCCACTTGCTGAAAAATATGCTACTAATTTCTTTGACATGATAAAGTTTCCTCCATTCTGTTTGACATTGAATTTTTAATTTGTTACTATGAGTATAGCACTTAAACCTGACTTTAGGTCAATACCTTTGAGTAAAATATAAGAGTAAATTCCGGTTTTATTTTACGGTTTTACAGATTATGGAGGAATATCATGGATGTTATCAGTATCAAAGACTTTCCTGGGATCCGCATTGGAAATGCACAGAATGTCGAGGGAGGAACAGGCTGTACCGTTATCCTGAGTGAAAGCGGCATGTGTGCGGGACTTGATGTCCGCGGGGGCGGTCCTGCTTCAAGAGAAAGTGAACTTCTCAAACCGCTTGCCAGCGCACAGACGATCCACGCCGTACTTCTCGGCGGAGGCAGTGCATTCGGGCTGGATGCCGGCGGCGGTGTCATGCAGTTTCTGGAAGAAAAGGACATCGGTTTTGATGTAGGTGTGACTAAAGTACCTCTTGTCTGCCAGTCGGATCTCTTTGACCTGACCGTAGCCGATCCACACTGCCGCCCGGATAAGGCAATGGGATATGAAGCCTGTAAGAATGCTTATCTTGACAATTACCAGGATGGAAACTTCGGTGTGGGCACAGGAGCAACCGTCGGTAAATTTAAGGGGATGGATTTCTGTATGAAATCCGGCATCGGAAGCTACGCCGTACAGATCGGTGAACTTAAAGTCGGTGCGATCGTTGCGGTAAATGCACTCGGCGATATTTACGATCATCACTCTGGCAGGATCGTTGCCGGTCTGCTCAGCGAAGACCGTAATTCTTTTGCTAATTCTGCAAAACTACTCTATCAGTCCTATAAAGTACATGAAAACAAATATGTCGACAACACCACGATCGGTGCCATCATCACCAATGCACGCTTCGACAAAAGCCAGCTCTGCAAGATTGCCGGTATGACACATAATGGCTATGCCCGTTCCATCCGTCCGGTCCATACTTCTGCCGACGGCGACAGTATCTACGCTCTTTCTGTCGGAACCGTTGCTGCAGACTGCGATATGGTCGGCACGCTTGCAGCTGATGTCATGTCAGAAGCGATCCTCTGTGCTGTTCGAAGTGCAGAATCGGCTTATGGTTATCCTGCGCTTCGTGATCTTAAATTTTAAATTCAAAACATCAGGAGGTTTTTTATTATGTATTCTATCGGAGAAGTATCTGAAATGTTTGGTCTGCCTGTCTCTACGCTCCGCTATTATGATAAGGAGGGGCTTTTTCCGGATATGATGCGTGTCTCCGGAGTCCGTAAATTCAGCGACCGTGAGCTGGAGACTCTGCGTGTCATCGACTGTCTCAAAAAATCCGGCATGGAGATCAAGGATATCCGCCAGTTCATCGAATGGTGCGCCATGGGGAAGGAAACCTACCCGCAGCGCCGTGCCATGTTCCAGCGTCAGCGTCAGAACATCGAGGCTGAGATCGAGCGTATGAACCAGGCACTTGATATGCTGAAATACAAATGCTGGTTTTATGACCAGGCAATGAAAGGTGTCAGCGAAGAACAGCTTCATGCGATGATCCCGGATTCCATGCCAGAAGAGATCCAGGAAGCCTACGCTCACGCCCACAAGACAAAATCCGCATAATTTTTTATTATTTAGTTCCGTAATCCCCTCATTTGCGCCCATTGTGATGCGCTTTACCTTCGGTTCCCGTCCATAACTGAACTCTTCCCGGATAGCTGAGCGGATCCGGGTACCGCCATTGTATCCGTGGATCACCCGGATCTTGTAGACGGCAGTTCCGGCCTGATCCACCTTTTTCTGAATAGCCGCAACCGCATCTTCCGTGCGCATTCCGTGTACATCAAACTCGATAATGGGACTGTTCATCATCTGCCCTTTCTCTCCTTGTGTTCCTTTTTATCCTCATACATTTTCTGGTCTGCTCTCGCCTTGGTGTCGCGGATACTCTCCTGCTCAAGAAGCTCCGCACTGCCATAGGAGACAAACGGCAGAATGGAAACCACCTTTCTGCGTTTTTCCATCACCCAGAAGAATTTCTCTTTGCAGAGTTCTTCCTTTTCCGGTTCCCGCAAAAGAACACAGAATTCATCTCCTCCAATGCGGTAACAGTTTCCATAACGGCTATAGGCTTTTTTCAGGCATCCGGCAATTTCCCTCAGGCACCGGTCTCCAGCCAAATGGCCGTACGTATCGTTGATGTACTTAAAATCGTCCAGATCCAGCACAATCAGCATCCGGTCCTCCGGACGCAGATTCAGAGTCCGGTTTAAGTAGCTCTTCTGGCTCAGCAACCCGGTCAGGCCGTCTAACTGGTTCCACATCTCATTGCAGTACAGAAAATACAGCACCGCATTGAGCGTGACACAAAGCCAGGTAATATGTACCGATGGAATCAGCACCTGGACCAGAGTTCCCACTGCCAGAAACCCAGTTAGACCATAAATCAGCTCCTTCCCACGATTTTGAAAGTTTCGCGCCATCTCCAGCGTTTTTACCAGCAAATACATAATTCCCGCATAATACATGATCATGTAGATGTGGAACCCCTTCTGTCTGGAATAGTGATTTGCCGCATCCACCGTAAATACCAGTCCGCTGGAGAAAAGGGAGACCGTCAGAACCAGCAGATACAGAATTTCTGCAGCCGCCGCAATTTTCACCCCCCAGGACATACGCTTGGAACGTTCCAGCGTATAAGCCAGACAAATTGGGACAACCGGTGTCAGGCCGAATCCGAGATAGTTGGACATCACATTCAGCCAGCGCAACCAGACCGGTCCGTCATCCACCAGCACGGAAATCATCTCCAGAATGGAGATTCCACCAATCAGAATAAACGTGGCAAGAAACCCTTTTGCCTGTTTGGGATTCAGGGTTTCGCTTAACTTCACCAGACCGCACATAAAAATCAGGACGAACAGGTTGATGGCAGTCAGTATAAAAAAGTATAAGTCAGTCACAGTCCTTCTCCTGTATGTTTTTCCTTACTGCTCGAATCTGCCCTTCATCTTCACTTCCTGCTCCCACACAGCGACCTTGCCGCGGGCAAACAGGCTGTTGATGTTGAGATTCTCATCCAGTATCAGAAGGTCTGCGTCTGCGCCTTCCGCTACACAGCCCTTGATTCCTTCTTTGCCAAGGAGTACGGCCGGAGTGCTGGTCAGAAGCTGTAAGGCATCCTCCAGCGGCATGCCCTCTCTTACCAGAATCTGGATGGTACGGTGCAGATACTTCGGGGACGCGTAGGTCAGGCCAATGCACTCGCCCTCTTCGTTGAAGCGCGGCTGGCTTCCGAACGCGTCACTGGACATGGTTACATGATCCAGGCTCACACCTTCGCGGTGCAACAGCTCATAGAGCTTCAGAGCATCGGATTCGACCTCCACATCATCGGCGCCGGCGGTGCAGTCAATGTAGCCGCCACGGCGTACCAGATCCGCGCTGGCATCAATCAGGCCAGGATTGCGTAAGATGTGGGTCGGCAGCAGGTTCTTGGCTGGAACGTCGGAATGATCCAGCACATAGAAAATCGGATCCAGTCTTCCCTCTCCGTCACCCATGTGCATGGTTACCAGGCCAGGGGTATTGCTGAGTAAGCCGGCTCTGCGCGCTGCAGTAGCCAGCGCGATTAGCTCTTCTCCGCCTGGGTTGGAGCTTCTGTGGTCCGATACCGCTACCTTCACACCAATCATCGGCGGAACCAGGATGATATCGCGCTCTACACTTCCGGTCAGGGTGGTCGGCGGGTAACCATAGGAACTGGTCAGAGTGTACACGGTCATGCCCTCTTCGGTCAGGGCGCGAGCTTTTGCGACCAGATTTTCCACACTGCGGGTTACGCCATCGGTTCCCAGAAGTCCGACTACCGTGGTAATACCATTTTTGAAGAATTCACTGAGCTGGGATTCCGGTACACGGGATGCCGGACCCTGCTCTCCGCCGCCGCCTGTGATATGCACGTGCATGTCAATGTAAGCCGGAACAACGGTCTTTCCCTCCAGATCATAGGTTTCCACTCCCGGAAGTCCCTCATATCCCTCAATAGTATCCTGCATCAGAAGGATTTTTTCCCCCTCAATAAGGATATCTTTCTTTCCCAGTTTCTCCGGTGCGTACACATTCGCGTTTTTCAATAACTTGATCATAATGTCAATTCTCCTGTCTCTTTCTTTTCCGCTTTTCTATTTCAAAGCTTCTGTCAGTCTGTCTCAAAGGTGCCTTTTACCAGTGCTTTTCCATACTCCACCATTTTCTGTCCACGGGCAAATACCGTATCTACCAGAAATTCCTCATCCAGGATCACAAGATCCGCGTCGCTGCCCGGACGGATGCAGCCCTTTTTCGAGAATAATCCGTTGGCTCTGGCCGGGTTCTCCCCGCAGATGCGGATGGCTTTTTCCACCGGAACCCCTGCCTTTACAGCATCACGCACTTCCTCATGCAGGGAAGAAAGCCGGGTAACCAGAAGCTTTGCGCCGCCATCCGGCAGCGGAACACTCATACTTCCGTTTCCATCGGAACTCATGGTGATCTGCTCCATGGGAACACCCTCTTCCATACAGATGCGGATGGCCTCGCTTGGCTTGATGCAGTTCGTAAAGCCGTCCTGCTCCCGGATTCCGGAGGTAATGTCAATATAGCCTCCCCGCCTCGCCAGCTCTTTTGCCTGCTCAAACAGATGCGGCGCACGGTTTACATGGGTTGGTATCATATGGCGGGGCGGAATCTCTGTCTCATCCAGAATGTCAAACAGCATCTGGATTCCGTTCTTTCCGACTCCCATATGGAACTGCACCACACCGGCCTTGGCAGAAAGCATGCCGCCCAGTCTCGCCTGGGTCAGGATTCGTTTCAGCTCATCCTTGGTAGGCTGGGAGGAACGGTGGTCTGACAGCGCGATTTCTCCGATTCCAAGGACTTTGTCGATCAGGATAATATCGCGCCTTGCGTCTCCGGTCATGGTTCTAAGCGGGATTTCGTAGGAAGCAGTCAGCATATAAGCGCTGATTCCTTCTGTTTCCAGCCCCCGCACTTTCGCAAGCAGGGATTCCGGATGGCGTCCGGTTCCGTCGGTTCCGAGAACGCCAATAACCGTGGTTACTCCAGCTGTGGTTACATCGGAAAGAAATACTTCCGGAGTCCGGCTATAAGGCCCCGCCTCGCCGCCCCCGCCAATTACATGAACATGCTGGTCCACATAACCAGGAATTACCGTTTTTCCATCTGCAGAAACAACTTCCACCGGAACAGAAAGTTCCGGTGGATCGATGTGTTCTGCCACAGAAAATACTTTTTCATCTACGATCAGGATATCACGGATTCCTTTTGGATCCGGATCATACAGATTCGCATTTTTAATCAAAAGCACTCTGGACATCGTATTTAGTTCTCCTTTTTCTTCTCATCATCGAGCTTGGCAATACCAAATCCGGTAAAGCCCCAGATGATCGCAAAAATCCAGCCGGTGTAGCACAGGATTGCCCATGGAAGGTAATCCAGAGTCTCTACGCCAAGGGTGGAAGCCATGTAAGCACCTGCTGCGGACCACGGGATCAGCGGTACAACTACGGTACCGGCATCCTCAAGGGTTCTGGACAGGTTCTTTGCCGCAAGCCCGCGCTCTTTGTAAGCGTCACGGAACATCTCGCCCGGAATCAGAATGGAAAGGTAAGAGTTACCGGTGGTCAGTGCCATGGTAATGCAGGCTGCAACGGTTGCGGTGATCAGCGCACCGGTACTCTTTGCCACGCTTAAGATCTTCTGGAGTACCACATCCAGACAGCCAGCCCGGCTCATGATACCTGCGAAGCAGAATGCGCAGAATACCAGAAGTGTGGTACTCATAATGCCGTTCATACCGCCGCGGTTTAACAGCTTGGTTACGGCCTCGGAACAGGTCTCGGTGTCAAATCCTGCACGGTGGATCATGGATACATTAAAACCGTTTACAGTTGCATTTAACACATCTCCTAACGCTACGTGCTGAATGAAGACACTCTCCAAGCCTGCTACAAAGGTAGAAAGAAGCATAACCGGAATGGTTGGCTTGTGAAACAGGGAGCCGCCCAGCACGATCACTACCGGAATGATGATCAGCAGGTTCCAGCTGTACATGGAAGAAAGCTGGCTTAATAAAGTAGTAACGGTGTCAGAAGTAATATCTGCGCTTACATCTGCGTTCATACCAACAATGGCATATACCACCAGGGAAACGATGGTTGCTGGGACAGTGGTGTAGAACATATGTCCGATATGCTCATACAGTGTGCTGCCTGCCGCGATTGGAGCCAGATTTGTGGTATCGGACAGCGGAGACATCTTGTCACCAAAGTAGGAACCTGCGATGCAGGCACCTGCGGTAGCCGGAAGGGATACGCCAAGGGCGCTTGCGATTCCCATCAGGGCAACACCCATGGTTGCAACGGAACCCCAGGAGGTACCGGTAACAACCGAAACCACTGCCTCGATCAGGAACGCGGTAACCAGCATGAATTTCGGGTTTACGATCTGGACGCCGTAATAAATCATCATCGGAATGGTACCGGCTGCCATCCAGGTACCAACCATAGCGCCAACACATACAAGAATCAGGATGGCCGGCATGCCCTTTGCGATCTTGGTGCAGATCTCATCCATCATCTCATCCCAGGTAACGCCTACACGGAACGCGATAAATGCTGCGATTGCAGCTACCATGATCAGAAGCGGCTCTGTGCTGTAGCCGAATACGCCTTTTCCGATGGTAAGGATCAGGAGCATTGCGACGATCGGTGTGATCGATTCCGCAAAAGTGGGCAGACGTTTGGCCCGTTCTTTCTTTTCTTTCATTTGTAGTTTCTCCTTTTAGCCTCCTTCGTGACAGTTTCACTTTTATCACGACAGAGTATTAAAAATCGGACTTATTATATCAGAAAAGATGACGGGCCACAACTAAAACTTTATATTTTTTTATTTTTTGTGAGTTTTATAATTAGTAGTATAAAGAACAGCAGTTCTGATGCTACTAATTTTTTTATTTAGGGTTGTGCAAAATGTCCAACCATCTGGACAAAAAGCAGAAAGGAAAATAATACGGATTCTGTGCAGGTCATGACACTGAACAGGCAGTTCAAGGCAGTCGGTGTGACTCCACACATTTTACTCAATACATGTCAGATTACTACTTTACTTAATATGATAAAATCTGACCGGGTTGGAACTTTCCTCTATCGTTCTATCGTGGAGGCACATCCTGATATTGTAGGAATTCCTGTCATGCCTTCCATCGAACAGCGAATCGGTGTCATCTGGAAAAAAGGTAAATACCAGAACACTACGACCGAAAAAGTAATTAAATTTATTGAAAACTTCTAATAAAAAAGAGAACAACTACAGATTATATACTGCTATAATGGCAGATTCTGTATTTGCTCTCTTTTTATTTACTCATCCCAATCTCTGATCGCCCCCGGTGGACAAATCTCTGCACAGGCCCCACAATGTCTGCATTTACTCTGATCGATCACTGCCGGCTTTTTATATACGTCAATGCAATGCTCCGGACAGGCTTTCACACATAAGCCACAATTAATGCAGTCTGTATTTATATAATATGTAATCTCTTCGTCCATCTGTCGTATCTCCTTTATCTTATCTATGTCACTTACAAATGTGGTTACCTTTTTGATTACCTATATAAAATTTCAAAAACAAAAAACGCCAGAAACCTTGACTCACAAGACTTTCCAACGTTATTAAGAGCAGGGGATGAGAGAATCGAACTCCCACCAAAGGTTTTGGAGACCCCTATCAT
>NZ_JAJCKS010000100.1:0-476 GCF_020558815.1 Blautia sp. 210820-DFI.6.14
TCGATACCGTCCTCAATATCCCGTCTTATCTGCTGTTCCAGTTCACGAAGTGAGGGTTTTTCCCGTTTTCCCTTTGGTGTCGGGTCTGTGGGTGTCAATCTCCAAGCATACACATATTTTGTGTTTCCAAATGCGTCCACATATTTATATAAGTATTTTCCGTCTGTTCGTTGGCTCTCTCCAGTATGCAGGATACGTCCTTTGCTATCCCGTCTTTTTTCTTTCATGGTGTCTGCTCCTTTCCTTGTTGGAAAGAGCCTTGATATGACTTGTGTTCATCATAACACATACAAGGCTCATTTGCATTAGATTGCGTTCAATTTATCAATAACCTGTTCAAACTGTCGGCGTTTAATCTGTATGCGGTTGCCATTCATAATGAGCCAGCCAGCGTCCTTGTTTTCCTCTGCCAATCGTCTTAACTTGTTTTCTCCGATACGGAAATATTTTGACGCTTCTTCAATGGTAAGGGTGTA
>NZ_JAJCKS010000101.1:0-453 GCF_020558815.1 Blautia sp. 210820-DFI.6.14
ATGGGGAACAGAAAAAGATATACGACCATATGCTGATCCTGAATTTGAAAATAATATTATTCTCACAGAAACAGAGAGTCTTACTATGTCAAGCAGACCAAAGAATCCGAAATACGCCAGGAATAAAAACATTCTGGTAATTGGCGGTTCCGGTTCTGGAAAAACCAGATTTTTTGTAAAGCCTAACATTATGCAGATGCATAGCTCTTATGTGATTACTGATCCGAAGGGAACTGTGCTTCTGGAAGTTGGCAGTATGCTGGCAAAAGGCAGTCCGATGACGGATGAGAATGGAAAAATCGTGCGGGACAAAGAGGGAAAAGTTATATACGAACCGTATAAAATCAAAGTTTTGAATACAATTAACTTCAAAAAATCCATGCACTATAATCCATTTGTATATATCCGCAGTGAAAAAGATATTCTAAAACTGGTAACAACCATTATTGCTAA
>NZ_JAJCKS010000102.1:0-434 GCF_020558815.1 Blautia sp. 210820-DFI.6.14
TAAAAAATGCCTGCCTGGAACTTTTATAGATAGTAAAGTTCCAAACAGACATTGCTGTTTGACCATTAGCTGTAGCTAATAGAATTGAATACTGTTTCAGCTAATTCATGTTTGCAGGTTTGGGAGAGATTGTTTCTTTTCCCGCCTTTTCTCTGATTTACATCCCCAAATAAGGGGTGACAACGGAGCGGAACCCAAATGTTAGCTGGACTTCCTAAAACCCATGTTTGCAAACCGGTAATTTTGATTAGCTGTCAGCTAACAAAAATCGGATTGCGTTAGCTGGAAATTGATCATTTTGAATGGAATTTTGTGTCACGAACGTGATTTGAAAATAACAAAAGCGTTCGTTGTCAGCTAATCCAGCTAACATTTTCGAACGCTTTGAAGCCCGTCGCCAAGAGGATTTGAACCTCCGACCCCTCGCTTAGGAG
>NZ_JAJCKS010000103.1:0-421 GCF_020558815.1 Blautia sp. 210820-DFI.6.14
GTTCACAGCACTATTTCTAATATCGGAAGGGACAGCCGATATTGAAATACGTGGATTCCCGGCGGGAGGAATAGTCTCAGCGAAAGGAGGAGTATGAGAACAAAAAACAAAGATAAAGAACTGAATCACAGACATTTTATAGGATTACGTCTTACAGATGTCGAACTGGATTTATTAGACCAAGGCGCTGCTTGTTTATCTATTAGCCGATCAGAATATCTGAGGAAACTCCTGCTTGACATTGACAATATGTATGAATTTGCTTCTTCACACTGCACTGATTTCAAAGATCTCCGCGATGATGGGGATATTGTTATCAATAGGGAGTGGATCCTTAACAAACTTACCGAAGACGAAAATTAATAATATATTTGGTGGCTACACCCCCAAGCCCCTGTAGAATAAATAACGCCAGTACTGG
>NZ_JAJCKS010000104.1:0-407 GCF_020558815.1 Blautia sp. 210820-DFI.6.14
GTTAGCAGCCATTCGCGCAAACTCGCTAACGCTCAGACAGAGCGCTCGGTGGCAGCAACTAGCGCAGTCCTCGTGACGGAATCAGAGCTGAGTTCTACGTATCAGCACTGCTACTGGATGCGCTGAGAATCACTATATCGGAAAAATGATTTCACAACATTATATCGTGTGCGACGATGATACCTGATTATCCAACTATTATCATACTATCTATATGTGGCTTGTACATTTATGCAAGGATACTTGATGACGGATATGGCTATACTTATGCTACATAAGAATGTTTCACGTGAAACATCGGATAGCGGCGGCTCGATTCCTTTAACGAATCAGTTGCCATCCAGCCGTCGTGAACTACATTAGATACCTGTATAAACAGCAATAAAAAGATATCCTGCCATCAACTT
>NZ_JAJCKS010000105.1:0-402 GCF_020558815.1 Blautia sp. 210820-DFI.6.14
AGAAATAACTGGCACATCCATCATGCAAAAAGCGGAGGTGGGCAGATTCTGGTATGTGTTGCCGGAAGAGGATACTATCAGGAAGAAGGTAAAGATGCTGTAGAAATGAAGCCAGGCGACTGCATTAATATTCCGGCAGAAGTGAAGCACTGGCATGGTGCAGCACCAGATGAATGGTTTTCTCATCTTGCAATTGAGGTTCCAGGCGAAAATGGTTCTAATGAATGGCTTGAACCGGTAAGTGATGAAGAATGTGGAAAATTACAATAGGAAGGTGAATGAAATGGATTCCAAAGATGAGAAAGATGGATTTATGAGTGTGCAGGAAGATGAGGAGCTGCCGTTTGAGTAGACAGATCTCTGGAGCTTAAGCGGAAGAGCGCACTTATATACTTTAGCAAG
>NZ_JAJCKS010000106.1:0-402 GCF_020558815.1 Blautia sp. 210820-DFI.6.14
AGGGCGTATATGTAACACCGCCCTGCGCATACATGTCATAGTACCTAGAAACTGTGATAAATAAAGGAAAAAACACGATTTTTACCCCGCAAAAAAACGGGAAGTACGAAAGGAGTAATGCACTATAACTACACACAAAAATTTATCCGTTAAGATTGATTACATCAGTATTGTATTCGATACTGCAACCGCCGAAGATGTCATCATGCACATTTTAGGTTTACCGACTGATATTTTCAATGTCTATCCGGCAAGCATTAAATTCAAGACTTATCAAGCACGCTGGCAGATTGGAGATATTTATGTATCGGGGGACGCAAGAAAGACAGAGGACAACCCACAGGGGCTAGGCTGTTATCTTGTTATGACTGGCAGAGGTTGTGATGATATTTTCCGTATTCT
>NZ_JAJCKS010000107.1:0-402 GCF_020558815.1 Blautia sp. 210820-DFI.6.14
GACTGCCATATAACAGGCTGTATATCATGCTGGAATATAAGCTGAAACTGTATGGGATACAATTGATAAAACAAGGAGAAAGCTATACCAGCCAGTGCAGTCCGTTATCACCAGAAGTATCAAATAGATATGCAGAAGCATCAAATCGAAAAGAACGGGGTATATATATAACTGATGGAGTAAGATATAACGCCGATGCAGTTGGCTCGTTTAATATCCTGCGGAAATATCTTTCCGTATCCGGAAAACAGAAGGAACTGTCCGTAACCGGACTAAAAACTCCAGAAATAATAAAAGTAGCTGCATAGCCGAAAGGCAAGCAGTATTGGTGTTATGGACGCACCCTGAAAAAGGCGGTATCCCGCCAGATTTCAGATGCTCTGGTAACTCAGTTGCCGAGTA
>NZ_JAJCKS010000108.1:0-391 GCF_020558815.1 Blautia sp. 210820-DFI.6.14
ATATTTGATTAGTTAATCAAATTTACATGTATGCAGTTTTCAAGGTACGATACTGGGCTTAATTTTACTTAAGACCCAATGGGCTTAAGTGGACCTTTGCCCTATGGCTCATGCTTATGAACTTTTCGGGGTTCTGGTTCATTTAAACCAGTGGGCTTAAGTGGACTCGAACCACCGACCTCACGCTTATCAGGCGTGCGCTCTAACCAGCTGAGCTATAAGCCCATCTTTGAAATCTTTCGATTTCAGTGGAGATGAAGAGATTCGAACTCTCGACCCCCTGCTTGCAAGGCAGGTGCTCTCCCAACTGAGCTACATCCCCATTTGATCTGGCATCCACCTGCTCTCCCACACCGTCTCCAGTGCAGTACCATCGGCCGCCTGCGTCTTA
>NZ_JAJCKS010000109.1:0-374 GCF_020558815.1 Blautia sp. 210820-DFI.6.14
ACCTGCAAAAAGCTTTTCTCAGACGAAGCAGGAACCGTGGAAATCAGCAATCCGACAGCGATTAAAGCAACTGGTCATAATCTTGAAAAGGTAGAAAAGAAAGACGCCGGCTGCACAGAAGATGGACACGAAACATACTGGAAGTGTAACACCTGCAAAAAGCTTTTCTCAGACGAAGCAGGAACCGTGGAAATCAGCAATCCGACAGCGATTAAAGCAACTGGTCATAATCTTGAAAAGGTAGAAAAGAAAGACGCCGGCTGCACAGAAGATGGACACGAAACATACTGGAAGTGTAACACCTGCAAAAAGCTTTTCTCAGACGAAGCAGGAACCGTGGAAATCAGCAATCCGACAGCGATTAAAGCAACTGG
>NZ_JAJCKS010000011.1:0-100759 GCF_020558815.1 Blautia sp. 210820-DFI.6.14
CTAGAGCACACGGTTCATACCCGTGGTGTCGAGGGTTCGAATCCCCCTCTCGCTATTTTGTATCATTTATATTGTATATGGCGAGATAGCTCAGTTGGCTAGAGCACACGGTTCATACCCGTGGTGTCGAGGGTTCGAATCCCCCTCTCGCTACTTTATCCTCTGTTTTACAGAGGATTTTTTTTGTTTGTCGTCAAATCTGCCATAAAAAATTTTGGCGTGAGCAACAGAAAAATTTGCATCTAGGAATTTGCAATAATTTGTTGTATGATATAGATTGCGTAATAAAACAAAAGAAAGGGGACATCAGACCGTGGCAAAGAAAATGCTCTTTGTGTTTAATCCAAAAGCGGGAAAAGGCAGGATTAAGATGCATTTACTGGATATTGTTGATATATTCAGCAGTCATGATTATGAGGTCATTATCCGCGCAACACAGGCACCGAAAGATGCATATGAAAAAGCAAAAGAATATGCGGACTCTGTTGATCTGATCGTGTGCAGCGGAGGAGACGGTACATTGGATGAGGTAGTTACCGGAATCACAGAGAAAAACAGTAATGTACCGATTGGATATATTCCGGCAGGAAGTACCAATGATTTTGCAAACAGTCTCTTTATGCCCAAAAGCATGGTGAAGGCTGCTCAGATGATCATGGAAGAAAAACTGTATCACTGTGATATAGGAAGATTTAACAGCCAGACGTTTGCATATGTGGCTGCTTTTGGTCTGTTTACAGATGTATCCTATGAAACAGACCAGGATCTGAAAAATGTTCTTGGACATGTGGCATACCTTCTGGAAGGGGTAAAACGACTGTTCGATATCAAATCCTACCATATGAAAGTAACCTCTGAAGAGATTCAGGTAGAAGATGATTTTATCGTAGGAATGATTACAAATTCCAGATCTGTTGGAGGATTTAAAAATCTTACTGGCAAAAATGTAGATATGAATGATGGGCTTTTTGAGGTGACACTGATCAGACATCCGAAGAATCCTCTTCAGTTGCAGGAAATCATGACTGCACTGGTGATGGCTGAGGACAACACGGACATGATCTATTCATTCAAGTCAAAGAAGCTTATGATAGAGACAGAAGAGGAAGTGCCGTGGACACTGGACGGAGAGTTTGGTGGTGATCACACTTATGTGGAGATTGAAAACAGGCATAAAGCACTGAACCTTTATTTAAAAAGTACCAAAACCAAAGAATGATCATAAGATCAAAACTGAGAAACATACAGCAAAGCATAAACCAAAGGAGATAGAAGATGTCAGACTACGTGAATGTAACCGAACTTTTCGGATGTGATGTATTCAATGACGCTGTCATGGAAGAAAGACTTCCGAAAAAAGTATACAAAGAGCTGAAAAAGACGATAGAAGAGGGAAAGGAACTTTCTCTGGAAGTAGCAGATGTCGTTGCTCATGAGATGAAAGAATGGGCAATCGAGAAAGGCGCCACACATTACAGCCACTGGTTTCAGCCTTTGACAGGAGTAACTGCAGAAAAGCATGATGCTTTTATCACAGCTCCAAAGGAAAACGGCAAAGTACTGATGAGTTTTTCGGGTAAAGAACTGATCAAGGGAGAGTCAGATGCGTCTTCTTTCCCGTCAGGTGGACTTCGAGCAACATTTGAAGCAAGAGGTTATACGGCATGGGATTGTACTTCACCGGCATTTGTACGTCATGATGCAGCTGGCGGAACTCTGTGTATCCCGACTGCATTCTGCTCTTATACAGGGGAAGCACTTGATCAGAAGACACCGCTTCTTCGTTCTATGGAAGCAATCAATACACAGTCTTTACGTCTTCTTCGCCTTTTTGGCAATACAACTTCAAAGAAGGTAACACCATCTGTTGGTGCTGAACAGGAATATTTTCTTGTAGATAAAGAAAAATGGCTGCAGAGAAAAGATCTTACATATACAGGAAGAACTCTGTTTGGTGCGATGCCGCCGAAAGGTCAGGAGATGGATGATCATTATCTTGGAACTATCCGTCAGAGAATTTCCGCATATATGAAAGAAGTAAATGAAGAGTGCTGGAAACTTGGAGTAACAGCCAAGACACAGCATAATGAAGTTGCTCCGGCACAGCATGAACTTGCGCCGATCTATGCACCGGTCAATATTGCTGCAGATCATAACCAGATCATGATGCGTATTCTTAAAAAAGTAGCAAGCCGCCATGGCATGCGCTGTCTGCTTCATGAGAAACCGTTTGCGGGTGTAAATGGTTCCGGTAAGCACAATAACTGGTCACTGACTACTGATGACGGAATCAATCTGCTGGATCCAGGAAAGACTCCACATGAGAATATACAGTTTCTTCTTGTGCTGACATGTATTCTTAAAGCTGTCGATACACATGCAGATCTTCTGCGTGAATCTGCAGCAGATGTTGGAAATGATCAGAGACTTGGCGGAAACGAAGCTCCGCCGGCTGTTATTTCCGTATTCCTTGGAGAACAGCTCGGAGATGTGCTTGATCAGCTGATCAGCACTGGAACGGCTACGCACAGTAAGAAAGGCAGCCTTCTGGAGACAGGTGTTAAGACTCTTCCTGATTTCATGAAAGATGCGACAGACCGTAACCGTACTTCACCGTTTGCGTTTACCGGAAACAAATTTGAATTCCGTATGGTAGGATCCAGAGATTCTATTTCTGAATGTAACGTTGTACTCAATACGATTGCAGCAGAAGCGTTCAAAGAAGCATGTGATCGTCTGGAAGCTGCCGAAGATTTTGATATGGCAGTACATGATCTGATCAAAGAATATGCAATTGATCATCAGAGAATCGTGTTCAACGGCAACGGTTATGCACCGGAATGGGCAGAAGAAGCAAAACGTCGTGGACTGCCGAATCTGCCGTCTATGGTAGATGCGATTCCGGCGCTGACTACACCAAAGGCAGTGAAGCTGTTTGAGGAGTTCCATGTCTTTACAAAGACTGAACTGGAATCCCGTGCAGAGATTCAATATGAAATCTATGCAAAAGCGGTTAATATCGAAGCGAAGACTATGATCGATATTGCAACGAAACAGATTATCCCGGCAGTGATCAAATATACGACTGTTCTGGCAGGTTCCATCAATGCAGTGAAAGCTGCAGGCCCGATCGATGTGAGTGTACAGATGGATCTTCTTGAGAAATGTACGGCACTTCTGAAGGATACGAACAGTGCAATGAACAGACTGTCCAAGGTCGTGGCAAAGGTTCCGGAGATTCCGGAAGGCAGAGAACGTGCAGTGTACTGCAAAGATGAAGTATGCAAGGCTATGACAGAACTTCGTACACCGGTGGATGAACTGGAAATGCTGGTGGACAAAGAAATGTGGCCGATGCCGTCTTATGGCGATCTGATTTTTGAAGTGTGATCTTCAAAGGAGAAATTTAAGTGAATGAATTGAAATTTCTGGAGGAGCAGGGTGTCTCCTCCTCTTTAATAAATAAAATTGTAAAGTTTCGGGAAGTATATCCCGTTTCTGATGAGGTGAAAAACAGAATTATCAAACCTGCAATTCCATTTTATGGAAAAGATATTCTGGAGATGGCCATTGCAGGGATCCTGCAGGGACAGAATCTGCTTCTGACCGGACCAAAAGCCACCGGCAAAAATATTCTGGCAGAAAATCTGGCATATATATTTAACCGGCCTTCTTATAATATTTCTTTTCACGTCAATACAAACAGTGGGGATCTGATCGGTACGGACACTTTTGAGGATAATGAAGTAAAGCTTCGAAAGGGAAGCATTTACCGGTGTGCAGAATATGGCGGGTTTGGAATCCTTGATGAGATCAATATGGCAAAAAATGATGCAGTCTCTGTTCTTCATGCAACGCTGGACTATCGGCGTTCTATTGATGTTCCGGGATATGACAAGATCGATCTTCATCCTGCAGCAAGATTTATCGGTACGATGAATTATGGGTATGCAGGAACAAAAGAATTAAATGAAGCACTTGTATCCAGATTTTTGGTTATCGACATGCCGGCACAGACGGAAGAAACGCTGGGATTTATTTTTCATCAGATGTTCCCAAATGCCAGAGAAAGTGCGGTAGAGCAGTTTGTTGGATTGTTTCTGGACTTGCAGCTGAAGGCACTGAACAGTGAAATTTCAACAAAAGCATTGGATCTTCGAGGACTCCTTGCGGCAATGAAAATCGTGGATGTGGGACTTTCCCCGGCAAAAGCTGTCCGAATGGGAGTAGTTAACAAAACGTTTGATGTATTCGAAAAAGAAATCGTAGAAGATGTGGTAAGTACCAGAATTCCATCGGAATGGACCAGAGAAGATGTATATGAATAATACAGAACCAGTTGAAATTGATGAATATCGCCTGGAACTGGAGAATAGGATCCGTAATCTGTTGTGGACAGTAAGCGGAGATTACCAACTGGATATGAAGCCTGACGTATCGCTTTTTCTCAGATCAAAGGCAATTGCACTGTATGATGGAATCAAGCAGGGCGCTCTTGCCAGATATTATGATAAGGATATGCTCGGGCTTTATCTTGTTAAAAAAATATTTCTTCAGGCAGGAGAGAATGAGCTGACGTTTGTGGCACAGCTCTGTATTGAAGAGGCTATAGGAGACAAGATCTGTGAAGAACGGCCGGGTATCCGTGATATGCAGAGACAGTGTATGGAGGATATTCTGGAACAGGAATTTGATATACTGCCGGATCTTAGAGATATTCCGGGAAGATTGAAAGTTGCAGTGCTCCGCAGAAGACTGAACAACGGAGAATGGCATGTGGAGAAAAAATTACAGCCATTTATGGAGTTGATAGAGAGAGCTGGTAACAGTACAGATACACTGGAACTGATCCGTGTGATCGATGAACTGTATAATCGATTAATGGATCCGAATTTTGAAAGTATGCATGGGACACTGGAACAGGTGCTTGCAGTGACGATGGAAGATCTTACGGAATATTCCTGGGAGGATTTTCTTTCAGAGGAAATGTATGAAGAGGTACTGGAAAGTTATGCAGAGCAGCTGACAAATTCTGTTTCCGGCCTTGAAAATTCTGCAGTTACAGAAGAAATGGAAGAAAAACGTCAAAAGAAGCGTTCGGTCAAAGTAGTTACTCCGGAGATGTTGGAGAAAGCTTACACATATGTGGAATTAAATTATGGAAAGTCTTATTTAAGTGAAGCAGAAGAGAAGAAGATCAATTATCAGATGTGCCGGGGAATTCACAGTGACTGCAGTCTGTACTTTACGGAGGGAATTCTCAAAAATCCGGTAAAAAGCAATTATCAGTACGAGTATGCAAAACGATTGCGAAACAAAAATATCTGGCTTTATCATGACAAACACAGGATCGTGAAACATAATATTACTGTCCTGACAGAAACACTCCGGAAATCTCTGGTACTCAGAAGTGAGACACAGACTGTTCTTTCGGATCGTGGAATGATCGTACCTTCCAGATTGTGGCGGATTGGCCGGACTAATGATGCAAAACTGTTTCAACAGGAACTGAAAGGAGAAATATCGGATTTTGTTGTGGATGTTCTGATCGATGCGAGCGGATCACAGATGAAGCGGCAGGGTGATGTGGCACTGCAGGCTTATATTATCAGCGAGGCACTGAGTAATGTTGATATTCCGTATCGGGTGATGAGCTTTTGTACCTTCTGGGATTATACGATCATGCATCGGTTTCGCAGATACGATGATCCGCGGTCAGAGAATGATAACATCTTTAATTATGTTACGTCTTCGAACAATCGTGACGGATTGGCCATAAGGACTGCCGGATATGATCTCCTTCAAAGAGAAGAAGAAAAGAAGATTATGATCATTTTGAGTGATGGACGTCCATATGATGTGATCATAAACCGACCGAATGCAAAAAATCCGGAGCCTTATCAGGGAAAGGCTGCAATCGCGGATACAGCAACAGAAGTGCGGCGTCTGCGTAATCTTGATGTCAGTGTTCTGGGGGTATTCGCAGGAGAGGAAAAAGATCTCGCAACGGAAAAAAAGATATTTGGTAAGGATTTTGCTTACATCCGTGATATTGCGAACTTTTCGAAAATTGTCGGCAGATATCTGACAAAACAACTGGAAATTGATGGATAATAGACAAAAATGTGCAACATTTCCAAAAAGTGTTAAATAAAACGAACGAAAATATAAAAAATTCATAAAATCGCCCTTGATAATCAACATGAAGTCGGTTATAATGGTATGAGGTTAATAGACCAAAAAAAATAAGGGAGAGGAAATCAATGAACGAAAACAAAGAGTTCAAACCGTATATTCCTGCTGAAAAAGTAACCGCAGAAATGACGGTAACATCTGTGATCATGGGTGTCATCCTTGCTATCGTATTCGGTGCAGCTAACGCATACCTCGGACTTCGTGTCGGTATGACTGTTTCCGCATCCATTCCGGCAGCAGTTATTTCTATGGGTGTTATCCGTGTCATCATGAAGAAAAACTCCATTCTGGAGAGCAACCTGGTGCAGACGATCGGTTCTGCCGGTGAGTCACTTGCAGCAGGTGCTATTTTTACAATGCCTGCTCTTTTTTTATGGGCAGAAGAAGGTCTCTGTGATAAACCGAGTCTGGTTGAGATCACTCTGATCGCACTTTGCGGTGGTGTCCTTGGTGTACTTTTCATGGTACCGCTTCGTAACGCTCTTATTGTTAAAGAGCATGCGACACTTCTTTATCCGGAAGGAACTGCATGTGCAGACGTACTTCTTGCAGGTGAAGAGGGCGGCGCAAACGCTTCTACTGTATTTTCCGGTATGGGACTTGCAGCAGTCTTCAAATTTGTTGTTGACGGTCTGAAGGTTATCCCGGCAGACGTTTCTGCAGCATTTACATCCCTTAAGGGTGAGATTGGTATGGAAGTATATCCGGCACTTCTTGGTGTTGGTTATATCGTAGGACCACGTGTAGCATCTTTCATGTTCGTAGGTTCCATTGTCGGATGGCTCGTGATCATTCCGATGATTTGTCTGTTCGGACCAGACACATGGCTGTATCCGGCTGATCCGGGTGTGACTATTTCACAGCTGTATGCGGCTGGCGGTGCGGCAGCAATCTGGAGCAAATATGTTAAATATATCGGAGCAGGTGCCATCGCTACAGGTGGTATCATTTCCCTGATCAAATCCATGCCACTGATCATCAGCACATTCCGTGATTCCATGAAGAGCATGAAGGGCGGATCCGTAAAAGGAACTGCAAGAACAGACAGAGATCTTCCGATGAATTTCATTCTGATCGGTATCGTTGCAATGGTAGTTATTATCTGGGCAGTACCGGCTATTCCGGTTAATCCGCTTGGAGCACTCCTTATCGTAATCTTCGGATTCTTCTTTGCAACTGTATCTTCCCGTATGGTAGGTATGATCGGTAGCTCTAACAACCCGGTTTCTGGTATGGCAATCGCTACACTTCTGATCTCTACAATTGTGATCAAGAGCAGCGGACAGACTGGAATCGATGGTATGAAAGCAGCAATCGCAATTGGTTCTGTTATCTGTATCATTGCAGCAATCGCCGGTGATACTTCTCAGGACCTTAAGACAGGATACCTTCTTGGTGCAACTCCTAAGACACAGCAGATCGGTGAGCTGATCGGTGTTGTTGCTTCCGGTCTTGCAATCGGTGGTGTTCTGTATCTTCTGGATGCAGCATGGGGATATGGTGGAGCAGAAGTTCCGGCTCCTCAGGCAGGTCTGATGAAGATGATCGTTGAAGGTATCATGGGTGGAAATCTTCCGTGGGCACTTGTATTCATCGGTGTATTCCTTGCAATTGGTATGGAAATCTTAAGAATTCCGGTAATGCCATTTGCAATCGGTCTTTACCTTCCAATTTATCTGAATGCAACCATCATGATCGGTGGTGTTGTTCGTATGTTTATGGATGGCAGAAAGAACGTTGATGAAAAAACAAAGAACGATCAGGTTACAGATGGTACACTGTACTGTGCTGGTATGATCGCCGGAGAAGGTCTGGTAGGTATCGCACTTGCTATCCTTGCAGTTGCTGGTATCAGCCTGGATGTATCCGGAGTTGTTAACTTTGGCAACATCGGTGGTGTTGTTCTCATGATTATCATGATCCTGACACTGCTGAAATTCTCCTTATGGAAAAAGAAAAAAGCCTGATGAAAAAACAGAGTAAAAAAAGCAAAAAACAAAAGATAGAGATTAATTATCTGGATTTAATTCCAGTCAGATCAGAAGAGCTTCACTGGCACAAGGATATCAAGGGACGCGTGATTCTGGATGTGGAAAATACAGGATGGTTCAACAAGATTGCACAGACTGTATTCAACAAACCGCAGTACACCAAGGTGCATCTGGATGCTCAGGGTACTTTTATCTGGCCTCTGATCGATGGAAAACGTACGGTGACCGATATCGCGGCGCTGGTAAAAGAAGAATTTGGTGAAGCGGCAGAACCGCTTTATCCAAGAATTATCAAATATTTCCAGATTGTTGAGAGCTATCATTTTATTAAATTTGCAAATATGCCTTCCAAATAGGGCAGACTAAGAACGGGAAGCAGCGAATCGCTGTATCCCGTTCTTTTAGGTTAAGGGATACTTTATTAAGATATAGAGATATAGCAACAGAGAAAGGAGTACTTATGAAAATTGCTGGAAAAAAACCCTGGTATCTGGAATATCTTCTTATTATTGTCGGAACCGGACTTATGGGAACCGCGATCACTTCCTGTTTTGATGCAGCAGGAATGGTAACCGGTGGCTTCTCTGGTATTGCAATTCTGGTAAAGGCCTGGACAAAAGGTTTGTATGGAAATGGAATTCCACTCTGGATAACAAACCTGATTCTGAATGTTCCATTGTTTCTTCTCGCTACTAAAATAAAAGGTTTTGCTTTTGTAAGGAAAGCACTGCTGGGAGATATTTCACTTACAATATGGCTTGCCATTCTTCCTGCCTGGAAACTGTCTGAAGATTTTCTCCTTGTCGCGTTATATGGCGGTCTTCTGCAGGGAATTGGAATTGGATTTGTATTTCTCGGTGGTGGAACGACTGGCGGAACAGATATGCTGGCTGCAATCATCCAGAAATATCTGCGACATTATTCTATTGCACAGATCATGCAGTTTATAGATGGTGCGATAGTTGTTGTGGGTATGTATGTGTTTGGTGTGGAACGTGCTCTTTACGCGATCATTGCAGTATTTCTTGTTACAAAAGTGTCGGATGGTATCATTGAAGGTTTGAAGTTCTCCAAATCTGTTTATATTATTACGGACAAACCGGATGAGGTTTCCAGAATGGTCATGGAAGATCTGGATCGTGGAATTACCGGTATTTCTGCAAAAGGGATGTATTCCGGTGAGGACAAGCTGATGCTGTTCTGCGTAGTCGGAAAGAAGGAACTGGTACATTTGAAAGAGAAAATTGATGAAATTGATGAGAATGCTTTTGTCATTGTTGGGGATGCACGAGAGGTACATGGGGAAGGTTTTATAGAAAAATAGGAATTTTATACAAAAAAATGCAAAAAAATTAAGTTTTGGTCTTTCATTTTTGGTAATTTTATATTAAAATAACAGATAACGAAGGAAAGCTATGGGGAAAAAGGAGAAATACGCATAAAAAGGCGGGAAGGGATGTAAGCAGATGATATCAAATCAGGTACTACAGAATACACTAGAGGGATTAAAAGAAATATCCAGGACAGAATTCTGCATTATTGACACAGAGGGGAAAGTCCTTGCAACAACTTTTGCAGATTTTTCAATTCAGCCGGGGGATATACAGGCATTTGTGGAATCCCAGGCAGACAGCCAGCTTGTGAAGGGATTCCAGTATTTTAAAGTCTGTGATGACTACCAGCTGGAATATATACTTGTGGCACATGGTGACGATGAAGACACTTATATGGTTGGCAAGCTTGCAGCATTTCAGATCCAGAATCTGATCGTTGCATATAAAGAAAGATTTGACAAAGACAGCTTTATCAAGAATCTCCTTCTTGATAACCTTCTTCTGGTAGATATTTATAATCGCGCGAAGAAACTGCATATTGATGCAGATGTTCGTCGTGTTGTTATGATTCTGGAATTGCAGCAGGAAAAGGATCACAGTTCCATGGAGAGTGTGAAAAGTTTCTTTGGCGGCAAGAGCAAAGACTTTATCACAGCGGTCGATGAAAAGAGTATCATCATTGTTAAGGAACTGGAAGATGGCGAAGGTTATGCAGAGATGGATAAGCTTGCCCATGCAATTTTGGATACCCTTGGGCTGAACCAGAATGAAGAGACTCATATTGCATATGGAACGATCGTAAATGAACTGAAAGAAGTTTCCCGTTCCTATAAAGAGGCAAGAATGGCGCTGGATGTTGGCAAGATCTTCTTTGGCGAAAAAGATGTTATTGCTTACAGTTCGCTTGGAATCGGACGTCTGATCTATCAGCTTCCAATTCCGCTGTGCAAAATGTTTATCAAAGAAATTTTTGAGAATAAATCGCCAGATGATTTTGACGAAGAAACACTGGTTACTATTGACAAATTCTTTGAGAACAGCCTGAATGTTTCAGAAACATCCAGACAGTTATATATCCACAGAAATACACTGGTCTATCGTCTGGATAAGTTACAGAAGAGTACCGGATTGGATCTTCGTGTATTTGAAGATGCGATTACATTCAAGATCGCACTGATGGTCGTACGTTATATGAAGTACATGGAAACGCTTGAATATTGATCGCACGTCGATATGAAAATTTTGTGAATTCAATAAAAATGCTTGCATTCCAGCATAATATATGTTACAACATTGTTACGAAATGTTAATAAACTATACCGCAGGATGCAATGAAATGCTGCCGGGATTCTGGCAGCATTTTTTATGGAGTCCAGAGAGACATATTTGTTTTAGGCAGTTGCAGCACTTTTGGACCGGATATAGATAGAGGAGGATATTATGGAAACGATGATCGATCTGATTGATGTGACAAAATCGTATGGTAAAGGCCTTCCGGCTGTGAACCATGCTAATTTGCACGTAGATAAAGGAGAATTTGTTTTTGTAGTAGGAAGCAGTGGGTCAGGAAAATCTACACTGATCAAACTTCTTATGAAAGAACTTGATAGTACAAGTGGACAGATGATAGTCAGCGGTGAGCGTCTGGAGAAGATGAAACATCGTCGAGTTGCGAAATACCGTCGTAAGCTTGGTGTAGTATTTCAGGACTTCCGTCTTCTGAAAGACCGCAATGTATACGAAAACGTTGCATTTGCACAGCGTGTTATCGGGAGACCAACGCGAGTGATCCGCAGACGTGTCCCGGAGGTCCTTCAGGAAGTAGGACTTGCTGAAAAATACAAATCCTTCCCGGATGAGCTTTCTGGTGGTGAGCAGCAAAGAGTGGCGCTTGCCAGGGCACTTGTAAATCGTCCGGATATCCTTCTGGCTGACGAGCCGACCGGAAACCTGGATCCGAAGACTTCTGAAGAAATCATGAAGCTTCTGGAACAGATCAATGAGCGTGGTACGACTGTGCTTGTGGTAACACATAACAAAGAAATCGTTAATCAGATGAAGAAACGAGTGGTTACCATGCATGACGGCGTGATCATCAGTGATGAGAAAGAAGGAGGATATCATGAGGCCTAGTACAATCTGGTATACCCTCAAACAGGGTATCAAAAATATAAAAAGAAACTGGATGTTTTCCATTGCATCTATTCTGACCATGGCAGCCTGTATCTTTCTGGTAGGTGTATTTTATTCACTGGTAACAAATGTAGATAATATTGCACAGAAAGTAGAGCAGGAAGTTCCAGTCACTGTTTTTTTTGATGAGGGAACGACTGAAGAACAGATGCAGGAAGTCGGCAATCTGATCCAGGCACGTCCGGAAGTGGAACGAGTTGAGTTTGAATCAGCAGAGCAGGCATGGGAGAACTTTAAGGATAAATATTTCCAGGGATCTGATGCGGCAGAAGGATTTAAGGATGACAACCCGCTTGTCAATTCTTCAAACTATCATGTATACCTGAACCAGATCGAGAAACAGACAGAGTTAGTAAACTATATTCAGGGGTTGGAGCATGTGCGAGATGTTGAGCAGTCTGAACAGGCAGCAAATACGCTGGGAAGCTTTAACAAGCTGGTTTCCTATGCATCGATCGTGATCATTGCGCTCCTTCTGATCATTTCTATTTTCCTGATCAGTAATACCATTTCTGTTGGTATTTCTGTTCGTAAAGAAGAAATTGGAATTATGAAATACATTGGAGCAACGGATGCATTTGTCCGTGCACCGTTCCTTCTTGAAGGTATGGTCCTTGGAGTGATCGGTGCAGCGATTCCACTGGTAGCACTGTATTTCCTGTACAATAGTGTTGTTGAGTATATCCTGAATAAATTCAGTGTGCTTACAGGTGTGGTTGCTTTTATTCCGGTATGGCAGATTTATCAGATACTTCTTCCGATTGGACTTGCTCTTGGAATTGGCATTGGTTTCATTGGAAGTATGATGACAACAAGAAAACATCTGAGAGTGTAATTGTGAAAGTGCAAGGTGTGAAATAACCATCAGGGAGCATATAAGTAAATAAAAGAAAAGCGGCATGGGACTTTAAGTTCTGTGCCGCTTATGTTATATTTAGATACCAGGGTTAAAGGCACGAAAATTAACAATACAACAGGAAAGGCAGTCGTAATGAAGCATAAAGAATACGTGACAGGAGTTGTGACAGGAGTTTTGGCTGCTGCACTTGCAGCAGGTGGGTTAAACTATGTACATCAGAATCAAAGTGGGAGTGTTCTGGCGGATTCAGCGCACGTAGAAAAAGTAGAATATCTGGAGAAACTGATCGATCAGGAATATCTGGGGGATGTTGATCAAGATAAACTGGCAGAGGGAATTTATGCAGGACTGATTTATGGCCTGGGAGATGTGTATTCCAGATATTATACAGCGGAGGAATATGCGCAGGAGACCGCAACAACAGATGGCTCTTATGTAGGAATAGGGGTATCTATCCAGAAAAATAAAAATGGTGGCGTACAGATTGCAGAGTGCTACGAGGGCGGTTCGGGAAAGAAAGCCGGACTGATCGTAGGAGATGTGATCACTGCGATTGACGATACCGATGTTACGGATATGGAACTCTCTGAGGTAGTCAGCCTGATCAAAGAAAATAAAGACAAAAACATTGTTCTGACCGTCCAGAGGGAAGATGAGGAGACACCTCTTCAGATCACTGTAGAAGTAACAGATGTGGAACTTCCGGCCGTATTCAGTGAAATGCTGGATGATGAGACCGGATATATCCAGATCACGCAGTTCACAGGCATTGCACCACAGCAGTATAAAGATGCTTTTGTGGATCTAAAACAGAAAGGAATGCAGAAACTGGTAGTAGATCTTCGTGATAATCCAGGTGGACTTCTGACGTCAGTATGTGAGATATTGCGGGATATTCTTCCAGAAGGACTGATTGTTTATACTGAGGATAAGGATGGAAATCGGGAAGAAGAGACTTGTGATGGCAAAAATGAACTCCATATGCCATTGGCTGTTCTTGTCAATGAGAGCAGTGCCAGTGCTTCGGAAATTTTTGCCGGTGCGGTCCAGGATTATGAGATCGGAAAGATTGTCGGAACAACAACTTATGGAAAAGGCGTTGTGCAGGAGCTGAGACAGCTTCGTGATGGAAGCGCAGTGAAACTTACTGTTTCAAACTATTATACACCAAAAGGAAATTCTATTAATAAAGTAGGAATCAAGCCGGATATCGAGGTCAAACTTGCATCAGAACTGTTGAATAAGACGGAAATCAGTCATGAGGAGGATAACCAGCTGCAGGAGGCTTTAAAAACGCTGCAATAGATCAGCACGTAAGATAAAATTAACAAATTTAAAAAAAATGTAAAAAATACTTGCTTTTTATTCAATTATTTCTTAAAATATATAAAGGCTATTTTGTATAAGGAAGGGAATGATTTCATGAATAACACAGACAAGTACAAAAGAGACTTTGCCAGAGTCCTGACACTTCTTATGCTACTGGCTGCATTATTTGTAACAGACATTCCGGTAAGTGCAGATACGACAGACAGTGCCACTGTTTCAAGCATCAGTGCAGTTACCGAGAAGGCAGAGATAAAAGCTTCCAGCAATACAGCACTTAAGATCAGCTGGGAGAAATGCCCGCTTGCACAGGAATATGTGATCTACAGAAGAGAATCTACAAGAAAAGCATTCAGAAGAATAAAGAAAGTCAGCGCCAGCAGGACAAGCTACATTGATAAAAGACTGACCTCAAGCAAACCGTATCAGTATGCAGTGCGTGCGATACGTAAGGAAAATGGGAAATATGTATACAGCAGATATCTTATGGTAACAGGTGCTACACGTCCTGCAACCGTGAAGACAACGATCAAGGCAGCTTCCAGTTCAACGATGAAAGTGACATGGAAGAAGAGCTCGAGAGCAGATGGTTACCGTATTTACAGAAGACCTGCTGCCGGAAAATGGGTTCTGGTTGCTGATGTGGCCAAAAATCTGACTTCATATACAGATACAGGCTTGAATGCAAGTACGAAATATGTGTATACAGTACGCCCATATAAAAAAGGCGGTAATGTAAAATATATGTCAGCCGTGAAGCTGAGTAATAAAGCATCAACGCCAGCGGCACCCAAGGTTACGCCGTCAGGCAACACATCAAACAGTAGTGTTATGTCAAATACCAGGTTTACTGCAGCACAGAAGGATGTCATGAAAAAAATCCTCTATGCGGTGGAAACAGGTGGACAGGTTTATGGAAATCAGAAATATGGTGATTTCACAGAGGCTTTTACAAACAGCAGTACAGAGTATGCGATCACAATTGGTGCAGGTCAGTGGTATGGTACAGAAGCGCAGCGTCTTCTGAAACTGATTCATGCAACGATGGGAGAGGATGAGTGGAATAAGATCGATACAGGAAATCATTATGTATGGACAGCTATATGTAATGAAGACTGGACAAAATATCGAATTCCCAAAAGCTCCTGGAGAGCAAGAGTTATTGTAAAACTGCTTCAGACAGATGTTGGAATCAAATGTCAGGACCAGCTGATGTATCAGCAGATCGACGAATATGAAGCAGAAGTACGGAAACTTGGTGTATCGGATCCACAGGCTGTAGGGATGTTTATCAACATCCGTCATCAAGGTGGATACGGAGCTGTTACGCGAGTCCTTGGAAAAACTGCAAAGCCGGTTAATCTGATCAATGTGTACAGAGCACTTGCCACAGATTCCGGTGGACAGGTAGGTACATATAAGACAAGGCAGGCAAAAGTATATCAGTGGCTGCTGACATACATGAAATAATAAGAATACATTAAGGCTGATCTCGCATGAGAGATCAGCCCTTTCTTTTTGTGAAAATCCATTGCGTATGGCAAGTGTAAAATGTTATAATGATGTAGAATTTTTGCAGAATGCAGGGAGAAAAGAAATGATTTTAACTGAAGATAAGATCTATACCATGTCACTGGAGACGGAATCTGTCAATCGTGACAGCGGATTAACAAATAATACGATAGAATTGGAATTTACAAACAAAGAGTTATTACATGCAATTGTTACCTGTGGAATGCCGATCCAGAGACTGACAGCTGCATTTCCGGAGAAGAAACGTTTTGAATTCTTATACAAACTTTTTCTTGTAGAAACAGCTCTTGATGCAGAGGGAGACCGCCTGAAAAAATCAAAGAAGATCGCATATCTGGATTCTTCTGAAAAGAGTGTGATTTCCTACTATATGGGAATGTTTTTTACAAAGATGATCAGTCGCCGACTGTATGGATCTGAGTACCTGACAAATCTGAATCTGATTGAGACACCGGATCACAAAGAATTTATTGATTTTTTTGCCAGTGAATGGCGCCCAGAGATGATAGGCTACAGACCGGATGCTGATGCCTGGAATGTCTGGGAAGCAAAAGGTGGAAGCAACTACAGAGAGCAGGCTCTGAAGAAAGGTGCTGACCAGCTGAAGGCAATTGGCACTGTAAATGGGGTGCGCCCGGATCCGGCGGCAGTCTGCATGACCTATTATGATCATGGCTATCTCTGCGGAATATTGAGAGAACCGGAAGGCAATACAGAAGGGGAACAGTTGAAGTTCACTGAGGAGGATTTTTATAAGGCATATTATGAACCAATCTGTGAACTTTTTCTGGATAAAGGCAGCAACCTCAGATTACATGATCTCTATGCGGAAGTATCACTGGAAGTGCCATATTTTACAGAAAATTACAGAGAACCGGATGAAAGAAAGATATGTATTGGAATTTCCAGAAAATTATTGAACTGTCTGATGGAAGAAGATTATTCTGCGGTAGCTGAAATAAGAAAAAATGTGCAGGAAGAAATCTGTCCGGATGGTGCTTATATGGGTGCAGATGGTATTTTTATAAGATAAAGAAGAACAGATAAATAAGGATAGCGAAAGAGAGAGTATTCAGTGCTCTCTCTTTTTTCACAGACGGGAAGGCAGAGCATTTCGCAGTGGAAAAGATAATTTTTTTTAAATACAAAGGAATCAAATATTGTAATCGAGTCATTGATATGGCATAATAAATATGTATGAGGTTAAAAATAAGAAAAAACAAAGTTAAGAAAATGTAAAAAAATACTTTACAGAAGGAGCTGTTCCGAAAGAAATACAGAGCTGACGGGACGGCCACAGAGGAGAAAAAAATGGCAGTATTTTCAATGATCTTATCTTTGCTCTCAGGAGTAGCATTATTTCTGTTTGGAATGTCTTTGATGGGAGACGGCCTGAAACTTGTAGCAGGTAATAAGCTTGAGGCATTTCTGTACCGTATGACCAATACTCCGCTGAAGGGAGTTGCACTTGGTACTTGTGTTACCAGTGTTATCCAGTCTTCTTCAGCAACTACCGTTATGGTCATCGGTTTTGTTAACTCCGGTATGATGAAACTGAAACAGGCGATCGGTATCATCATGGGAGCAAACATCGGAACCAGCATTACAGGATGGATCCTGTGCCTGTCCTACATTCAGGGCTCCGGTGGTATTGCAAGTATTCTTTCTACTGCAACCATTTCAGCAGTAGTCGCAGTCATTGGTATTATTCTTCGTATGTTCTGCAAAAGATCCGTACATAAGAATATCGGAAACATTATGCTTGGTTTCGCAATTCTGATGACGGGTATGCAGACCATGAGTGGTGCTGTTGCACCGTTGAGAGAAAGCCCGGTCTTTATTGACATGCTGACGATGTTTTCCAATCCGATCGCAGGTATTCTGGTAGGTATTGCTTTCACGGCCGTATTGCAGAGTGCATCTGCGACAGTCGGTGTACTGCAGGCACTTTCCGTAACAGGAATCCTGACATTTGCCAGTGCATTCCCGATCGTCCTTGGTATCGGTGTTGGAGCAGCCTGTCCAGTTCTGATCTCTGCAATCGGAGCTAATAAGAATGGTAAGAGAACTGCACTCATCTATCTGATGAATGACTTATTCGGTCTGATTTTGTGGTCTATTATCTTCTATACCGCAAATGCTATCGTGCATTTCGGATTTATGGATATGATCATGACCCCGGTAACGATCGCAGCACTGAATACCGTGTTCCGTGTAGCTACAGTTGTTGTTCTGTTTCCATTTATTCCGAAGCTTGAAAAACTGGTGTGCATGCTAGTGAAAAACAGTGCAGAGGAACTGGAGGATGAGGCAGACTTCGATCTTCTGGAAGAACGTCTGATCAATTACCCGGCACTTGCAATTGCTCAGTGTCACCGTGCGATGAACGGCATGTCCAAAAAACTTCGCAAGAATGTCAACAGAGCCATGAATCTTCTGAATGATTATCAGCAGGATAAGTACGATAAGGTTCAACGTAAAGAAGATCTGATCGACAAGTATGAGAGCCGTCTGGGAGAATATCTGATTCAGCTTACCAAACGTGAGATGAATACAGCACAAACAACACAGGTTTCTCTGTATCTGCATACGATCAATGACTTTGAGAGAATTGGTGACCATGCTTCCTATATTGCACATATGGCAAATGAAATGCATGATAATCATACACAGTTTTCTCAGGCAGCCTGGGATGAACTGAATATCGTTATGGAGGCAGTTCGAGAGGAGATCAATGTCACCTGTAATGCATTTATGAAAGATGACAAGGAAGCAGCTCAGAGAGTTGCACCTTTAGGGGCTGTGATCACAAACCTTTGTGACGAGTTAAAGATGCACCATGTAGAACGTCTCAGTAAGGGAGAATGCGGACTTGAGGAAGGAACCGTTTTTAACGACATCCTGAACAGCTTTGGCCGTATTGCAGCGCACAGCGCAAGCGCAATGACCGCACTCTTAAAGAGCGGTGATACAGATGCGGATCCGCATATCCATGATTCCAAGATCTATCCGACAGACAGCTGGGAGTATTACACATATTTCAATGAGTACAGACAGAAGTATGATGTGATTGCTAATGCTGAACATGTTTTAAGCATGGAACCGGAAGAGGTAGAATAATAAAAATAACAGAGTAAACAGAAATTACAGAGCAGGATTAGAAATGCTCTGTAATTTTTTTGTATGGATATATATTTATGGATATGCTATACTGAGCAAAAAACTTTTGTAGTTAGTTTATAAAAGGTGACATTGGCTTCGACAGGTGAAAGAAGCTTTTATGAAGCTGTATACAAAAGAGAAATTTGAAAGAGAGAACACAGTATGTATGAGATCATGAGTGCAGATGAAGCTATTCGCCTGATCAGGGACGGGGACTGTATCTGCGTGAATTCATTTGTAGGAATCGAAAACCCGACGGAACTTCATGAGGCATTGTATCGAAGATACCAGAAAATGCAGTCGCCGACGCATCTGACAATCGTATCCAGCGCTGGTTTCGGCGTTTGGGATGACGAACACAATGCGGAAGGATATATCCGTGAAGGTGCGGTGGACAAGCTGATCTGTGGCCATTTTGGAGCGATGATGAGTACCAAGAAACTGGTACTGGAAGATAGATTTGAGGCATATAACCTGCCGCTTGGATGCATTTCTCATGCAATCCGTGCACAGGCGGGGGGACTTCCGGGAGCTTTATCGAAGGTTGGACTGGATATTTTTGTTGATCCACGAAGAGAAGGACCTGGAATTAATCGTATTTCGATTGATGATTCGCTGGTCAAGCATGTGGAAGTAGACGGAGATGAATTTCTTTATTATAAATTGCCAAAGATCACGATAGCCATGATCAAGGGAACGGCTGCAGACAGAAAAGGAAATATTACATTTGATGATATGTTTATGTCTGGCGATGCACTGTCCATCTGTCAGGCTGTTAAGGCAAATCGTGGAAAAGTCATTGTGCAGGTGGATCGTCTTGTAGATACACCGTCTCGTCCGCGTAATGCCATTATTCCGGGATGTCTGGTCGATGCAATCGTTGTGGCAGAACCGCAAGAGCGTAACGAAGCGTATATGGCACTTACCGGAAGCTTCGAGATCCCATATAAAGAATGGCATACCTGGAATGAGAAAATCAATGATCTTTCTCAGAAACAGCGAAAAAACAATATTCCGGCAAACATCATCGGAAAAAGAGCAGCAAAGGAACTACGAGTGGACGATATCGTAAATATCGGAATTGGAATACCGGAGACAGTTGCCAGATTTGCCAGAAAAAGTGGAATGCTGGATATGATCACACTTACAGTAGAGTCCGGCGGAATAGGAGGTTTTCCTGTTTCGGGTGAGGCATTTGGAGCTATGATCGGTGCGGCCTCGGTTTATGATATGGCAAACCAGTTTGACCTGTATGACAATGGTGGACTGGATGTCTGTTTTATGGGTGCACTGGAAGTTGACAAATATGGAAATATCAATGCACACAGAGGCACAGGAGCATTTGCGGGTATTGGCGGTTTTGCCAATATCACCGCCAAAACTCCGACAGTTGTTTTCTGTATGACATTCAACGCCAAAGGACTTGAAGTCACCCAGGAGAAAGGCGTCGTGACGATTCACAAAGAAGGCGAGATATCCAAATTCGTAGAGAAAGTCTCCAGCGTCAGTTTCTCAGCAAAACGTGCGATTGAAAACGGTCAGAAAGTTCTATATGTGACAGAACGTTGTGTTTTCCGCCTTACTCCGAAAGGTCTGAAATTAATCGAAGTGTATCCGGGTGTGGATATGAAGAAAGATATTATAGACAGGCTGCCATTTGAGGTAGAAGTCTGAGATAATGAAACAGTGAAGAACAAATGTTTGATTTGCGGCGATTTTTATTCTTGAATCAGATAAATATATGAAAATAGCGGGAGGTAAAGTAAATGACGAAACTTGAAAATTTTGTAAGAATGATGACAGGACATTTTGATAATAAGGATCAATTTGATAAGATGCAGGAAGAGGGAAAAACATATCCATATGCTGAACATATAAATACAATCTGTAATGACAAAATAAATAGTCTTCCTGAAGATTTCAAAGACATATTTGTTGTTGAAGAGAGTTACTATGAAATTAATGGGAAACGTCATGCATCCCCGCATCTTTTCCTTATCACGGAAATAGAACAGGGAATTTTACTTTCTTCTTATGAAATTCCAAAAGGAGAAGATAAAAATACATTTTCATATGATTCTATGAAGAAGGTTGATTACGCTAAACTAAAAAAATCTGAAAAATTTACTCCGGCACTTTATCATGAAAAGGACGGAATCTGGGAGGGAGGCAGTACAAGCCAGTTTTCTCCGGTAATGACCTTTAAACTTTGGGAAAAGTTTTCCGATGATTTCCTGGAAGTATCTGAAAGCATGGAAGTTAATGGGAAGAGAACTTTTGGATATGATGAACCAATAATTTATAAGCGTGTATAATCAAATAGCGGTATATTGATATGACTTTCAGTTTGTTTGGCTCATAGCAATTTAGACGAACTTTTTTGATATAAAACCAGGAGGTGTTTTTGTGCAGAATTCACAACAAATCTTCAAGCTTCATTCCGAATACAAACCAACCGGTGACCAGCCCCAGGCAATCGAAAAACTGGTCAAAGGCTTTAAAGAAGGCAACCAGTTCGAGACTTTGCTGGGTGTCACAGGTTCCGGTAAGACCTTCACCATGGCGAACGTCATCGCCCAGTTAAACAAGCCAACTTTGGTACTTGCGCACAATAAAACACTGGCAGCACAGCTCTACGGTGAGATGAAGGAATTCTTCCCTGAGAACGCAGTGGAATACTTTGTTTCCTATTATGATTATTACCAGCCGGAGGCATACGTTCCATCTACGGATACTTATATAGCAAAAGATGCTTCCACGAACGATGAAATCGATAAACTCCGTCTTTCTGCAACAGCGGCTCTCTGTGAACGGAAAGATGTTATTGTGGTTTCCTCTGTATCCTGTATCTATGGTCTGGGTGCACCGGAAGAATTCTTTGATATGATGATCTCACTTCGTCCGGGAATGGAGAAAGACAGGGATGAGGTAATCAAAGAACTGATCGATATTCAGTATAACCGTAATGAAATGGATTTCCATCGTGGTACGTTCCGGGTACGTGGAGATGTGCTGGAAATCTTCCCGGCCAACTATTCTGACCGGGCAATTCGTGTGGAATTCTTTGGAGATGAGATTGATCGAATTACAGAAGTAGATGTGTTGACCGGTGAGATTCACAATGAACTGAAACATGCGGCGATTTTTCCGGCATCTCATTACGTTGTTCCACAGAGCCAAATCCAGAAGGCTGCAGACGCAATCCTTGAAGAAATGAAAGAACAGGTTTCTTATTTTAAAAGTGAAGATAAGTTGATCGAAGCACAGCGAATTGCCGAGAGAACCAATTTTGATGTAGAAATGATGAAAGAGACGGGATTCTGCTCTGGAATTGAGAACTACTCCAGACATCTGACAGGACTTGCTCCGGGGCAGCCGCCATATACTCTGATGGACTACTTTAAAGATGACTTCCTTCTTATTATAGATGAGTCTCATAAGACTGTATCACAGGTTGGAGGAATGTATGCAGGTGACCAGAGCCGTAAGCAGACACTGGTAGATTATGGCTTCCGCCTGCCGTCAGCGAAGGATAACCGGCCATTGAGCTTTGCGGAATTTGAAAATAAACTCGATCAGGTTATGTTTGTTTCGGCGACACCAGGACAGTATGAAGCAGAACATGAACTTCTTCGTGCAGAACAGATTATTCGTCCGACTGGGCTTCTGGATCCGAAAGTAGAAGTTCGTCCGGTGGAAGGACAGATTGATGATCTGATCAGTGAAGTAAATAAAGAAGTCGATAAAGGTCACAAGATTTTGATCACAACTTTGACAAAACGAATGGCAGAAGATCTGACCGATTACATGAAAGATGTCGGCATCCGTGTTCGTTATCTGCATTCGGATATTGATACTTTGGAACGTGCAGAAATCATTCGTGACATGCGTCTGGATGTCTTTGATGTGCTGGTTGGTATCAATCTTTTGCGAGAAGGATTGGATATTCCGGAGATTACATTGGTTGCAATTCTTGATGCGGATAAAGAAGGATTCCTGCGTTCAGAAGTTTCTCTGATCCAGACGATTGGACGTGCGGCCCGTAACAGTGAGGGGCATGTTATCATGTATGCAGATGTCATGACAGATTCCATGCGAAAAGCCATTCAGGAGACAGAGCGAAGAAGAACGATTCAGGAGGCTTACAATAAAGAACATGGAATCACGCCGACTACGATCAAGAAAGCAGTTCGTGATCTGATCACGGTTTCCAAGGCAGTCGCCGAGACGGAAGACAAGCTTAAGAAAGATCCGGAGTCCATGACAAGAAAAGAACTGACGAAGCTGATAGGTCAGGTGGAGAAACAGATGCGTGCAGCAGCAGCAGATCTCAACTTTGAGCAGGCGGCAGAGTTGCGTGACAAGATGATCGAATTGAAGAAAAGCCTCGATGAAATGGATGAATAGAAAAAGTTTATAAGCTCAAAGAGAAATTCCCCCTGTCTGTAAAAAGTTTTACTTTACTCTTGTACAGTAATGGAGAGAGTGCTAAAATGGAACAAGCACTAAACGAAAGAGGTAATCGATATGCAGTTTTCCAAAAGATTAGACAGATTTGGAGAAGAAATCTTTGCAGCCCTGAATAACAGACGTATGGAACTGGAAGCACAGGGCATGAAAATTTATAATATGAGTGTGGGAACTCCGGATTTTAAGACACCGGAACACATTAAGAAGGCACTTGCTGCTGCGGCAATGGATGACAATAACTGGAAGTACAGTCTTCGTGATCTGCCAGAACTTCTGGAAGCAGTATGTACTTATTATAAGAAACGTTTTGATGTGAATCTGACACCGGATATGGTTATGACTGTTTACGGCAGTCAGGAAGGTATGGGACATCTTGGAATGGCACTTTGCGATGAGGGAGATGTTGTTCTTCTTCCAGATCCATGTTATCCGGTATTTGCAGCAGGCAGTCTGATGGCAGGCGCAGTGCCATACTATTATCCGCTGGTGGCAGAACACGACTTTCTTCCATATGTAAAGGATATTCCGGAAGAAGTTGCAAAGAAAGCAAAATACATGGTAGTTTCTCTGCCCTCCAATCCGGTAGGAAGCATTGCAACACCGGGATTATATGAAGAAATCATTGCCTTTGCGAAGAAATATGATATTTTGATCATTCATGACAACGCATACAGTGATATCATCTTTGACGGAGCACATGGCGGAAGTTTCCTTGCAACAGAAGGAGCGAAAGAAATCGGCGTGGAATTTTTCAGCCTTTCGAAATCCTTCAATGTGACAGGAGCAAGAATCAGTTTTCTGGTTGGGCGTCCAGATGTGATCGCGGCACTTCGCAAGCTGAGAAGCCAGATCGATTTTGGAATGTTTCTGCCAATTCAGAAGGCAGCGATCGCAGCATTGAATGGCCCATTGGAAAGTGTGCAGGAGCAGTGCAGAATGTATCAGGAAAGAAGAGATGCACTCTGTAATGGCCTTCGTGAAATCGGATGGGACCTTCCGAATGGTAAGGGAACGATGTTCGTATGGGCAAGAATCCCGGGAGGACGTACAGACAGTATGGCATTTTGCATGGAACTGATGGAAAAAGCCGGTGTTATTGTGACTCCTGGTGCAAGTTTTGGACCGCATGGTGAAGGATATGTACGTTTCGCTCTCGTCCTGCCACCGGAAAAAATCCGCGAAGTTGTAGAAGCTATCCGTAAAAGCGGAATCTGAGAAAGTAAACGAAGCATATTAAAAAATGCATTCATAATAAATTAAGAACAGAAATTCACATAATCACAGTACTTTTGACACAAAGTAACAGAGTGGAAAGGTAGATTTTCCCGATTTGTGTCCGTACTGTGATTTTTTTCGATTTTTTTAAAAAATATAAATTAGATGTTGACAAACAATTACGACAGTGCTATCTTAACAATATAGATGTTAGCACTCTTCATTAATGAGTGCTAACAGACTAATAGGAAAGGAGCTGAGAACATGGATGAACAATTGACGGATCGTAAGAAAAGAATTCTGAAAGCGATCATCAAGACATACATGGAAACGGGCGAACCGGTAGGATCCAGGACAATATCCAAGGATGCAGACCTGAATGTCAGCTCAGCAACGATCCGAAATGAAATGTCTGACCTGACAGACATGGGCTACATCGTTCAGCCACATACATCGGCAGGAAGAATCCCTTCTGATAAAGGCTATCGGCTTTATGTGGATGAATTGATGAGAGAAAAGGAAGATGAAATTGCAGAAATCCGTAATCTGATGATTGAGAAGACCGATAAAATGGAAAAAGTGCTTAAGAATGTAGCACGTGTCCTGGCTTCCAATACCAATTACGCGACGATGGTTTCAGTTCCTCAGTACAGCGGCAATAAATTGAAATTTATTCAGCTGTCCCGTGTCAATGAGTTGCAGTTAGTAGCTGTGGTTGTCTGCGAAGGAAATGTCATCCGTAATCAAATCATTGATCTGGATGAAGAAATGGATGATGAGACACTTCTGAAGCTGAACCTTCTTCTTAATACCAATCTGAATGGCCTGCCGATACAGGACATTAATCTGGGCATGATTGCCAGACTGAAAGAACAGGCAGGAATCCACAGTGGACTGGTAGCAAGAGTGTTGGATGCAGTTGCAGCAACCATTCATGTCGATGAAGACGATCTGGAAATCTATACGTCTGGTGCAACGAACTTCTTTAAATATCCGGAACTGTCGGATAAGACCAAAGCCACTGAGCTGATTTCTACTTTTGAAGAAAAACAGCAGTTGGTTGATTTGGTCAAGGAGCGGATGGCAGATGACAATACCGGTGTTCAGGTGTATATCGGAGATGAACTTCCGATTTCTACCATGAAAGATTGCAGTGTTGTTACTGCAACTTATGAACTGGGAGAGGGCATGCATGGAACAATCGGTATCGTAGGACCGAAACGAATGGATTATGAAAATGTAGTAAATAGTCTGAAGACTCTCAAGGTCGAACTCGATGAGGTATTCAAAAAAAATAAAAGTAATCAAGACAGTTAGCTGTCAGACTGGAAAGGCGGTAGAAAGAACGTGTCAGAAACAAATAAAAAAGAAGCTGGCGTACAGGAAGAAACAGAGAAAGACCTTCCGGAAACAGAACCTGTTACAGAACCAGTAGAAGAATCGCCGGAGGCAACCGCAGGAACGGAAACCACAGAGGAAACCGAGAGTGCAGCTGAAGACGATAAGGAATCTGATAAAGAAACCAAAGGAAAAAATTCTTTCTTTGGCAAAAAGAAAAAAGACAATAAGCTGGAACAGCAGATTGAAGATCTGACTGACAGGCTGAAGCGTAACATGGCTGAGTTTGATAACTTCCGTAAACGTACGGAAAAAGAAAAATCCAGCATGTATGTGATCGGAGCAAAGGATATCATCGAGAAGATCCTTCCGGTTGTAGATAACTTTGAAAGAGGCCTTGCACAGGCTCCGGAAGATGATCCATTTGCAGAGGGAATGCAGAAGATCTACAAACAGTTTACCACTACAATGGAAGGCATGGGAGTAGAACCGATCGAAGCTGTTGGAAAAGAATTTAATCCGGATTTCCACAATGCAGTGATGCATGTGGAGGATGAATCTGTTGGAGAAAATATTGTTGTGGAGGAGCTTCAGAAAGGATACACCTACAAGGGATTTGTAGTCCGCCACAGCATGGTAAAAGTTGCAAACTGATCGTGCTCAAGGAAAAAGGAAGCGGCTGCGAAGCAGACATTTACTTTTTCTGGCACGATCCTGACAGAATCATAAGTGCATAGCACGAAAGATGCGTAGAGCATCTTGATTCTGGAAGGACAAACTAGAATATATAATAATCTTAGAATATATACAGGAGGAATATTATCATGGGAAAAATCATTGGTATTGACTTAGGTACAACAAACAGTTGTGTAGCTGTAATGGAAGGTGGACAGCCAACCGTTATCGCAAATACAGAAGGAGCAAGAACTACACCGTCTGTAGTTGCTTTCACAAAAACAGGAGAACGTCTGGTAGGTGAGCCTGCAAAACGTCAGGCAGTAACAAATGCAGAGAGAACAATCTCTTCCATCAAGAGAGAGATGGGTACCGATTATCGTGTAACAATCGATGACAAGAAATACTCTCCGCAGGAAATTTCCGCGATGATCCTTCAGAAACTGAAAAAAGATGCAGAAGGATATCTTGGAGAAAGCGTAACAGAAGCTGTTATCACAGTTCCGGCTTACTTCAATGATGCTCAGCGTCAGGCAACAAAGGATGCCGGTAAGATTGCAGGTCTTGATGTAAAACGTATCATCAACGAGCCTACAGCAGCAGCTCTTGCATATGGACTTGACAACGAAAAAGAACAGAAAATCATGGTTTACGACTTAGGTGGTGGTACATTCGATGTATCTGTTATCGAGATCGGTGATGGTGTTATCGAAGTTCTTTCCACAGCTGGTAACAACCGTCTTGGCGGTGATGACTTTGACCAGAAAGTTACAGACTGGATGATCGAAGAATTCAAGAAAGCAGAAGGCGTAGACTTAAGCGCAGATAAGATGGCTCTTCAGAGACTGAAAGAAGCAGCTGAAAAAGCTAAAAAAGAACTTTCTTCTGCAACAACAACAAACATCAACCTTCCGTTCATTACTGCAACAGCAGAAGGACCGAAGCATTTTGATATGAACCTTACAAGAGCTAAATTTGATGAACTGACACATGATCTGGTAGAAAAGACAGCAGAACCGGTTCGCCGTGCACTGTCAGATGCAGGTATCACAGCTTCTGAGCTTGGCCAGGTACTTTTGGTAGGTGGATCTACACGTATCCCGGCAGTACAGGACAAAGTAAAACAGCTCACAGGTAAAGAACCAAGCAAATCTCTGAACCCGGATGAATGTGTTGCACTTGGTGCTTCCGTACAGGGTGGAAAACTTGCTGGTGATGCAGGTGCCGGTGACATTCTTCTTCTGGATGTTACTCCACTGTCACTGTCTATCGAGACAATGGGTGGTATCGCAACTCGTCTGATCGAGAGAAATACTACAATCCCGACAAAGAAGAGCCAGATCTTTTCTACAGCAGCAGACAACCAGACAGCAGTAGATATCAACGTTGTACAGGGTGAGCGTCAGTTCGCGAAGGACAACAAATCCCTTGGCCAGTTCCGTCTGGATGGAATCCCGCCAGCACGTCGTGGTGTTCCGCAGATCGAAGTTACATTTGATATCGATGCCAACGGTATCGTAAATGTTTCTGCCAAAGACCTTGGAACAGGTAAAGAACAGCACATCACAATCACAGCTGGTTCCAATATGTCTGATTCTGAAATCGACAAAGCAGTTAAAGAAGCTGCTGAGTTCGAAGCTCAGGATAAGAAACGTAAAGAGGGAATCGACACAAGAAACAATGCAGACTCTATGGTATTCCAGGTTGAGAATGCACTGAAAGAAGCTGGCGATAAGATTGATGCAAACGATAAAGCTGCAGTTGAAACAGATCTG
Organism: Blautia sp. 210820-DFI.6.14; assembly: GCF_020558815.1. Lineage (NCBI taxonomy): Bacteria > Bacillati > Bacillota > Clostridia > Lachnospirales > Lachnospiraceae > Blautia > Blautia sp. 210820-DFI.6.14. Next base: position 28,067 of record NZ_JAJCKS010000011.1, read on the forward strand.
AATGCACTGAAAGATCTCCTTGCTCAGACAGCAAATGCAGAAATGACAGATGCACAGATCGCTGATATCAAAGCTGCTCAGGAAAAGATGATGGAAAGTGCTCAGAAACTTTTCGCAAAAATGTATGAGCAGACACAGCAGGCAGGCGGTCAGGCTGGACCGAATCCGGGAGCTGGTGCTGGTGCAGGTGCTGCACAGGGCGGCAACGAAGCTGGATACGGTGATGATGTCGTAGACGCTGATTACAAGGAAGTATAATAAAGTAAAAAATAAGATGTAAAACCTTAGATGCCATTCATGCTTGCATGAGTGGCATTGGGGGATTATAATAATATTTTGTGTGGCATATAGCTGCATAAGAACAATAACGCAAATCTAACATATAGGAAAGAGAAAAGATGGCTGATAAAAGAGATTACTATGAGGTCCTGGGTGTCAGCAAGACTGCCAGTGATTCAGAATTAAAAAGCGCATATCGAAAATTAGCCAAGAAGTATCATCCAGATGTTAATCCGGGAGACAAAGAAGCAGAAGCTAAGTTCAAAGAAGCAACAGAGGCATACAGTGTCTTAAGTGATGCAGAAAAGAGACGCCAGTACGATCAGTTTGGTCATGCAGCGTTTGAACAGGGCGGCGGTGGTGCCGGCGGCTTTGGTGGATTTGATTTCAACGGTGCAGACATGGGAGATATCTTCGGGGATATTTTCGGAGATCTGTTTGGCGGCGGTGGAAGACGTCGTGCCAATAATGGACCGATGAAGGGTGCAAATTTACGCGCCCGTGTGAATATTACATTTGAAGAGGCAGTGTTTGGATGTGACAAGGAACTGGAGATCGTTCTGAAGGATGAATGTACGACCTGTCATGGAACTGGTGCAAAGCCGGGAACACAGCCGACTACCTGTCCGAAATGTAACGGAGAAGGTCAGATCGTCTATACACAGCAGTCTATGTTTGGCATGGTTCGAAATGTACAGACTTGTCCGGAATGTAATGGAACCGGTAAGATTATCAAAGAAAAATGTACTTCCTGCCGTGGAACAGGATATACTTCTTCCAGAAAGAAGATTCAGGTTTCTATTCCGGCCGGTATTGACAATGGACAGAGTATCCGTATCCGTGATAAAGGAGAACCTGGAACCAATGGTGGTCCGAGAGGTGATTTGCTCGTAGAAGTGAATGTAGCCCGTCATCCAATCTTCCAGAGACAGGATATGAATATCTTCTCCACAGCCCCGCTTACTTATGCGCAGGCAGCGCTGGGTGGAGAAATCCATATCAATACAGTTGATGGCGATGTGGCATACGAAGTGAAGCCGGGAACACAGACAGATACACGTATCCGTCTGAAGGGCAAAGGTGTACCGTCCCTGAGAAATAAGAATATTCGCGGTGATCACTATGTGACTTTGGTGGTACAGGTACCGACCAAGCTGAATGAAGAGGCAAAAGAAGCTCTTCGTAAGTTTGATGAGGCATGTGGAAATAGACCGGCCACTGAGCCAAAAGACGGATCTGAGAAATCAGAAAAGAAGAAAAAGAGTTTCATGGACAAAATCAAAGAGACTTTTGAGGATTAATTCTATAAAATAGAAGAAACTTTTCGGGAAAAGAGGGAAAACCCCTCTTTTCTTTTTTTGGGTTATCATGTATATTAGATAGCAGGGTTAAAAATACAGAAGCTGTTCGTGCTTGCACGATAAGGCAATTGCAATTGTTGTATAAGTTAAGACAGGAGATTATAATATATGAAATGGAATCGTTTTACGATTAAAACCAAAACAGATGCCGAAGACATGATTATCTGTACATTGGCAGAAATAGGTGTCGAAGGTGCAGAGATTCAGGATCACCAGCCTTTGACAGAGGAAGATAAGGCACAGATGTTTGTAGATATCATGCCGGAAGGTCCAGAAGATGATGGAGTTGCATATTTGAATTTTTATCTGGAGGAAGATGCGGATAAGGATGTGATTTTACGTGACGTCAGAAATGCCCTGGAAGAATTGCGTACATTTATGGATATTGGTGAGGGTACGATTGAAGAGTCTCAGACAGAGGATAAGGACTGGATCAACAACTGGAAAGAATTTTTCCATCAGTTCTATGTGGATGATATCCTGATCGTTCCGTCATGGGAAGAAATCAAAGAAGAAGATAAGGACAAGATGATTCTTCATATTGATCCGGGTACTGCATTTGGAACAGGAATGCATGAAACTACACAGCTTGTGATCCGTCAGTTAAAAAAATATGTTAAACCAGGTATCGAACTTCTTGATGTAGGAACAGGAAGTGGTATCCTCGGAATCACAGCGTTGAAGCTTGGTGCAGGTCACGTTGTAGGAACAGACCTTGATCCATGCGCGGTTCCGGCAGTTCAGGATAACAAAGAAGCAAACCAGATCGTGGATGATACTTTTGATATGATGATCGGAAATATCATTGATGACAAAGAGGTACAGGATCAGGTTGGCTATGAGAAATACGATATTGTTGCAGCTAATATTCTGGCAGATGTACTGGTGCCTCTGACACCAGTGATCGTTCACCAGATGAAGAAGGGTGCATATTACATTACATCAGGTATACTTGATGTCAAAGAGGAAGTAGTCAAAGAAGCAGTACAGAAAGCCGGACTTACCTTGGTAGAAGTTACCAGACAGGGTGAGTGGGTATGCGTAACTGCAAGAAAGGACTGATCTCATGCAGAGATTTTTTGTAGAGCCACATCAGATCGATGAAGCGGCACATCAGATTCATATTATTGGAACGGATGTCAACCATATTTCCAATGTTCTTCGTATGAAACAGGGAGAGGAAGTCTGGATCAGTGATGGTGGACAAAAAGAATACCGCTGTGCGATAGAGGCATTCAGTGCAGATGAAGTGCTTCTTCACATTATTTATGCACAGGAACCAGATTATGAACTGCCGAGCAGAATCTACCTCTTTCAGGGACTGCCAAAAGCAGATAAGATGGAATTGATCATACAGAAGGCAGTTGAGCTTGGTGCGTATGAAATCATTCCAGTAGAGACGAAACGCTGTGTTGTGAAGCTGGATGGCAAAAAGGCTGCGAAGAAAGTAGAGCGTTGGCAGCAGATTGCAGAGAGTGCGGCAAAACAGTCCAAGCGTATGCTGATTCCAAATGTGCACCAGGTACTTTCTTTTAAAGAAGCACTAAAGTATGCGGAATCTATGGATATTCGTCTGATTCCGTATGAGCTTGCCAAAGGCATGCAGGAAACAAAAGAAATCCTTGCAGCAATTGAACAGGGACAGTCTATTGGGATTTTTATCGGCCCAGAAGGCGGTTTTGAGGAAAAAGAAGTAGAAGCTGCAATCAGCGAAGGGGCAAAACCAATCACACTGGGTAAACGTATTCTTCGCACAGAAACAGCAGGGCTTGCAATTTTGTCAGTTCTGATGTTTCAGCTTGAAAATTAGTAAAACAGGAAACGATTAAGATAAAAGAGGCAGTATATGGAAGTATATTTTGACAATTCTGCAACGACCAGATGCTATGATTCTGTAAAGGATATCGTGGTAAAAACGATGACAGAGGATTTTGGAAATCCGTCTGCCATGCATCTCAAGGGTGTAGAAGCAGAGAAGTATGTAAAAGAAGCGACAAAGACCATTGCAGGAATTCTGAAAGTGCAGGAAAAAGAAATTCTGTTTACCTCAGGTGGTACAGAATCAGACAACCTTGCGCTGATCGGTGGTGCACTTGCAAATAAGCGTAACGGAAACCACATCATTATCACATCCGTAGAGCATGCTGCAGTCAGCCAGCCGGCATTATATCTGCAGGAACAGGGATTTGAAATCACATATCTTCCGGTAGATGCGCAGGGCAGGGTAAAAATGAGTGCGCTGGAAGCTGTTTTAAGACCAGATACGATCATGGTATCTACCATGCTTGTAAATAATGAAGTCGGAGCTGTGATGCCAGTCGAAGAGATTGCGAAGATGGTACATGAGAAGAGTCCAAAGGCACTGTATCATGTCGATGCAATTCAGGGATTTGGTAAATACCACATTTATCCGAAACGTATGGGAATCGATCTTCTTGCAGTCAGCGGACACAAGATTCACGGTCCGAAGGGTGTCGGTTTTCTGTATATCAACGAAAAAGTGAAGATCATTCCACAGATTCTTGGTGGCGGACAGCAGAGTGGCATGCGTTCCGGAACAGACAATGTACCGGGAATCGCCGGGCTTGGTGTGGCAGCAGGACAGATTTACCGAAATCTGGATGAGAATGTGGAACACATGTATCAGTTAAAGGAGCATATTGCGAAAGGCCTTTCTGAAATCGAAGATATCCGTATCAACGGAATGCCACTTCGTGAAGGTGCACCGCAGATCTTGAGTATCAGTGTTATGGGAGTACGGAGTGAGGTATTGCTGCATTCTCTCGAGGACAAGGGTATATACATTTCGGCAGGAAGTGCATGCTCCAGTCATAAGAGAAAACCAAGCGCTACATTAAGTGCTATGGGAATGTCAAAAGACCAGATTGAAAGTACAGTACGACTGAGCTTCTGTGAAGAAAATACGATCGAGGAAGCGGATTATTTCCTGGATACCATGAAGACTCTGGTTCCGATGCTCAGACGTTATTCAAGAAAATAAACAGGAGGAAATACCAGATATGATATTTCATGCATTTTTGATAAAATATGCAGAAATCGCCATTAAAGGAAAAAACAGATATCTGTTTGAAGATGCACTTGTCAAACAGATGAAACTGGCTCTGGAGCCGGTAGAAGGCGAATTTACAGTAACTAAGGAGCAGGGGCGTGTATATGTTTTCTGCCCGGAAAAATATGATTTTGATGAAGCAGTAGAGGCACTGCAGCGTGTATTTGGAATTGTGGGAATCAGTCCGGTTGTGATCTATGAAGACCAGGGATTTGATCAGATGGCAAAAGATGTTGTTTCCTATATGGAAGCAAGATATCCTGGATACAATGGTTCTTTCAAGGTTTACACACGAAGAGCCAAGAAATCTTATCCGATCACATCGATGGAAGTAAGTGCGGCAATCGGAGAAAAGATTTTGGATGCTTTCCCAGATGCATCCGTAGATGTGCATAATCCGGAAATGACACTTTCAGTAGAGATTCGAGATAAGATTTATGTATATTCAGAGACACTTCCGGGACCAGGTGGTATGCCGATTGGAACAAATGGTAAGGCAATGCTTCTTCTTTCCGGTGGAATTGATAGTCCGGTTGCTGGTTATATGATCGCCAAACGTGGAGTCAAGATAGAGGCTGTTTATTTCCATGCTCCGCCGTATACAAGCGAACGTGCAAAACAGAAAGTCGTAGATCTTGCAAAACTTGTGGCACGTTACAGTGGTCCGATCCGTCTTCATGTAGTTAACTTTACAGATATTCAACTGTATATCTATGATCAGTGCCCGCATGAAGAACTGACGATCATCATGCGCCGCTATATGATGCGTATTGCAGAGCATTTTGCACGCAAGGATAAATGCCTTGGCCTGATTACGGGGGAGAGTATTGGACAGGTGGCCAGCCAGACTTTACAGAGTCTTGCAGCAACAGATGAAGTATGTGGACTTCCGGTATATCGTCCGGTTATCGGATTTGATAAAGAAGAAATCGTACAGATTTCCAGAAAGATCAATACATTTGAGACTTCCATCCAGCCATTTGAAGACTGCTGTACTATTTTTGTGGCAAAACATCCGGTTACAAAACCAAATCTGAAAGTGATTCACAGATCTGAAGAAAAATTAAACGAAAAGATCGATCAGCTGATGGAAGAGGCACTGGCAAGTACAGAAGTAATTGAGATTCAGTAAACAGAAACGAAATAGGCAGAAATAAAAACAGCTTCTCATGCGTTTAGCAAAGAAGCTGTTTTATAACTGTATCATATTTGGTATTTCAAAAGAAAATCGGTGCAGATCACTCAATTACATATGGCTGAACGATTGCCATGATCGAATCAAGAGTGCTTCCTTCTGCATGAATATTCAGGTTGATCGGTTTGGATAAATCCAGGCTGAAGATACCCATGATGGATTTTGCATCGATTACATATCTTCCGGATACTAAATCAAAGTCACAGTCAAATTTACTGATCTCGTTTACAAATGCTTTCACTTTATCGATAGAATTCAGCGAGATTTTTAATGTTTTCATTTTGAGAACCTCCCTATTTAGTGTTATTATGCCATTTATCTTACCCGTACCCCCTCGAAAAGTCAAGGGAAAAAGAGATGAAATTTTGGTTAATCTTTTGCCTGTATGTACAAAAAAACAATTAAAATAAGAAACAAAATGAAACTATCAGAAAATATAAGAGGTAAAATATGAAAAAAAAGGTTGCCCTTCATAATCTGGGCTGTAAAGTAAATGCATACGAAGTAGAAGCGATGCAGCAGCTTCTGGAAAATGCAGGATATGAAACTGTTCCTTTTGAAGAAGGTGCAGATGTTTATGTGATCAATACCTGTACGGTCACCAACATTGCAGACCGTAAATCCAGACAGATGCTTCATAAAGCAAAAAAAATGAATCCGGATGCGATCGTGGTGGCTACAGGTTGTTATGCACAGGCTGACACAGAGAAACTGAAAGAAGATACTGCTGTGGATCTGATCCTTGGAAACAATCAGAAAACACAGATTGTGGAAGCTTTGGAAGAATATGAAAAAGAGCATGCAAAACAGGTGCAGGTGATTGAAATTAACCATACAAAAGAGTATGAAGAACTTTCCATATCATCTACCGCAGAACATGTCCGCGCATACATTAAAGTACAGGATGGCTGTAACCAGTTCTGTACTTACTGTATCATTCCGTTTGCGAGAGGACGTGTCCGCAGCAGAAAAATCGAAGAAGTGCTGAGTGAAGTGGAAACACTTGCTGCAAAAGGTTACAAGGAAGTTGTACTTACCGGAATCCATTTAAGTTCCTATGGAGTGGATTTCCCGAAAGAAGAAAGAGAAAGTCTTCTTTCACTGATTCAGGCAGTAAGCAGAGTGGAAGGAATCAGCAGGATTCGTCTTGGCTCATTGGAGCCAAGAATTATCACAGAAGAATTTCTGGAAGGTATTGTGAAAACAGGAAAAGTGTGTCCGCATTTTCATTTATCCCTGCAGAGCGGATGCAATAAAACTTTGAAAAATATGAATCGCCGTTACAGTGCACAGGAGTATGCGGAAAAATGTGAACTGATCCGCAAGTTTTATCCGGCACCTGCACTTACAACAGATGTGATTGTGGGATTTCCACAGGAAACAGAAGAGGATTTTGAAGAATCTTATGAATTCGTAAAGAAGATTCATTTTTATGAGACGCATATTTTTAAATATTCCAGAAGACATGGAACAAAAGCGGCATCCATGGATGGTCAGCTGACTGAAGCGGCAAAGGCGCAGCGCAGCGACCGGATGCTTGAACTGCATGAGATTCGTGCCAGAGAATATGAAGAGGCGATGATCGGAAAAAAAATGGAACTTCTCCTGGAGGAAGAGATTGAGATTGATGGCAGACCATGGTATGTTGGCCACAGCAGAGAATATGTGCGTGCAGTCGTCAGCAAAACGGATGCACATAGGGTAAATGACCTTGTTACAGTAAAAGCAGTTGCTTTTGTCAGAGATCACATTTTGGAAACAAAAGAAGTGTAAGCTTATATATTATTTGATCTATGAGAAAAAAATGTTCTGAAAATGTGTTCTTGTATTTTATATGGAATTATATTAAAATAAAAGGGAAATCTTATTAAGGACGTGAGTAAAATGGCAGAAAACAATTTAGGAAATACACAGTATTTCAGAACAAAACCGGATGCAGATCTTGAAGTAAAAGAGGTTCTGGACCTGGTCTACAATGCAATGGATGAAAAAGGATATAATCCGGTGAACCAGATCGTCGGCTATATTATGTCCGGAGATCCTACCTATATTACCAGTCATAAGGGTGCGAGAAGCATGATCATGAAAGTTGAGAGAGATGAGCTGGTAGAAGAACTTCTTAATGAATACATTAAGAATAAATCCTGGGAACGATAAGTGATGCGGATCCTGGGATTAGATTATGGTTCAAAGACCGTAGGTGTGGCAGTCAGTGACCCGTTGGGAGTGACTGCTCAGAGATTAGAGACAATCTGGCGAAAACAGGAAAATAAACTTCGCCGGACGCTTGCCCAAGTAGAAGAACTCGTGAAAGAGTACGAAATAGAAAAGATCGTTCTTGGATATCCTAAGAATATGAACAATACTGTCGGTGAGCGTGCAGAGAAAGCTCTGGAATTCGGGGAGATGCTTAAGAAGCGTACAGGCCTTGAAGTGATCATGTGGGACGAACGGCTGACAACAGTTTCGGCGGATCGGACCCTGATGGAGGCTGGTGTGCGCAGAGAAAATCGTAAAGAGTATCTCGACGGAATTGCAGCAGTATTTATTTTACAGGGATATCTGGATTCCCTTAAAATGTAACATAAAGGTGATAGTATGGAAAAAATCAGATTTCAGCTGGCCGATGGGACAGTAGAAGAGTTTTTTATTGAGGAACAGACAAGAATCGGAGGAGTATCGTATCTTCTTGTATCGGATTCTATGGAAGATGAAGCGTCTGCCTATATTTTGAAGGATGTATCGAAGGATACAGATCCGGAGGCCTGCTATGAAATGCTCGAAGATGAGGACGAACTGCAGGCTGTTTATAAAGTTTTTGAACAAATGCTTGAAGACGTGGATTTTGAAATGTAAGAAACATACTATAAGAAACAGGCGTCACTAGGAACGTAAGAATCAGTGACAGGCAGACTAAGAAGGAATGTGAGCGCATTCCTGCATTAGTGTGCCAAAATGTTTGATTCCAGAGGACACATGACAGGTGTTTTCTGCATTGCACAGAATATGGAGGTGCTTGATTGAGCGAAAATATAAATGAAAATGTGAGCGTAAATAAAGAAAGAGAAAATCACAGAGAATATAATAAAACCAGAAAATATAACAGCCGAAATCGTAAACCAGGTGATAATAATACAAAGAAACCGATGGGAAAACAGAAAAATTTCCGTTATAAACAGCAGAAAACGAATAGCAGACATTATGAGAAACATTCTGACAGACAGGAAATAGCTGCTGCAGGAGAAGTAGCAGCAGTACAGCAGCCAAAGGCAGTAACGAAGCCGTTTTCCAGAAACAATAAAACACAACAGCCAAGAGGGAATGCGCGTCGTGGCCGTAAGGGTACTTCAAAACTGAAGATCATTCCGTTAGGTGGACTGGAACAGATTGGAATGAACATTACTGCTTTTGAGTATGAAGATAGTATTGTAGTTGTTGACTGTGGTCTTGCTTTCCCGGAAGATGATATGCTTGGTATCGATCTGGTCATCCCGGATGTTACTTATCTGAAAGAAAATATTTCCAAAGTAAAAGGCTTTGTGATCACACATGGACATGAGGATCATATCGGTGCGCTTCCTTATATCCTGAAAGAGGTTAATGTTCCGGTCTATTCGACAAAACTTACACTTGGACTGATCACAAATAAACTGAAGGAACACAACCTTGTACGTTCCACAAAACTAAAAGAAGTAAAACATGGACAGGTTATCAACCTTGGTGATTTTTCCATTGAATTTATCAAAACAAATCATAGTATCCAGGATGCTTCTGCACTCGCAATTTATTCACCTGCAGGAATTGTTGTCCATACAGGTGACTTTAAGGTGGATTATACACCGGTATTTGGTGATGCGATCGATCTGCAGCGTTTTGCCGAGATCGGTAAGAAAGGTGTACTTGCACTGATGTGTGACAGTACGAATGCAGAACGTCCGGGATTTACCATGTCAGAGCGTACGGTAGGACATGTATTCGATAATCTTTTTAATGAACACAAAAATGCACGAATCATCATTGCGACATTTGCATCTAATGTAGACCGTGTACAGCAGATTATTAATACCGCATATAAATTTGGACGTAAAGTAGCTGTAGAAGGACGAAGCATGGTCAATATCATTTCCGTTGCTTCTGAACTCGGATATCTTCGTATTCCGGAAAATACTCTGATCGAAATTGACCAGGTAAAAAATTATCCGGATGAAAAAGTTGTTCTGATCACAACAGGAAGCCAGGGTGAATCCATGGCGGCTCTTTCCAGAATGGCTGCGAATATCCACAAGAAGATTACAATTAAACCGAATGATACTATCATTTTCAGTTCAAATCCGATTCCTGGAAATGAGAAAGCCGTTTCCAAGGTTATCAATGAGCTGTCCATGAAGGGTGCAAAGGTTATTTTCCAGGATGTTCACGTATCCGGACATGCCTGCCAGGAAGAAATCAAACTGATCTATTCTCTGGTAAGACCAAAATATGCGATTCCGGTTCATGGTGAATACAGACATCTGACTGCACAGAAACATGTCGTAGAAGATCTTGGTATTCCGAAAGAGAATATCTTTATCCTTGCTTCCGGTAATGTTCTGGAGCTGGATGCAAACAGTGCAGCAGTTACCGGCTCTGTTCATACAGGTGCGATCTTTGTAGATGGTCTGGGGGTTGGTGATGTCGGTAATATCGTACTTCGTGACCGTCAGCATCTGTCAGAGGATGGTATCATGATTGTTGTTATGACACTTGAACGCCACAGCAATGTGGTTCTTGCCGGACCGGATATTGTATCCAGAGGATTTGTCTATGTAAGAGAGTCCGAGGATCTGATGGAAGATGCAAAAGAAGTCGTAGAAAATGCGTTAGATTCCTGTCTGGAACGTAACATTACAGATTGGGGCAAGATCAAGAATACAGTAAAAGATGCACTCAGTGATTTCCTGTGGAAGCGAACAAAGAGAAGTCCGATGATCCTGCCGATCATTATGGAGGCATAAATAACATGGATGCTGTAAACAGAAACATTCATCTTCTTCTGAATTCTATCCAGAAGAGCGATGTGTACAGAACTTACAAGAAACAGGAGGCAATCCTGGAAAAAAATCCGGAACTGGTCTCGAGAGTGCAGCATTTCCGGTCAGATAACTTCCGGCTTCAGAATGAAGAAAGAGGAAATTTGCTTCAGGATGCGGAACAGCTGGCACGAGAATCAGCAGAACTTCGAAGAAATCCGGAGGTAAATGCTTATCTTGATGCGGAACTGGCACTTTGCAGGATGATGCAGCAGATTTGTAAGACATTGACAGATGGAATTGAGATCAAGGTGCCGGAAATCTGAGCAGTGCAGTTTGATGAGATATAATCAGTACACAGAAAGGAGCAGATATGGGAGATACCAAAGACCGGGTAGGTGCGGCTGGAGTGATCGTTGCAGGAGGATTTTTTAAAATAGCTTTGTATGTTTGTGTGGCTGTCCTCGTGATCTGGATCGGTAAGGTTACCTACCAGTTTGGGTATAACGTTTTTAACCAGCAGGCGATGAACCCGGGAGAAGGACAGGAAGTAACTGTTGTGATCAAAGAAGATGCAACAAGTTATGATATCGCAAAGACATTAAAGAGTAAAGGACTGATCGAGGATACGCTGGTGTTCTGGGTACAGGAAAAACTTTCAAATTACAGTGGGAAAATGAAACCAGGCACATATCTACTCAGTACTGCCTATACACCAAACAGGATCATGGGAATTCTTGCAGGTGATGCAGAGCAGGAAGGAGCAACTTCGTGATCGTAGAAGAGAGAATGCGTACGTTTATTAATTCCCTTGATGCAGGGAACACTCCATTTCTTGATGAACTGGAGTGTTCTGCGTTGTCTGAGGGAGTTCCGATCATTCGTAAGGAGATGCAGAGCTTTATAAAGACACTGCTGGCACTTAAGAAGCCGCAGCGTATTCTGGAAGTGGGGACAGCCGTTGGCTTCTCCACACTTCTTATGTGTGAGTACAGTCAGCCTGAAATGCATATCACAACGATTGAAAATTATGAAAAGAGAATTCCAAAGGCAAGGGAGAATTTCCGAAGAGCCGGCCGTGAGTCGCAGATTACCTTTTTGGAAGGAGACGCAGGGCAAATTCTGAAAGAACTTTCGGGATCATATGATCTGATTTTTATGGATGCGGCCAAGGGACAGTATATTCATTGGTTGCCGGATGTGGTGCGGCTGCTTGCCCCGGGCGGAGTCCTGATGTCAGATAACGTACTTCAGGAGGGCGAGCTGATTGAATCCCATTATCTTGTGGAACGAAGAAACCGTACGATTTACAAGCGTATGAGAGAGTATTTGTATGAACTGAAACACCATCCACAGCTTATGACAAGTATTATTCCGCTGGGAGACGGCGTGTCTTTGAGCGTTAAGGAGGAAGCATGAGAAATATAGAGTTACTGGTACCTGCAAGCAGTCTTGAAGTACTGAAAATAGCCGTTGTATTTGGTGCAGATGCGGTATATATAGGTGGAGAAGCATTTGGCCTCCGCGCAAAAGCCAAGAATTTTACACATGAAGATATGGCAGAGGGAATTGCGTTTGCACATGAACATGGAGTAAAGGTTTATGTGACAGTAAATATTCTGGCGCATAATGACGACCTTCCGGGAGTCAGAGAATATCTGCAGGAGCTGAAAGAACTGAAACCGGATGCACTGATCATTGCAGATCCGGGAATTTTTACCTATGCCCGTGAAATTTGTCCGGAAATAGAATGCCATATCAGTACACAGGCAAACAATACAAACTATGAGACATACCGTTTCTGGTATAAGCTCGGCGCGAAACGTGTCGTAACGGCAAGGGAACTTTCTTTGAAAGAAATCCGTGAGATCCGTGAACATATTCCGGATGATATGGAAATCGAGACTTTTGTTCATGGAGCAATGTGTATTTCTTATTCCGGAAGATGCCTGCTCAGCAATTATCTGGTTGGAAGAGATGCGAATCAGGGGGCATGCACACATCCGTGTCGTTGGAAATATTCTATTGTGGAAGAAAAACGTCCTGGTGAATATATGCCGGTATTTGAGAATGAGAGAGGAACTTATATCTTCAACTCCAAGGATCTCTGTATGGTAGAGCATATGGATGATATCCTGAACAGTGGTATCGACAGCCTGAAGATTGAAGGACGCATGAAGACTGCTCTTTATGTGGCAACTGTTGCAAGAACTTATCGCAAGGCAATTGATGATTATATGGAGGCTCCGGAAAAATATAAGGCAAATATGTCCTGGTATCAGGAACAGATTTCCAATTGTACGTACCGTCAGTTTACGACAGGATTCTTTTATGGCAAACCAGATGAACATACGCAGATTTATGACAACAATACGTATGTAAAAGAATATACTTATCTGGGATATGCAGAAGAAGTTGATGAAAATGGTTTCGCACATATTACGCAGAGAAATAAGTTTACTGTTGGTGAGATGATTGAGATCATGAAACCGGATGGCAGAAATATCACAGCAACCGTTCGTGCAATCTATGATGAAGATGGAAATTCTGTAGAAAGTGCACCGCATCCGCAGCAGAAACTTGCCGTAGACCTTGGAACAGAGATTGAAAAGTATGATCTCCTTCGAAGGGCCGAGGCATAAAATACAGACGAATCTGTAAAACAGAACTTAGAATAAAAAGAGAGCAGATATCCTCATGAGAAGTGATATCTGCTCTTTTTTATTTAATGAAAAATTTAGCGACTGCGCACAGGGGCATTCATAACAAGCTGAGCGTTGGCATTCCACTGACTACCATTTACAGGGGCTGCCATAACCTGAATTTTAGTTACTTTACTGCGATATTTCCATTTCGCAAGAGACGTTTTTAAACGGACAGTTTGATCAGCAGGTACAATTCTGGCACATTCGAAGATATGTTTTCCACTGTAAAAGCGCAATTTGATCTGTACATATCCATTCTGTGCACCACTTACGCGGAGCGTTGTGCAGAAATTTGGATATGATTTAAAGGAAAGACTGCGTTTCATTTTTTGTGAGAATCCCCATAAACTGTTTTTGTTTCGTCGGATATCATGAAGAGCAGTAAAGGTATTTCCTGTTTTATGTGAAGTTGTAACAGCACCATAAGGAGACCAGCTCTGATATATGGAAGCACCGCGGCGATATGCATTTACCTGTTCAAGTGCTCCGATGGTACAGTTTGATTTGTTATAGAGTTTGGAACTGTATGAAGGGATCAGCGATTTCCAGTTGCTGACACCGATCGTGGATGGAATAAATGCGGTTTCGGAAGCAGAACGACTGCTGTCCATATATTTAAAGACACTCCAGGATCTTTTCTTTGTGTTGGCAGATTCAAAATCAGCAGATCTGGCGTCGGTTGTCCATAATCCAAGATTCAGTCCCTGTTTGATCTCTTCTTTGTGGTCGATCTGACGATGAATGATCAGTGAGTCGATCATATTATCTGATTCAGCAAGAAGGTAACTGTAGGCAACCGCAGCTGCCTGCAGATTTTCAACATTGTGTTTTCTCTGAACAGAAGTATAACCGGTCTCGGACAGAATGATCCTTGTTTTTGAACCATATTTCTGACGTATATAGCTGGTCAGCAGGCGGATATTTCCCATATTGATCACAGGCGTTGTAAGTGATTTGGTGAGCTGCCCGTTTGTATTCGCCCAGAAACGAGGCTCTGTCAGTGGAGAACTGTATGGGTGATATGCAAGGTTCCATTGCAGATTTCCACCGGCACGTATTTTTGAAGCAAAAGAATCCAGCATTTTTCGTGAAGCAAAGGTTCCATTCACATAATTTGTATTCCACAGATGATCAAGTGAAATATAAACTCTTGCATTAGAATAAACACTGACCAGTGTATTATAGGCAAGACGAAACTGATCTGCATAAATCTGAGAATACTGTCTCAGTGTCTGGGAACCGGCGTAATTATAAGTGTTGTAATTATTGACTTCATTTCCGATGATCCAGTTGGAAATCTGTCCGTATTTTTTTGTGGAAGTACTGTAACGTCTGGCCAGAAAATTCAGTGTTGCCTGCAGCTGCTTTCTCGCAGAACGGTCTTTGGTATTCCAGGCATAAAAAGCATGTCCCTGCTGGCGTCCCTGTGGATAGATCAGGCTGGTCAGGTCACTGCGCCAACTCAGAAGCAGAACAGCAGAATTTACAGATGAAGTGGAATTCAGTGCAAGCAGCTGTCTGTCGTAATAAGAGACAGAATCTTTTACAAACCAGTAAGTTTGTCCCTGGTATTTCCAGGAGTAAGAGTACCTGGAATTTTGAAGTGCCGGTGGTGCGATCAGCTGACTGAAATCAATATTGATCACAGAATTTCGTACATTCAGTTCTTCCGCATCTTCCATCATGTCAGCATTGACCTGAAGTCCCTTTTTGGAGATGGACTTTGGAAAACGATATCGATATTTGGCCAGTGCACCGGGGTTGGAAATAAATCTGCGTGTGCTGATATAAGTATATTTCCCACTGGAATTCCGAGAAGCGACAGCAAAACCGGAATTCAGAAGGTTGACACCACCGGAGTTTAATTTACAGGTAAATGTCATTTTTTTTGATTTTTTACAGGATGCTACTGGCCTGGCCGACATGCCCGGAGTCAGTGCAAAAAGGTAACAGCGAGATCCGGATATTTTACGTGGATTTGCCGTGACAGCGGTTACGCGGACTTTGCTTTTTCCTGAAATCTTACAGCTACTGATCGTTACAGGCCGTGAGGCTGCAGAGACTGAAGCGGGTGCAAAACCTGTTCCGATCAAAACAGTACAGAGCAGAAGAATCATCAGTTGTTTCAATAGTTTGTGCATATATACAAAGCCTGATCGTTCAGTTGTATCTGTCATATGAATAGAAAACCTCCTTCCGACTGAAGACATCTCAGTCTGTTTCTAATTTTAGAGTATTTCTGACAGAAAATCAACCGAAGAGAGTTTTTAATTTTTTTAATGCGTTTTTTTCGATTCTGGAGACATAGGAACGACTGATATGAAGCTGATCGGCGATTTCACGCTGTGTCATTTCGTTGTTTTCAAACAGTCCATAACGACAGCAGATGACCTGGTATTCTTTTGGTGTCAGGATATCCTTCATAGAAGAAAAAAGAAATCGTATATCCTGACGGGTAGAATATTCTTCTACGATATCCACCGGCGGACTTTCGATAATATCCAGCAGACTGATCTCATTTCCCTCTTTGTCTGTTCCGATCGGTTCATAAAGAGAAACTTCACGTGAACATTTTTTTCTTGCACGCAGCATCATAAGAAGTTCGTTATCAATACAGCGGGCGGCATAAGTGGACAGCCTGGCAGAACGTTCTGAATTGAAGGTGGAAATAGCCTTGATCAGTCCGATCGTACCGATAGAGATCAGGTCTTCCAGTTCTTCTCCGTTTCCCTGATATTTTTTTGCAACATGGGCAACCAGACGAAGATTACGTTCGATCAGAATACGTTTTGCTTCCGGATCCCCTTCCTGGCAGCGTCTGAGGCAGAGCCGTTCCTCTGCTGCGGTCAAAGGTTTCTGAAAAGTTTTCAAATATCCACCTCAAAAGGGGCTTCTATATAGAATATGTCAGAGGCTGGAGCAACGTGCTTTTCCCATAAAATTATATGATTTGCGTATCCTCAGGATGTAGTGTATAATAAATTTTATATGAGAAAAATACACTTTCAAGGATAATCAGGTGAACTATTTTGAAAAAAAAGATAGAACAGATACTCAATGGAAAATTCAAACATGATCAGCCGGAACTCCTTTTTTCAAAAGAAAAACTGGAGATAAAGATCAAAGCAGGAACGACTACACAGGGGGAGCTGTATCTTGGAACGGAGAACAATGATAAGATACAGGGATATATTACTTCCTCAGATCGAAGATTTGTTCCGGGAAACAGTCGGTTTTCGGGTACAACCGTACGGCTGCCTTATGGAATTGACGCAGTGGGAATGCAGGCTGGTGAT
The DNA here is from genome assembly GCF_020558815.1 of Blautia sp. 210820-DFI.6.14. Taxonomy (NCBI): domain Bacteria; kingdom Bacillati; phylum Bacillota; class Clostridia; order Lachnospirales; family Lachnospiraceae; genus Blautia; species Blautia sp. 210820-DFI.6.14. The sequence continues at coordinate 44,982 of NZ_JAJCKS010000011.1, forward strand.
ATATGCAGAGGCTGGCTCTGTGTGACTTCCAGCATAGGAGAGTACAAGCTTCCGTTTGCAATTGAGGCAATAAAAGAAGAAATCATAAGTTCTGTAGGAAAAGTTGATGATATGCAGACATTTTGCGAGATTGCCAGAAAAGATTTTCGAGAAGCTTATCATCTTTTTACCGAAAAAGATTTTTGTATGATGTTCAGGAAAGCAGACAAAAAGCAGAAAGCGTTGTATGCAGGTCTGTCCGGACAGCCAGTAACTTATCAGCATCTGGAGGAATTCCTGATCAGTCTGAAGGAAAAAAATCCTGTTTCCGTATCCTTAAAAACTACAGCAGCAGAATTTTATAATGTAGAAGAAGATATGCAGGAATCTTTTGAGATACACAGAAGCGGATGGGGACATCTTCGCCTTGAGATCGAGTCAAAGGGGGAGTTTCTGGAGCCGGAGCGCCATGTGATAACGGATGAGGATTTTATTGGCAGCAGTGTTCAGATCAACTATCTTGTTCATGCAGATCAGTTAAAAAGAGAGAATCACATAGGCGAGATCATTGTGAGGAGTCCGTATCAGGAACTGACGTATCATGTCCTTGCATCCAGGGGAGCACGCATTCATATTGATGTACACAGAGAAGAAAAAAGGCACAAGCTTGCACTTGTGAAGGATTATCTTGAATATAAGGAAAATAAGATCAATTTTCAGATATGGAAAGAAAATGCAGGGTTTGAATTAAATCAGCTGAGGGAAGCTGGCTGTGAATATACGGAGTACCAGTTTCTGGAGGCATATATGGCACATCTGGAAGGAAAAGATGATGTGGCAAAAAAAATCCTCAGGAATTTTCGTGGTAAAGAGTTCACAAGAGAAGAACTGGAAACAGCCGGAACTTATCTCTATCTCTGTACAGTGACCGGTTTGTATAAGGACCGGGGGCAGGCTGTATGGAAACTGCAGAACTTTTTCAGGCAGAAAGAGGACAGTTTCCAGCTGTTGTGGCTGCTGCTTCAACTTGACAGTACATATCGTACCACACCATCGAAAGTACTGTTCATGATGGAAGAACTATATGAAAAAGGCTGTACGAGTCCGCTTCTTTATATAGAAGCATGGAAGATGATCAGTGAGGATGTTTCTCTGCTTCATCGTCTTACCCCGTTCTGGATGCAGGTATTCTGCTATGCTGGTAAACATGATCTACTTACCGAAGAACTTGTGATGCGTATGGCATATCTTTCCGGATATGAAAAAAGATTCTATGGAAGCCTGTATCAGGCACTTGCATCCGGATATGAGAAATTTTCATCAGATGATGTGCTGGAGGCTGTCTGCAAATATATCATGAAGGGGGAACCACGCAGACCGGTATATTTCAAATGGTTCTCGCTTGCAGTAAGCAGAGGATTACGTATCACCAGACTGTTTGAATATTATGTGGAAACCATGGATATTACATACAGAAGACAGCTGCCGAAGCCGCTTCTGATGTATTTTGCGTACAATGACAATTCACTTGGTGATGCACGCAAGGCTTATGTATATGCAAGTGTGATCGCATTTAAAGAAAAAGACCCCAAAACATATGAAAATTATAAGGATAACATGGAACGGTTTGCCTATCGCAAACTAAGAGAAGGCCAGCTGGATGAAAATTATGCGATCCTGTATCAGGAATTCCTGTTTGATCCGGTAAGTGCTGAAGATGGAGAAGCAATCGCTCCGAAAATGTTTACCTATCGCCTGTACTGTGATGACAGCAAAGTCCGGCAGGTGATCGTGCGACACAGTCAGTTTGCAGAGGAAGAAATCTATCCTTGCAATAAAGGAATTGCATATCCGAGAATCTATACAGATGATGCAGTGATCCTGTTCCAGGATGATAAACAGAGACGTTATGTTTCTACAATCCCATACAATCTTACAAAACTCACAGATGAAAGCAAGGCAGTACCGGAACTTCTGGAACTGGGAGTCAGAGAACGAGGACTTCTGCTGCATTATTGTGAATCGACAACGCTGAATGCGGATAATCTGGAGTATTTTCAGAGTCTGGCAGAACTTGAGGACTGTACAGAAGAGTATAGGAATTCTGTAAGAAAACAGATCCTGGATTATTATGCTGCGAATGTGCAGGACCAGAAGCTTGATAAATATCTTGAAAAAATGGATTTCCGTCAGTATGCACTGGTTGAACGTACGACACTGCTTGAAATATTGATTACCAGAAGAATGTTCCGGCAGGCAATGGTGATTGTGGAAGAATTTGGTTATGAAGGACTGGATCTGAGCTGCCTTCTCAAGATGACCAGCCGGATGATCCTGAAAAGTGACATGGCAGAAGATGACGAACTTCTGGCACTGGCATCCGAGGTTTACCGGAAGGGTAAATATGATGAAGTGATCCTGCATTATCTTATGTTGTATCGGTTTGGACCACTGGATGAACTTATTTCGATATGGAAGAGTGCCAGAGGTTTCGAAATGGATACCTATGATCTGGAAGAAAGAATCTTAAGTCTTCTGATCTTTACGGAAGATTACCGTAAAGAGGGGGAAGCTGTACTGGAATCTTATGTGAAACAGTCCGGAAAAGAACGAATCACAGGAGCATACCTTACACTGGTTTCTTATGGCGTTTTTGTCAGAGAATATACAATGAGTACGTTCATCAGAAGCAGGCTGGAATATGCATTTACCAGTAAGTGGCCGGTTAATCTTATCTGCAGACTGGCGCTTCTGCAGGAAATTTCCAGAGAAAAAGATCCAAAACCGGAATATGTGGGAATAGCACAGAGCATACTGGAAGAGTGTGCAAAAGAAAATCTGAATTTTGCGTTTTTCCGCAAACTTTCACCGGAACTTTTGAGTCCATATCAGTTGGATGACAAAACATTTGTGGAATGTCGTGCAGTACCTGGGGCAAAGGTTACGTTGTTTTACAGACTGGATACCGGACTTGGAGCAGAGACAGCATATAAATGCGAACCTTTGAAAGAAATGTATCAGGGCATATTTGTAAGGACATTTACTTTGTTTTACGGGGAGACACTGCAGTATTATTTCCAGATCGATGAGGGAGATAAAGACAATACAAAGAAGACTTCGGAACGCAGCGTTTCAATGAAAAAAGTCGAGGGTGCCTCTGGAAGCAAGTATCAGATGCTGAATCAGATGTTGTCTGCAAGAAGACTGGACAAAACGCAGGAAGTGACAGACAGTCTGAAAGATTATCTCAGACAGGAACAGTATGTGAAAAACATGTTTAGCATAGAGAAGGAAAGCGGAAGATGAATGAAACAAGAGACTTGATAATAGGAATTGATTTTGGAAAAGAATATTCTCAGATCTGTTATTATGACCGCAAGGCAGAGGAACCGCGTTCACTTCCCGTAAAAGTGGGAAGCAGCCAGTTTGAAATGCCGACCTGTCTTTGCCTGCGCCCAGACCGCAAGACATATTGTGCGGGATTGGAAGCAGAATATTTTGCAAGAGAAAAAGGTGGATTTCTCGCTGGAAACCTTTATGAGATATCAGCACAGAACGGACCGGTAGCGGTTGGAGGTGAAAAAAAAGAAGCATGGGAGCTTCTTGCACATTATCTGCATGAGATGCTGAAACTTACAGGGATTGCGGAAGTAGAAAAAAACATCCGGAGTCTGTCGATTGCCATGGACAGTCTGAATGCTGTACAGGTAGAAAATCTTCAGCGGGCATGCAGAGAACTGGGAATCCCGGAAGAACGTACGATTCTTCTGGATTATGAAGAGAGTTTTTATTATTATGTTATGACACAGAAGATAGAAACCTGGAACAGAAGTGTAGGCTGGTACAGCTTTGAACAGCAGAAGGTAAGTTTTCGACGCATGTCCATGAATTCAGGAACACGACCGGTACTGGTACATCTGGAAGAGCCTGTTACAACGACTCTGAGTGCGAAGGTAGAGGAGCGGGATGCAGAATTCTATACATTTATCAAGAATACACTTGGTAAAGAATTGTATTCCAGTATTCAGATCAATGGAGAGGGATTTGACCAGGAATGGGCACAGAAATCTGTGAAGCTGTTATGTTATCAGAGAAGAAAAGTTTTTTATGGAAATAACCTGTTTGCAAGAGGAGCCTGCAGCGCAGGAGCAGAACGGGTGATCAATCATGACCTGAAAGACTATCGTTATATGAGCAGTTCGCTGGTACTTTCTGATGTTGGAATGGAACTGCGTGTCATGGGAGCACCGGCTTATTATCCGTTGATCGAATCAGGCAGAAACTGGTATGAAAGTAATGCATATGTCGAGCTGATCCTGGATGGAACGAAGGAACTTGTTTTTATTGTAGATACAATGGGCGAGGCAAAAAAGAAACGGATCGCAATGGCATTGCCGGGGCTGCCGGAGAGACCAGAGCGGACAACGAGACTTGGTGTGAATCTGCAGTATACTTCACAGGATGAGTGCAGGGTTACAGTAAAGGATCTTGGATTTGGTGAGATGTTTCCATCAAGTGGCAAAGAGTGGACAGAAACGACCAGATGGCAGGAGGAGACAAAGTGAGCGGATATATACTGTGTCAGACAAAACGGGCAAAGCTGCCTTATTTCATAGAAAATATCAGTACCAATGTGTATTCCATTGAAGAACTCTGCTATTATCTGTATCATAATCTGTATCTGATCGACCAGACGATCATGAATGAAGGATTGTGCAGCTGGATACAGGAGGAACTGGAACTTCCGGCACTGGCAGCCAAACTTCGTTCCAAGATCAGCAAATTTGCAAGTGCGGAAGATATTGTTTATCCGGTATTTAAAGAAATCAATTATTTGACATATGAAGAACTGAAAGAACTGAATGTACGTCTGCAGAAGATGAATGAAGAAACTCCGGCAATGCGTGAGAAACAGAAGGCAGATGCATTAATGGAGAATGAAATGTATGTACATGCGATACAGGTTTACCAGAATCTTCTGGAAAGGGAAGATCTTGAGGAAATCCGTGAGGGGATGACAGAAAAAGTGTACCACAATCTTGGCTGTGCTTACAGTTATCTGTTTCAGATGGAAAAAGCTACAGAGTATTTTCGAAAAGCATACGAGGGAAGCAGGAGCCGGGAGGCACTGGAAGCTTATCTGATCGCTTTTGGAATGACAAGAACATCTTCAGAATATGAAAAAATGGCAAAATCAATAGGGACAGAGAAGGAAGTTCTGCAGAATATCCGAGAGAGACTTCAGGAGTTTTCCAAAACACCGGAGCTGGTGGTGAATAAGACAAATATGGACGAAATACTCACCAGACTGACACGAGAATATCACAGAAGTACGGGTTCGTGAAAATTGTAACAATGTATACAGTTTTTTTGCACGATTATAGTAGACGAAACAGATTTAATCTGTTAAACTAGACTTATAATTTGGGTTTGGTAATACCGCCCAAAAAGATTAGGAGGAATTTATCATGTTAGTAAACGCTTCAGAAATGTTGAAAAAAGCAAAAGCTGGTCACTATGCAGTAGGTCAGTTCAACATTAACAACCTTGAGTGGACAAAAGCAATCCTGCTTACAGCACAGGAACTCAACTCTCCGGTTATCCTTGGTGTATCCGAAGGTGCAGGAAAATACATGACAGGTTATAAGACTGTTGTTGGTATGGTGAAAGGAATGCTCGAGGAACTCAATATCACAGTTCCGGTTGCACTTCACCTGGATCACGGCAGCTACGAAGGATGCTTGAAATGCGTAGAAGCCGGTTTCACATCTATCATGTTTGATGGTTCCCATTATCCGATCGAAGAGAACGTAGAAAAAACAAAAGAACTGGTTAAGATCGTTGCAGAGCATGGAATGTCTCTGGAAGCAGAAGTTGGTTCTATCGGTGGCGAAGAAGATGGTGTAGTAGGTATGGGTGAATGTGCAGATCCTAAGGAATGCAAGATGGTTGCAGATCTTGGTATCGACTTCCTTGCAGCAGGTATCGGTAACATCCACGGTAAATACCCGGCTAACTGGAAAGGTCTGAGCTTTGAGACACTGGATGCTATCCAGAAGCTGACAGGAGATATGCCACTTGTACTTCACGGTGGTACAGGTATCCCGGCAGACATGATCAAGAAAGCAATCGACCTTGGTGTATCCAAGATCAATGTTAATACAGAATGCCAGCTTGCATTCGCAGCAGCTACACGTAAATATATCGAAGAAGGCAAGGACGAGCAGGGTAAAGGATTTGACCCACGTAAACTTCTTGCTCCAGGAACTGAAGCAATCAAAGCTACAGTTAAAGAAAAAATGGAACTTTTCGGATCCGTTAACAAAGCCTGAGAAGTACACTTTTTATAAGGTAGAAAAGAATAAAGGAATCAGTGTCTCCAGACACTGGTTCCTTTTTTTGCATTTTCATGGTAAGATGTTTCTATGGCAGAAAATAAGACTATTAATAAAGAACAAAACAGAACAGAGAACAATGAAATTGTGATCATGAATTTTTCCGGAATTTACAAAGAACAGCAGTTTTACCGGAACCATGCAGAAATGCAGGAAGATATATCCTGGTTGGAGGTACAGGATTTACCGGGAAGTAACTGTTACTGTGATGAGGAAGCGCAAAACCGGATACTGGATGATATAAAGAACTATACGGGAAATGGTATACATTTCATTGATTCAGGAAATTATCATTATGTAAGCCGGCTGTGGCTGTCAAAGATGGAACATCCATTCCGGCTTCTGGTATTTGATAATCATACGGATATGCAACTGCCGGCCTTTGGAGGCCTTTTATCCTGTGGTGGATGGATTGCGGCATCTTTGGAAGAAGTACCGATGCTGCAAGAGGTAATTCTTGTTGGACCGGATGAAGAGGCCTATACGCAGGTTGAACCGGAATTTCAGCAGAAAGTACAGTTTTTGTCCAGAGAAAAGTTGCTGGCAATGACAGGTGAGGAAAAGAATACATTTTTCAGGAATCTGCGTGCAGATCTTCCAATGTATATTTCCGTGGATAAAGATGTGCTGTGTACAGCAGATGCGTCAACAACATGGAGCCAGGGTGATATGAGCCTTGAGAAACTTCAAAAGTTTCTGGAAATCGTGCTGCAACAACAGCAGATTTTGGGAATGGATATCTGTGGAGAATGTGATCCTGATGCATGCGAGAGAAATCTATTGAATGACAGGGCGAATCAGAAACTTCTTGAATTGTGGAAAAAATACTTTCCGCAGATCCGGGAGAGGAGACAGGATATATGAGAAATGAACTGTTTACTATAGGACCACTGACGGTATATGGATATGGCTTTATGATCGCACTGGGTGTGATTGCTGCCTGGATCGTTACAGATTACAGAGCAAAGAGACAGAGGCTGGACCGGGACCATGTTTTTTCATTAGTGATCTGGTGCCTGCTGGGAGGACTGTTCTGTGCAAAAATTTTATTCTGGATCACGGAATGGAGAAGTATTGTGCAGGATCCACATTATATTCTGGATACAATTTCAGATGGATTTGTTGTGTATGGAGGTATTATCGGCGGGATTCTGGCGGGTTGTCTGTATTGCTATATCAAAAAAACAGATTTCTGGAAATACTTTGATCTGGTGATGCCATCTGTGGCACTTGCGCAGGGATTTGGAAGGATCGGATGCCTGTTGGCAGGCTGCTGCTATGGTCGTGAGACAAATAGCATATTTTCTATTACATTTCAGAATTCAGATTTTGCACCGAATCATGTGGCGCTGATTCCGACACAGATTTATTCCAGTATATTGGATTTTCTGCATTTTGGAATCCTTCTTTATATTGCGCAGCATAAAAAAAAGGATGGACAGGTGGCCGCCTGTTATCTGATCTTTTACAGTATCGGCAGGTTTGTCCTGGAATTTTTCCGGGGTGATCTGATTCGGGGAAGTGTGGGAATGCTTTCTACTTCGCAGTTTATCAGTTTGTTTATCCTGGTAGCAGGTATCGTGATACTGGCAGTCAGATCAAAGAAGGCAGATTAAATCAGAAATACGGATTTTTGAGTTTGATTTTATCAGTATAAAAAATAGTCTGCGGCCATAGGTTAGTAAGGAAGACCGAAATGACCGGAGCGTGAGTATAATGCCTGTACCGGCACAGAATCAACAGTATGAAAATTTTATTATCCGATATAAACAGAATACACAGGGTGGTTTTGATTACGAGTCTGATGAGACATTTCAGATCGTAAATGATCTGTTCGGGATTTTGTATGTACCGATGAAGGAAGTGCCGGAACTGGAACTGAGTAGTTATTCCTACTCATCCATACCACGGTGCTATACATATATGGACACAGGTGTACTGAGTGCATCTGGTGTGACAAGACTGCATAACCATCCATATCTCAAATTGCAGGGAAAGGGAACTTTGGTTGCGGTCATTGATTCTGGAATCGATTATCTTCATCCGGCATTTCATAATGGTGCGCAAAGTAAGATCTTAAGTATCTGGGATCAGACACTGGAAGGGGGAGCGGATGGCAGAATTCCGTTTGGAAGAGAGTTCAGCCGACAACAGATTGAACAGGCGCTTGCATCAGAAAATCCATGGGAAATCGTGCCTTCCAGTGATACAAATGGACATGGGACGAGAAGTGCAGCAACGGCTGCCGGATATCGTATCGAAAAAGAAAATTTTTGCGGGGCAGCGCCAGAGGCAGAACTTGTAATTGTGAAGCTGAAGCAGGCAAAAAATTATCTTCGGGATTTTTATCTTTTACCGCGTGATACTGATATTTTTCAGGAAGATGATATTATGCTGGCAATTTCTTATGTGCTGCGCATCGCCCAGGAACAGCAGATGCCACTTTCCATTTGTATAGGCCTTGGAACCAGTATGGGGGCACATCAGGGAGAAGGGCCTTTGAATGAATATATAAATAGTATTGCAGCATTTACACAGAACGCAGTATCTGTTCCTGCCGGAAATGAAGGAACGGCCAGACACCATTATTTGAGAGAATTTGGACCGAATGATACAGAAGATACTGTAGAACTACGAGTTGGTGACCGGGAGAGTACCAGAGGATTTATGACAGAATTCTGGGGGGACTCTCCCGGTTCTTATTATATGACGATTCAGTCACCGACAGGGGAAAAACTGTCAGTCAGCACATCTTTAAAGAACAGAACGCAGGAACTGTCTTTTGTATTTGTAGAAACAAAAGTACTGGTGAATTATGTGCCAATTGAAAGAAGAACAGGAAACACGCTGATCTTTATTCGATTTCAGCATCCAGCATCGGGAATCTGGAAGTTTCTGGTGGAAGAGAAAATACCGGGAAAAAGCAGGTTTCATATATGGCTTCCGGTAAGAGGGATGATTTCTGATGAAACCTATTTTTTGCAGTCATCACCGGATTATACGGTCACTGCTCCTGGAGATACTGAAGATGCGATGACCGTCACAGCATATCAGCATCGGGATAACAGCCTGTTCATTCAGGCAGGCCGTGGATACAATGCAGAAAATATCGTAAAACCCGATTTTGCTGCTCCAGGGGTAGGAATTCTGACGGCTTCAATCGGTCCGGGAAAGGAGTTTGCACCGGCTACCGGAACAAGTCTTGCAGCCGCACAGACGGCGGGGATCGCAGCACTCCTTTTTGAGTGGGCACTGGTCCGGGGAAATGAGCCATATTTTACTGGAAACAGTGTAAAACACTATCTGAGCAGAGGTGCAGTGCGAGAGGCTGGGGAGGTCTATCCCAACCCGGAGTGGGGATATGGCAGAGTAGACTTGTATCATACGTTTGAGTTGCTGACGTGAAAAGATAGGATTGGTTAAATATTGTTTAGCTAATTTGAGTATTGAGAAAAAGTATACAAAAAAAGGCAGTAAACTTTAGTATCTATGACAGCAAAATATTTAAGGCTTACGAATTGTTTTTAAGCCTTAAATTTGTTATAATTACTAAAAAAATAAGACTGTTCGAGCAATTACAGTCAGAAAAAGGATTTTCAATACACAGATGAGAAAACAATATTGAAAACCGGGCAGGAGGAATCATGAAAAGAGGTAGTATTTTTGAACTGAATGGTATCCCGAAGTTTCAGGAAGCACTTCCGCTGGCACTGCAGCATGTCGTTGCCATGATCGTAGGATGTGTAACACCGGCAATCATTGTGGCAGGTGCTGTTGGCGGAAATAGCCTGAGTGCAAAAGACAGAGTTATCCTGATACAGGCATCTCTGGTTGTATCCGCATTGTCAACCCTGATTCAGCTTTTTCCGATTGGAAAGAAGAATGGTTTTACTTTAGGTTCAGGACTGCCGATGATCATGGGGGTAAGTTTTGCTTATGTACCAAGTATGCAGGCAATTGCAGAAGGTTATGGAATCAGTTCGATTCTTGGTGCGCAGATCATAGGTGGCATTGTTGCTTTTGTTATGGGAATCCTGGTAAAAAAAATCCGGGTATTTTTTCCACCACTGATCACAGGAACAGTTGTCTTTACCATTGGACTTTCCCTGTATCCGACAGCAATTAACTATATGGCGGGCGGAACAAGTAACCCTGATTATGGTTCATGGCAGAACTGGGTGGTTGCTTTTCTGACTCTTGCCGTTGTTACTGCACTGAATCATTTTGGAAAGGGAATCCTGAAGCTTGCTTCGATACTGATCGGTATTCTCGTAGGATATGTGGTGTCGATTCCTTTTGGAATGGTAAATCTTTCAAGTGTCGGAGAAGCAAAAGTATTTCAGCTTCCACAGTTTATGCATTTTGGAATCCATTTTGAGATTTCTGCATGCGTTGCGATCGGGCTTCTGTTTGCCATTAATTCTGTACAGGCCATCGGAGATTACTCTGCGACAACGATTGGAGCAATGGACAGAGTTCCGGAGGACAGAGAACTGCAGAACGGCATCATGGCGTATGGCGTGACAAATATTCTGGGGGCATTGCTCGGAGGACTTCCGACAGCGACTTACAGTCAGAATGTTGGTATCGTAACAACGACTAAAGTTATCAATCGCTGGGTACTTGGACTGGCTGCAGCAATTCTTGGAGTTGCCGGAATCGTACCGAAATTTTCGGCACTTCTTACCACTATTCCGCAATGTGTACTCGGAGGAGCAACTGTTTCTGTGTTTGCTTCGATAGCTATGACAGGAATGAAGCTGGTTGCATCAGCAGAAATGGATTACAGAAATTCTTCCATTGTCGGACTTGCCGCTGCAATTGGAGTTGGTGTCTCTCAGGCATCTGCTGCACTTGCCAGTTTCCCGGACTGGGTAACTACTATTTTTGGAAAATCACCGGTGGTGCTTGCAACGCTGATCGCTGTTGTTCTGAATATTATTCTTCCGAAGAGCCGCGATGAAAAAAAACACGAAAAAGAATTAAAGAAAGAAGTAAAAGAAAAGATCCAGCAGGATCATGAAGAATTTGAACAGGAATAATAAAATCTCCACTCTCTGTCAATCGGGAGTGGAGATTTTGGACTTTATAAGAAATTACTTTGTAATATTCCAATAAAGCCCCAAACGCTCCGAGAGGATGCATTTTATTTTCGGTATACGAATTTTGGCAGTCCGTCCTCGCCGAGAGGAATCTCTATATTTCCCTGAATGAGCGGACGGGCGTAACGGATGAAATCTTCTGTGACATCATGTCCGTCAGAAGTGATCCATGTAAGTGGAACTGTTTTTTCTTCATTGCAGATTGCGTTGACATCTTCAAGTCCGCATACCATCTGATAATTACCTTCAGAGTCTGTCTGGCGGATAAAAGATACCATTTTGCCTGTTTCACCGTTAAGAGCAGCCTGAACACCAAACTTTCCTGCAGTTATGGCTTCCTTCTGGTCTGTGGCAGAAATCAGAGATGCAGAGCAGCGCTGACTGACATTCAGTTCAACGGAACGGGCTTTGACACCGAGACGGCTGCGTACCAGATTTTCGAGATATTTGCCGCAGCCTGCAAGCATTTTGTGACCGAAAGTATCGGTTCCTACGGAACTGTCATATTCACAGATAAAAGTACCATCTGCGTCATGGATTCCCTCGGAGACACATACGATCAGATTACAGTTCTTTTCGAATGCTTTCTCCAGATCCTTAAGGAAGACATCCTGATCAAAAGCAACTTCCGGAAGATAGATAAACAGCGGATTGTCTCCATCGTATTTGCGGGCCAGTGCACTGGCGGCAGTCAGCCATCCGGCATGCCGTCCCATGATCTCGATGATCGTTACAGATTTCTTTTCATATACATTGGCATCGGTTGTGATCTCGCGGACAGTGGAAGCGACATATTTCGCAGCACTTCCGAAGCCGGGAGTATGATCGGTGTGTACAAGATCATTGTCGATGGTTTTGGGCTCTCCAATTACGCGGATAGAACTTCCGATGTGTTCGGCATAGCGTGAAAGTTTGCTGACGGTATCCATGGAATCATTGCCGCCAATATAGAAGAACCAGCCGATATTTAATTCTTCAAATTTTTTAAAAAGAGCCGGGTAGACCGGATCCTCCAGAGATTCCGGAAGCTTGTAACGACAGGAACCAAGATAGGCGCCCGGAGTTGATTTGAGTCCGTTCAGATCTTCGCCCGGAAGAGCTTCTTCGAAATCAAGAATACAGTCATTTAAAAAGCCTTCGATACCATTTACCATACCATATACATGTTCGATCGTGTCAGGATGGGAGAGACCTTCAGAAACGACACCGTAGAGACTGCTATTGATGACGGCAGTCGGTCCACCGGACTGTCCGACGATAAGATTTTTTTTTGCCATTGATTATATACCTCCGATTGGACTGATAATAGGTTACTGTGTACAGTAACGACAATGAGTTCATTTTATCATATCTGTTGAAAATCTCATAGCCATTTTTTCGCAAAAGTGATAAGATGATAAAAAAATAAAAGAAATGATTTGATTACGTACAGTGCAGAAGAATATGGTATAATATAAAACATGCAGGTACATACTGGAGGGGATGTGTTTCCAGCATAAGAATAAGCCATTTTACGAGGAGTATGATTATGGAAGAAAACAAGAACGGTACACAGGAACAGCCTGAACAGAAGAAAAAAAAGAAAAGTGATGTGATTCTTACGATAGCACTGGTTGTGGCGATCGCAGTGTTCTGTTATGCAGCCTACAATCTGTATCATATCTATACAGAATACAGAAAAGGAACGAATGAGTATAATTCAATTGAAGAAATGGCGGTTACAGAACGTGATCCGGACAGTACGGAAGTAGCAGGACCGGACGCACAGCCGAAACCGCCAATAGATGTTGATTTTGAAAAACTGAAGAGTATAAATGATGATGTGATTGGCTGGATCTACGTAGATGCACTGCCGGATATCAGTTATCCGATCGTGCAGGGAAAGGACAATCAGACATATCTTCATCAGACCTACGAGAAGAATTATAATTTCGCAGGAACAATCTTTGTGGATTACGAAAATGGCAGTGATTTCAATGACTGCAATACCCTGGTTTATGGACACAACATGAAAAACGGGTCAATGTTCGGACATCTGAAGAAATTTACGGAAGATGAAAAACTGTATAACAATGACAGATACTTCTGGATTCTGACTCCGGATAAGAATTATCGGTATGAGATCATATCTGCATATACGACCGGAGTGAACAGTGACACATATACATTGTTCAAAGGCCCTGGAGAGGAATTTGAAGAATATCTGAAAAAGATCAAGAGTTATTCGGATATTAAAACAGAAGATACTGAACTGACGATCAAAGATAAGATTGTAACACTGTCTACCTGTACAGGAAATGAATCTACACGATTTGTTGTACAGGGAAAAAGAGTCAATGCCGAGGATGACGGAAGTGGTGAGAATGCGGGAAGTGCTAACAGTGATGCTGCATCGGTAGACAGTGTGACTGTACAGGAGGGATGATCATGGATGAAAAAATCGTGAAACTGCAGGAACTGATCGATCAGCATGACAACATTGTGTTTTTTGGAGGAGCAGGTGTATCGACGGAGAGTGGGATCCCGGATTTCCGTTCCCAGGACGGACTGTATCATCAGAAATATGATTTTCCACCGGAGACGATCCTGAGTCATACATTCTTTCTGAATCATCCGGAGGAATTTTACAAATTTTACAGGGATAAAATGCTCTGTGATACTGCGAAGCCGAATGCGGCTCATCTGAAACTGGCAGAGCTGGAAGAGGCTGGCAAACTAAAAGCGGTCATCACACAGAATATTGATAATCTTCACCAGATGGCAGGAAGTAAGAAAGTTCTGGAACTTCATGGAAGTGTTTACCGCAATCATTGCATGCGCTGTGGAAAATCTTTCGATTTTGTATATATGAAACACAGTACAGGAGTACCACGTTGCGAGTGTGGCGGAATGATCAAACCAGATGTGGTACTTTATGAGGAAGGACTGGATAACGATACGATCGAAGAATCTGTGAGAGCAATTTCGCAGGCACAGGTACTTATCATCGGTGGAACTTCTCTGGCAGTCTATCCGGCGGCTGGACTAATCGATTACTTCCGTGGTGAGGCACTTGTTGTGATCAACAAATCTTCCACGCCGAGAGACCGTAATGCGGATTTACTCATCAAAGAGCCGATCGGGCAGGTTTTCTCACAGATAAAAGTGAACAAATAATATCATGAGGTGAATAGAAAAACATGGGATTTATCTATGAAGTAGGAGATATCGTTACCCTGAAAAAAGGGCATCCGTGTGGGAGCAAGGAATGGGAAATCCTGCGTGTGGGAGCAGATTTTCGTTTGAAATGTATGGGATGCGGGCATATGATCATGGTGCCGCGTAAGATGGTAGAGAAGAATACAAAGAATCTGAAGAAAAAGGAAAACTAAAAATATACATTTATTGACATAAATTTATCAGGATGGTATACTTTTCAAAAAGAATAACCAGGCGTGGTCTGATTTGGAAAAATCAGTTTAATAAAATCCGGTGTGAAGCCGGAACAGTTTAAGACAGACTTCTGTGAGTATGCATAAATGTACAAGTCAGAGAAAACACGGTGTATAGAGGACAGAGACCCATGGGTAGAGATGGGGCTCTGTTTTTGTTGCTTTAGAGGGGAAAATACAAAATGGAAAGAGTTGTAGATGAAACAGGATGGAATCAGAAAAGGTATGATATCCGTACATATACAGCGCAGAATGAGCGGAGCAGAAGAATCGGTACAGCGGGGGAGATACCGGATGAATATATTTATATAGGAGATAAGTGTTTCCTGAATAATGGGAAAGTGCACGGAGTGACTCTTCCGGCAGGCTGTCGTGTAGTTGGAAAACAGGCATTTGAAGGATGTCAGTTCCAGAAAGCCGTAGAGTTCCCGGAAAGCCTTGTAGAAATCAAAAGAAGAGGGTTTGCGGGGAACCGACGACTCCGAAAAGTAGTTTTTCCACATAATCTGGAACGGATTGGAGCACAGTGTTATCGGGAATGCAGTAATCTGAAAGTTGCTGAGTTTGAAAAAAATAGTAAATGTAAAGTGATTTCAGAGGGAATATTTGACTCCTGTACGAAACTGGAGAGAGTCTGTCTCCCAGAGGCAGTCAAAAGCATAGAAAAGAGAGCATTCTACCGTTGTAAAGAACTGAAGGAAATCAACTTACCGAATTCGGTGACAGAGATTGGGGAAGAGGCTTTTTATTTTTGCGGAATAGAAGAACTTGAGCTTCCGACAAATCTGAAAATCATTGGTGACAGTGCATTTTTCAGATGCAAAAACCTCAGAACTGTTTATATACCGACAAGTGTGCGGACGATTGGCCGCTGGGCATTTCACGGATGCAGCAGACTGGAGCGCATAGAGATTTTTCATGATCCTGACGAAATCGGACCGTGGATCATTAACAAAAGCTGTACGATTGTATGTCAGAAGGGCAGCAGAATCGATGCATATGCACAGGAATATGGCTTTCAGACAGAGTATGTAGAGCTTTCAGAGGAATTAGATGGATAAGATCGGACAGAGGGCAGCCTCAGTAAAAAGGAAAAGAATAATTTCGGTATTGATTTGCATGCTGTTGGTATTAAATGTTGTCTGCCTGACAGGGTGTGGTGCCGGAAAGAAATGGAAAGACGGAAAATGTACCATTTCCATTGAATGTTCCAGCATTCTGGATAATATGGAAGATCTGAAAGAAACAAAAAAAGAATTTGTTCCTTCGGATGGATGGATCCTTAAAGAAACAGAAGTCTCTTTTAAAGGCGGAGAGACTGCATTTGATGTTCTGAAGCAGATCTGCGGAAAAAAAGGAATCCATATGGCTTCCAGATATACCCCTTTGTATAAAAGTTATTATGTGGAGGGAATCAATCAGCTTTACGAATTCGATTGCGGTAAGAATTCGGGATGGATGTACAGTGTGAATGGTGAATATCCAAATTATGGAGCATCCAGTTACAATTTAAAAGATGGAGATAAGGTTGAATGGAGATATACCTGCAATCTTGGATCTGATGTAGGAGATAAATATGAAGGAAAATGATTCCTTTTCCATGTGCCACCCGCTATTAAACTTCTTTTATTTTGCGGTGGCACTTTTATTTACAATGTTTAACCAGCATCCGGTATTTCTTGGGATTTCTTATGCGGGTGCATTTGTATACGGAGGATTGCTGAATGGATGGAGAAAGACCCTGAAGCAGGGATTGCTGCTGACACTTCCGGGACTTCTGATCATAGCATTGCTGAATCCTATGTTTAATCATTATGGTGTGACGATGCTTTATTATATAGAAAGCAGCGGTAACTGGATCACTCTGGAGGCGCTTGTCTATGGCCTTGTACTTGGTGCAGTCATGTTTATCGTGATACAGTGGTTTTCCTGCTACAATACAGTGATGACAAGTGATAAATTTATTTACTTGTTTGGCAGAATAATACCGGCACTTTCACTGGTATTGTCTATGGCACTTCGATTTGTCCCGCGTTTTCTGCGTCAGCTGAAAGTGATACGAAATGGTCAAAAGGCGATGGGACGTGATGTTTCAGAAGGAACCGTCCTGAACCGGATCAAATATGGTTTGCAGATGGTGTCGATCCTTGTGACATGGGCTTTGGAAAATGCAATTGAGACGTCTGATTCCATGAGAAGCAGAGGATATGGGCTGCATGGACGAACGGCTTTTTCAATTTATCGACTTACCCGAAGAGACTGTTTCCTTGGGGCTGTGATGGGCGGACTTTTTGCGGTATTTACAGTTGGATGTGCCGGTGGAGCGGCTTACGCGGTGTATGATCCGCGGATCGTAATGGCAGGATTTTCTTTTCAGGGTTATACGGCTCCGGTAAAAGTATCTCCGCAGTTTGCAATCATCACATATATCTGTTTCGGAATTTTCTGCTTCATTCCGGTATTTCTGGAGCTTTATGAAAACTGGAAGCTCAGTCAGAGCAGGAAACAGATCGGTACAGAGATCGGCATGACTTACCGCCAGATCTACGAAGAACTGGACGAAGTGGATTTTATATACAATAATCAGGAATATAAAGGACTGGAACAGGAAGGAAAAAGTTTATGAATATTGTAGAAATACGTGATTTTTGTTTTGCATATCCGGATTGTTCCAGCAAAGTACTTGATCAGGTAAATTTGAGCATACAGGAAGGAACTTTAAATGTCATCTGTGGGCGAAGCGGATGCGGAAAAAGCACACTTCTTCGTCATCTCAAAAGTGTACTTATGCCGCATGGCACAGCATCTGGAGAAATCCTGTACAAAGGAAAAAGACTCAGAGAAATCGATCATAGGACGCAGAGTCAGGAAATCGGCTTTGTTATGCAGAATCCGGACAACCAGATTGTGACGGACAAAGTCTGGCATGAACTCAGCTTTGGTCTGGAGAGCCTTGGATATGATAATGCTACGATCCGTCTTCGGGTAGCAGAAATGGCGAGTTATTTTGGAATTCACCAGTGGTTTTACAAAGGAGTGGAAGAACTGTCCGGGGGTCAGAAACAGCTCCTCAATCTGGCAGCGATCATGGCAATGCATCCGTCGCTTCTGATTCTGGATGAACCGACTTCCCAGCTTGATCCGATCGCGGCATCGGATTTCCTGGAAACGGTAAAAAAAATCAATCGTGACATTGGAACGACAGTGATCATTACAGAACATCGTCTGCAGGACATCGTTCCTTATGCTGATAAAGCTTTTGTGATGGATAAAGGCAATGTATTTCTTGAAGGCAGTCCGCGCGAGATCGGAGCTGCACTTCGGGAACAGAAGCATGGAATGTTTCTTTCGATGCCTGTTCCTATGCAGATCTATGGTGCGACAGATAGCAGAGATACCTGTCCGTTAACTGTAAGCGAAGGGCGTCAGTGGCTGGAACGTTATTGTAGAGAAAAGAACATTACAGAGGAAAAAAGAGAAAAGATCAATGTGGATTTTCTGACTGTTGTAAGGGAGGGAGAACAACAAGACCCAGACAACAGGAAAAATCCGGCGATCCAGTTGAAAGATGTCTGGTTCCGTTATGAGAAGGACAGCCCGGATGTGGTGCGGGATCTGTCACTGGAAGTTCGAAAAGGTGAGTTTTATGCACTGGTAGGCGGTAATGGGACCGGTAAGAGTACGACGCTGTCGTTGCTCAGTCGCGTGAGACAGCCCTACAGGGGTAAGATCCGACTGGAAGGCCGTGATATCCGTTCTTTTAAAGACCGGGAACTGTATTGCGGATGCCTGGGAGTCATGCCGCAGAATCCACAAAGCATTTTTCTTAAGAAGACAGTGCTCGAAGATCTGTACTCCGTGATCGGAGGAAAGAAAGAAAAGCAGTCTGCGGAATACCAGATCCATATGAAGAAGGAAAAAGCAATCGAGGGTATCGTCAGTCTGACCAGACTGGAAGGATTGCTGGACCGGCATCCATATGACTTAAGCGGTGGTGAACAGCAGAGACTTGCTCTTGCGAAGGTCCTTCTGCTCAGACCAAGAATCCTTCTGATGGATGAGCCGACGAAGGGAATGGATGCGGAATATAAAGAAGAGATAGGGAAAATACTCTGTAAACTGAAGCAGCATGGCCTGACGATCTTTATGATCTCACATGATGTGGAATTTGTTGCAGAGTATGCTGACAGAGTCGGACTTTTCTTTGAGGGAAATGTTGTGACCAGCCAGAACACAAGAGAATTTTTTTCCGGAAATAACTTCTATACGACGGCCGCAAACCGAATGGCACGACAGCTGTTCCCGGATGCTGTTACCGGAAAGGATGTGATCACATGCTTACAGAAAAGCAATTAGATCAGTTCCTGGATGAATTCTGGGAGGACAGTCAGAGTGCACAGACAGAGGCAGAGCAGGAAATATCAGAGGAAAATCTGGAAGAATATGCACTTCCGGCTGATGGGATGATCATCCGGCAGATGGAACGGAAAGGCAAGGTAAGCAGAAGAACCTGGTTTGCACTTGTACTGATGCTTCTGGTCGTACCGCTTCTTCTGTATCTTTCAGTGAGATATTTTCATGGAAGAAAGTATCTCATATGCAGCCTGATCGTGATCATAGCGGCAATGATACCGTTCTTTATGATGTTTGAAGGACGGAAGCCGAAGGCAAGAGAAATCATGGTGATCTCTGTACTGGCAGCCATCGGTGTAGCCGGACGAGCTGCATTCTTTATGGTGCCGAGCTTTAAGCCGGTTGCTGCGATCGTGATCCTGACCGGTATTTCGTTTGGCGGCGAGGCAGGTTTCCTTGTAGGATGCCTGATCATGATGCTGTCCAATATGTTTATGGGACAGGGACCATGGACTCCGTGGCAGATGTTTGCGTTTGGGATGATCGGCTTTCTGGCAGGAATCCTGTATCAGAAAGGAATTCTGAAAGCCCGCAAAGCAGATCTCTGTATATTCGGATTTTTGAGTGTATTCCTTATTTATGGAGGAATCATGAATCCGGCAAGTGCGCTGATGGCTTATGGAACGATAACATGGCAGAGTCTTCTGGCTTTTTATATCTCGGGTGCTCCGGTGGACCTGGTACATGCTTTATCTACGGTTATTTTTCTGTGGTTCCTGAGCAGACCACTATTGGAGAAACTGGAACGTATCAAGAAAAAATATGGACTCATAGAGTCACAGAAAGAGGAAATCATTTGATCTATATCAGTCATTTGCTTCCAGATGAAGAGATGAAAGGACTGGTCACAGAGACCGGAACAGGAGTGGAAAGTATTGATTTTTCCATTTCGGATAATCTGGATCATCTGGGAAAGAGAATAGAATTATATCAGAAAAAACTGGAAAAGATGGGAAATCCTCCGCTGATACTTCATGGACCGTTTCTGGATCTGAATCCGGCTGCTTTTGACAGTCTGATCCGTGAGGTGACGATGACAAGGTTTACACAATGTTATCAGGCAGGACTGGAACTGGGGGCAAAAAAGATCGTATATCATTCCGGAATGATTCCCTGTGTGTATTACCGGGAAGGCTGGGCAGATCAGGTGAGCCGCTTTTTTACAGAATTTCTGGAAGATAAAGATGATCTGGAGATTGTAATGGAAAACGTTCTGGATGAGGACTGGTGTCTTCTTCTGGATGTATATAAGAAGGTGGATCATCCGAAATTTAAATTATGTCTGGATATGGGACATGCACACTGTTATTCGGAGATTCCGGTAATGGAATGGGCAGAGGGGCTCTCTCCGTATATCGGTCATGTACACGTACATGATAACGCAGGTGACAGAGATTCGCATCTGGGACTCGGAAAAGGAACACTTCCGTATCATGAGGTGTTAAAGCTGCTTCCTGTTTCGAAAGAGCGGACATGGACGATCGAATGTTCACATAAAGAAGATGTACTTCTTTGCATACAGAAAATAAAGACAGAGGGATTGTTATGAATACAATGAAAAAGAGAGGATGTCAGATCCTTGTACTGTTTATGACAGCGGGAATGCTGACGGGCTGTGGCGATGGAACTCCGAAATTAGAGGATGCCCTGAAAAAAACTGCTTCTTATGAAATGAAGACAGTCGAAGATCCGGCTTCGGATGCACTTGGCGGAGAATGGACCGTCATGGCGCTGGCCCGTTCAGGGGAAGAGGTAGATGAAAACTATTTTGAAAAATACCGCGCGAATGTTGAAAAAAGAGTTAAAGAACAGGAAGGCGTACTCAGCGAAAATCGATATACAGAGTACTCCAGGGCAGTTCTGGCTTTAAAATCTATCGGAAAAGATCCGACAGATATCGGCGGATATGATATTGAGAAGCCGCTGGAAGATTTTGACACTGTAGTCTCACAGGGACTCAATGGTGCGATTTATGCATTGATGGCTTTAAACGCAGATAATCCGGATGCGAATAAAGACGGAGAACTGGAGCAGAAATATCTGGATTATATTGTAGAGAAGGAAAAAGACGATGGCGGATTTTCACTGGATGACAATGCCACGAACGGTGATGTGGACCTGACAGCCATGACGCTGCAGTGTCTGAAACCGTATCAGGATGAAAACGATGTAAAAGAAGTGATTGATAAAGGTGTGGAGTTTCTGGCAGATACGCAGGATGATGATGGCGGTTATACTGCTTACGGAGCAAAAAGCTCAGAATCCATTTCACAGACTGTGATCGCACTCAGTGCAGTTGGTGTAGACTGTAATGAGGATGAACGATTCCAGAAGGATGGAAAAGGACTTTACGATACACTGATGACTTTTTGCCAGAAAGACGGAAGCTTCAAGCACATTCTGGACGGAGAAAGTGACCCGATGGCAACAGACCAGGCATTTTGCGCGATGGTAGCCTATCAGCGTTACCAGAATAAGAAAAATAGTTTTTTTGATATGACAGACCACAGATAAACGGAGGAAAAAACAGTGCCGCAGAAAATAACAGAACTCCAGGAACAGCTGGAGACGATCATTAAGGGAAAAAAAGAAATCACAGACAAAATACTTATGGCAGTTCTGGCAAAGGGACATGTTCTTCTGGAAGATGTTCCGGGAGTTGGTAAAACAACAACCGCGCTGGCACTGAGCCGTCTTATGGGAATGGATTTTAACCGTATCCAGTTTACACCGGATGTTGTTCCTTCGGATGTAACGGGTTTTACGATGTATGACAAACAGAGCGGACAGTTCCTTTACCGTCCGGGTGCTGTCATGTGCAATCTTCTTCTTGCAGATGAGATCAACCGTACCTCCAGTAAGACGCAGTCAGCACTTCTGGAAGTAATGGAGGAGGGACGTGTGACTGTAGACGGTGAGACACATACCGTTCCGGCTCCGTTTGTGGTTATTGCAACAGAAAACCCGGTGGGATCATCCGGCACACAGCTTCTTCCGGAATCCCAGCTGGACCGTTTTATGATCAGTGTGAGTATGGGCTATCCGGATCATCAGAGTCTGGTAGAACTCTTAAGAGACCGGCAGAAGGTCAATCCACTTGAACATGCAAAGACAGTGCTGACCAGAGAAGAAGTGCTGAATTTACAGAAAAAAGTCCAGGAAGTTTACGTGGCAGATGTTGTGCTGGATTATATAGCAAAGCTTGCCGAGGCTACCAGAGACCATGAACTGATCACACTTGGCTTAAGC
Source organism: Blautia sp. 210820-DFI.6.14 (assembly GCF_020558815.1). Lineage (NCBI taxonomy): Bacteria > Bacillati > Bacillota > Clostridia > Lachnospirales > Lachnospiraceae > Blautia > Blautia sp. 210820-DFI.6.14. The sequence continues at coordinate 67,551 of NZ_JAJCKS010000011.1, forward strand.
CCACGTGGAACTCTTGCATTATGCAGGATGACAAAGGCGGCTGCTTATATGAAAGAACGGGACTATGTTGTTCCACAGGATGTAAAGGATGTGTTTAAAGATGTAGCGGCACATCGAATGATCCTGGATTCAAAAGCAAGATATCAGGAAAAAACAGCACGCGAAATTCTGGATGAAATTCTGGACAGTGTTCCGGAACCAAAGGTAGAAGGATGATGAAGAACAGGATCATGTGGCTACTGTGGCTGATCGGCATGGCCGGAGCCACAGTAGTGACAGGCTCATGGCTGATGGCGGCAGTGCTTCTGCTTTCTGCATTACTGCTGCTCTTATCGGCAGCAGTCACCAGTCTGGGCGGCAGAAAAACAGAAATAAAATTATCCGTGCCAAGAGCAGCGGAGCGAAATGAAAATTTCCGGGGCAGAATGACCCTTAAGAATCAGTCAGCATGGCCTGTATTCGGGGGCAGAGGAGAGATTTTATGGGAGAATCTTTTTACTGGTGAACATGGTGAGATTCCGATCGCCTTTTCTCTTGGCAGCAGGGAAAAACGGACAATAGAGTTTGAGGCCTGCAGCGGTTGGTGCGGATGTATAAAAGTGACATTTTCCGACTGGAGATGCAGCGACTTTTTTCATGTGTTTTACGTGAAGCGGAAGGCTGTGGCAGAAGGTGCTACTGTTATCATGCCGGAAAAACAGAACAGAGATTTTTCCTTCCTCACAAGAGAGGGCTTTGATATGGAAAGCTTCCGTTATTCAGGAAACCGTCCGGGAGATGACCCGGGAGAAACCTATGACATCAGGGAATATCAGCCGGGAGACAGTATCCGGCAGATTCACTGGAAGCTTTCCGGTAAGCTGGATGATATCATGATCCGGGAAAAAAGTTTTCCGGTAGATGATACCGTACTGATCCTGGCAGAAGCGTTTCAGACGGAACGTGATTCCAAAAGGGCTGAGACAGTGGCAGAAGTCCTGTCTGCTGTTTTAAGAGATTTTATGGAAAAGAAAATCCCGTGTCAGGTTGGAATTTATGACAGAAGCACCGGTAAATTTCGGCAGGAAAAAGTCCGGAAGGAAGAAGACCATGAACATGTCCTGTATGGTTTCCTGCGATACGGAAGTGACGAAAAGACGCCGGTTACCGTACAGGAATATCTTAAGAATCCGGGAGCACAGAATTTTGCCAATTATATTTATATAACCGGAGATCCGGAAGATAAAGAGGCAGAGCTTCTGAAACAAAAAGGAGAAGTTACTGTAATCGGCTGCGGAGTGAGCAGTGGGGACAATAAAGGAGAGCAGATCACATGGAAATACGGATCACAGAATCCAGAAGACAGTCAAAAACAAAATACAGAAAACAGCTGTCAGATATCCTGCTGGAAACTGCGCTGATCGGACTGACTGCCGGAGCAGGACTCTGGCTTGTGCTTGAGCTGTTGACGGAATCCGGACAGATGATGCCGCTTCTTGGCAGCGTACTTCTGACCGCACTGATCTGTTCTGTGACAGAACGAATGGAGAAATGCGGCATTTACATAAGAGGCGGCGTGGCAGCGGCGACTGCAGGAGGCCTGTTTCTTCTGTACAGACAGATTCTGGATGGATTTGCACTTTACTGGAATACCGTGGCAGATACATTTGGAAGCAGAGCCGGAATTTATTTTACCCGTTTTGATACTGCAGACATTATGGCGGAAGATACAGCCCGACTGGTTTTTCTTATTTACCTGGGAATGGCAGCAGCGGTCATCGGATTTCTCATCCTGAGATTTCGCATCTATGTACTGGTATTTTTAGAAATTTTTGTACTTCCATTTATGATGGTGCTGACAGGGAAGGAACCGGAAAGTGGAGTCGGCGTGGCTTTCTATATGGGAGTTTTTCTGGAGATCAATTATCTTCTGGCCCGTTCCGGCAGAAAGCGATACAGTGAACAGAGCAGCAGGGCCTTCTGGTTTGGAGGCATCCTTACGGGTCTGGTACTCATGGCAGCAGGAGTCTTTCTGGGACAGATCATGCCGGCGGCAGATTATGCGTCTTCGGAACTTGTTGCAGAAGCAAAGCAGGAAGCCCTGAATGCGGTGAATGATCTCCGGTACAGAAAAGGAAAAATTAATTCCCTGCCGGATGGACAGCTGAAAAAATGTGGAGCGTGGACAGCATCGGATGAGACGGCATTGAAAGTGACCATGGAAGATCCGGAGTCACTTTATCTTCGTGGATTTACGGGCAGTGTGTATGATGGTTCTTCCTGGAAGAGCATTGATACAGAAGATGCCTATAAACAGAAAAATCTGTTTTACTGGCTGCATCAGGATGGATTCTACGGAGAAACACAGCTGAATCAGGCAAGAAGTCTTGTGGAAGATGATACACTTTCCGATAAGATTTCGGGGATTTCGATTGAAAATGTAAAGGCAGACAGTGAATATCTCTATACTCCATATGAAATGGCAGAACTTCCGTCCGGTTATGAAGGGGAGACATCGCTTACCGACAGCATGCTGGAAGCAAAAGGTTTTTTTGGACAGAAAAATTACAGCTTTCAGACAAATAAAAACCTTGTAAAAGATTTTACGGTGCTTGGGGCAAGAATCTATCAGGCGCTGGCACAGGGCGATGACACTGCTTATCGTGAAGATGAAAGTTATTATAATACATTTGTGTACAGTCAGGACACAGAGCTTCCGGCTTCACTGGAGACATTATTCCGAAAAGAACTGGGAGACGGTGGAAACAGGGAGCAGGGACATACCGATTATTATACTGCAATCTCCCGAATCCGTGCATATCTGGAAAAAAATATGACCTACAGTACGGCAACAGATGTATATACAAAAAAAGGTGATTTTACAGAAAATTTTATTTCCAGATCAAAGATCGGCCACAGTGTTCACTATGCAACAGCGGCAGCACTGATGTTCCGGTATTATGGAATTCCATCCAGGTATGTAGAAGGATATCTGATCACACCGGAGGATATCAAAGATAAAAAAGCAGGAGACACTGTAGAGATTTCCGGAAAGAACGGACACGCATGGACTGAGATCTATATCGACGGTCTGGGCTGGGTGCCTGTAGAAATGACACCGGAATATTATTCAGTCATGAAGGAAGCGGATCTTACCGCAGGACTGGAGGCAAAAGGTGCGAAAGCCGCATCAATTCCGGAAGCAGAATCGGAACCTCCGGCAGAAGAAAATCTCCAGACACACTGGAGTCTGAAACTGGCTTTATTTGGAATAGAGAAACTTCTGATTTTATTGCTGGCACTGTTTGACACATTCTGTCTTGTATTTATCCTGACTGTCTGTGGCCTTCGGATCCGGGCAAATTATCGCCGTAAAAAGCTTTTTACGGGAGCAGATGAGCGACTGGCTGTACGTGCCATGGCAGGCTATGCAAGAGTTCTCTATGCGCACGGATCAGATCTGTATTCGGAAGAAGTACAGCGTCAGTACAGAGAAATCAGCAGGATCGGGCAGCGTGCAGCATTCAGTCCACATGCGGTATCAGAGGAAGAACGAAAAAATACGGCGATATGTATCGGCCGGATGAAAGCAGAACTGAAAAAAGCAAAAAACTGGTATGAAAACTGGATCATGAAATATATTGAGAGGTTGTATTAATTGAATAAAAAGAAAAACAACAGAAAAATCATATCTGTTCTGATCGTTCTGGCCTGTTTTGTGCTTTTTGCAGGAGTATTGTTTACAGGAATCCGGAACTATAAAACAGAAAAAAAAGAAAATCCCGTTCAGGGAGTCAGCAGTGAAAGTTCTTTGAAGGGATATCTTGGAAAAGGTTATGCCTATGCCGGTGCACAGGATAACATATCCGCAGGAGAGGAATCCTTTGGAGAACAGGCGCAGTTACTGGAAGATACGAAGGACGAAGAGGCTGAACCGCAAGAGCAGAAGCAGGCAGAAGTGACTGCCACGCCGGAAGCAACACCGACACCGGAGCCGGAAAGTCAGAATGAGGATGAACAGAAGGCAGACCAGGAGCAGAAATCGGCAGATGACTCGGATGGTGAATGGAATGATGATTCTAAAGAGAATACCATTCAATATGATAATGCAGGAGAACAGGACGATAGCAGTCAGGAGGCAGCTCCGGATCAGAATGATGACAGGAATCAGGAGGGAGCACAGCTCCCGTTAAGTCCAACGCCAATGCCATCCCCGGAACCAACACAGGAGCCGGAAGAAGACCATTATCCGGAGATCGCAACAGATCTGACGGATGGTGAGACAGTAAATGGTGACTATCGTACGTTTTATGTACAGGCCACAGACTGGTATGGAAACAGCCTGCCGTCCACTTCACTGGAGATATATGGAAACGGAGAACGGCTTTCTTCAAAGGGTGAACCGTCGACGGGAGTTTTTGCATACCGACTGGACCTGAATGAAGGAAGCAACACGGTCAATATTAAAGCGACCGATGAGGAAGGATGGAGTACGACACTTCCGACCTTTACTATTTATAAAGGGGAGGATGGACAGGACGAACCGGCCGGCAGCATTACGGTCAGTATTGAGGCGGGAACGATTGGACTTGGTACGATCCTTCCGGCAACATCGATTGACTATTATCGGGGAGAACAGCTTTCCTCGGTCGTTCTCAGACTGTTACAGAATACAGGATTTGACTGGAGAAATAATGGAAGTGCGACAGGTGGCTTTTACCTGAAAGCCATCGGGCGAGGCGGCATTGCATCAGGAGCAGCGATCCCGGATGATCTTATGGAACATCTGAAAAAAGTAAACTGTCAGTTGTCCAGCCATGATGCCAACTGGATCGGTGAATTTGATTTTACCATGAATTCCGGCTGGATGTATTTTGTAAATGGTGAATATATGAATGTAGGAATGTCTTCCTGTTTCCCGGGAGACGGTGATGAAGTAAGACTTCGCTTTACGCTTTATTCAGGAGCGGACCTGGGAGTAGGATCAGACGGTGAAGTATGGGGGGACTGGTAATGAAAAAACACACAATAAAAAGACCGATCATTAAAAAGTTCATAATTGGATCCCTTTCTGCAGGACTTCTGGTTGGAGGAGGAGCTATGGAATTGAATGCTGCTCTTTCCATGGAGGTTTATGCCGCAGATACCACGCAGGAGACCGAGGGGGAAGGAGCAGCACCGACAGAGGCAGAGACACCGGAACCGGCAGCACCGACGGAAGCACCGGAACCGGAACCAGTAGCTCCACCGGCAGAACCAGAACCGACCAAAACGCCGGAACCGACGGAAGCACCCTCGCCGGAGCCATCTGTGACACCGGAGCCCTCAGAAACACCAGAGCCAGCAATTACACCGGAGCCTTCAGAATCACCGGAGCCTTCAGAATCACCGGAGCCATCGGTAACACCGGAACCTTCCGTGACACCGGAGGTCAAAAGTAATAATACAGATCTGAAAGAATTGTATATCTCCAGCTCTGATACCTGGGGGAAGGGAATCCTGAAACTGGATCCTGCATTAAATAAAGACTGGGACAGATACAAAGCTGTTTATGACGGCGAACGCCAGAGCCTGAATATCTGGCCCGTAGCAGAAGAGGAACATGCCCAGATCAAAGTCTATGCATTAAGTGGTGTGAAATATTCTACTGTCGAACAGGATGAGACAATCAGGGAAACGCAGGATGAAGAAGGGCATACTTACTGGAAAATCTGTTTTGGTGCTCAGGAAAAAGAAGCCAGAGTAAGATTGGAGGTAACTGCTGAGGACGGAACCAGAAAAGATTATTATCTCACACTTGAAATCACAGATAAAACAGCTCCTGTACTCAAAAAAGTCAGTGCAAGCAGGGTATCTTCAAGTGAGGCATCTGTGGTATATAAGACAAGTGAAAGAGGACAGTGTTATTACCGTATCGTAGATGCGGGAAAGAAACATCAGAATCCGGATACCTCAAAAGAAGGACGGGAGGTCCTGGCAGGAACAGATACACTGACGCTTAATGGACTGCCAGAAGGTGCAAAAGATATCATAATCGTAGTAAAGGACGATGCCGGAAATGTCAGCAATCCTCTGGTGATCCGAATTCCGGATATAAAAAAGAAAAATCCGACAGGCAGTGGAAACTCCGGCTCGGTTGTACAGAGACCGGGGTATGGTGGAAATAAAAGTGAAGCGACACTTCCGGGTAAAGGAAATAACGGAGAAGGTTCTCTGGCAAACCTGAAAACGGTTGGTGGAAAAGGTACTTCTTCCGGAAAAAACGGAAAAAATGAATCGGAAGAAGAGAATAAAGAAAAAAAACTCACCGCCTATGCCGGAATAAATAAAAAAGATTCCGGAAAAAACGGAAAGTCTGATAAAAACGAAAAGGATTCCACAAAAAAGAAGAACGACAACAAAACAGATAAAAAGACAGAAGAGGCATCAACGGATGATCTGACAGAAAATAAAGAGAAGGATAAAACATCCGGAGTTATTTCGGGTTCCTCGGAAAAGAAAGAGAAGAGCATTCCGGAACTGGTGGGAAGTAAAGTTACGAATACGTGGACACATATGAGATTCCTTACAAAGGTATTATCTGTGTTTGCACTGGCAGGCCTCATTTATCTGATCTTTTGGACAGGAGCAAGACGAAGTTTCAGAAAAATGAAAAACAGGAATCCATCACTGCAGCGATGAGAAAGAGAAAGGGAGGTAATCATCAGATGAGAAGAATGGGAAAATGGCTTGCAGTCCTTCTGTCAGTGACTATGCTGGCGGGAACAGCACCGGTTTATGGCGCGGACATATCCGTAGAAAGTGATCTTTCATCAGAGATATCCGGCGAAGATAGCCTGTCGGATGATTTGGGGGAAACCGAAATAACAGAAGAACCGGCAGATGAGAATACAGAGATCACAGAAGAAGCAGATACAGATGAGGATGAAGCTGAGATTTCTGTGGAAGACTTCGCAGATGATCAGGAAGAATGGAGTACGGAAGATACAGATGAGGATACGGCAGAGGTATCTTTTGAAGATCAGCAGGAAGTCGGAGCGGGAGAAACAAAGGAATATCTCAAAGACCTCAGCGTGTATTCCGGTTACGGGGTAAAAGATCCTCTTGAAATGACCCGCAGAGAAGATCTGGACGCAACCTATGGTGGAAAGACTTATACGGTTGAGATCGGATCCAGCTATAATTCTACCGGATTTTATGTGACGGCGGATATCGGGGCTGATGCACCGCAGGGCTCAACGATTCAGCTGTCCGCGTGTGATCTTGATGGAAAAATCGTAGAGAGTGAGATCATTACAACCGGATATACAGATGGAAAACGCTACAATTTCTCAAATATCTTTACCAAAGACAATGGAAAGAGCGCTGTTTATACAGTAACAGCCGGTACAGAAGCAGACAGCCAGACTTATAAGATTGTAGTTCTCAGAAGACTTGATCTTTCCATGATTGGCTGTTATCTTCCATCTGATAATGATATGGCAAAAAATCTGATCTCAGAATTTGACAGCGCCGGTATTACAAGAGATTATGAGGTTGCTGTAGGACAGGATACGAAGTCTGTAAAAGTTACTGCAAGTGCCTTTAATGATAAGTGGTATGGACTTACGGTAAACGGACAGGCCGTATCTGACAGTAAGGCGTTGGAAATTCCACTTACAGATTCAGATACAGAGATTCTTTTTCAGATGAAAGAGGATGGAACTTATCAGGATCCGGCATATCAGACATTGTCTTATACTTCCACGGGTACTTATAAAGTTACGGTCCATAAGAAATCGAAAGTGGCAGTTACATTTAAAACAGAACCGTCGGATGCAGTGGTCAGTGTATATGATTCCAGGGGGGAGCGTGTAGAGCCGTCTAAGGATGCAGACATCTATGATTCTCTTTATTATGGGGATAAGTATACATGGAATGTATCAAAATATGGATATATTTCCAAAAGACAGGAATTTACAGTAGGTGAGGAATCTGAAATCAAGGTAACACTTGAACAGCAGACAGCCAGACAGGAAGAAATTACAGACAATGACTGGAGCAGCTACCAGAATAGTGAGACCAATAACGGAATCACAGACAGAGCTATGCCGACCAGCAAGAATACAATTACACAGAAATGGGCAACGAGACTGGATGCAAAAGGCTGGGATGCAGCACTTACACCACCGTTGATCCTTGGTGGGTATGTTTATGTAGCATCCGGGCAGTTTATTTACAAAATGGACAAAAATACAGGAGACATTATCCAGACAAGTGAACGGATGTCCGGAAATATGCAGTATGCCATGATCCCGCTTGCCTATGCAGAGGGAATGCTTTTTGCACAGATTGGTGGTGGTCAGATACAGGCACTCAGTGCCACGACACTGAAATCTCTCTGGATCAGTGAGAAATTAGGTGGACAGACGCTTTCACCGATCACTTATAAAGACGGATATATTTATACGGGAACATGGAATTCGGATACAACTCCTGGTTCTTATTTCTGCCTTTCTGTTACAGATGAAGATCCATCCAAAGGGAATGAGACAAAATACTGTACATGGAAATATGATCACAAAGGCGGCTTCTACTGGGCCGGTGCTTATGTATCAGAAAACTATCTGGTATTTGGTTCTGATGATGGCGCAGGCGGTGATGAGTACAAATCTATCTTATACTCTGTAAATACACATACCGGACAGCTGATTGACAAGCGTACGGATGTGATCGGCGATATCCGTTCAACGATCACTTATAACAATGGATACGTATATTTTACGACAAAAGGCGGTTATCTGTATCGTGTTGCGATGAATGCAGACGGAACATTTGGCGCAGTGGCAGGTTATAATCTGGGCGGCGCGGCAACGTCAACACCGGTTGTCTATAAGAACAGAATCTATGTTGGTGTCTGCGGAACCGGAGGCCAGTATAATGCAGATGGAGGACATCATTTTGATGTGATCAATGAATCTGCGTCCGGACTTACCCTCGCTTATAAAGTATCTATCCCAGGATATCCACAGGCAGCTCCGATCCTTTCTACGGCCTGTGAAAATCAGGATTTTGACGGTGATGGAAAAGCAGATGGACGGGTTTATCTGTATTTTACATACAATGCATATCCAGGAGGTATCTACATGCTGACCGATACCCCGGGACAGACATCAGGAAAAGCGGAAGAACTGTTCCGTCCGGTAAGTAAACAGCAGGAATACTGTATTAGCCCGCTTTGTGTGGATAAAGACGGAACAATTTATTACAAGAATGATTCCTGCTATCTGATGGCACTTGAAACAAACGGTGCTTATCTGGACAGTGTGACAGCTATGCCGGATACCGGAAGTGTAAACTGGGACAAGAGATTTCAGGCTTCCGAGACGGAATATACACTCAGAGTTGCAGAGAATGCAAAGAATGTAACGCTTAGCTTTAAGGCTCCTGCAGGATGCACGATGAAAATAGGAAATGATATAATTGATGGAACATATGTGGCTGATGTAAGTTCCGGAAAAGCTGAAATAAAAATTGCGATAGTTCAGGGTACCAAGAGCAGAGAATATACATTCCACCTGACGAAAGATCATGGAAATTCATCCCTGACCAGTATGATCGTCAGCACCAGCAATACTTATGGAGAGGTATCTCATTATCTGTCAATGACTCCGGCGTTTAACAGTGCAAAGACCAGCTATATAGTGGAATATCTGGACAGTAAGGCAGAGAATACACAGAGATTTCTTCGCGTTTATGTAGAGAAGGCTGAGTCGGATGCAACGGTGAAGACGGAAATGGTAAAGGGAGTCAAGAGAGTAACTACTACTACCAGTGGAAATGCAACACGCTTTAATGTTTACTGGGAAGATGGCGTGGATGAAGCACAGGTAAAATTTGTTGTGACTGCGAAGGCTGGAAGTAAGACAGAATATCTGCTTACCATACAGAGAAAAGTAAAGACTCCGACACCAACACCTACAGAGATCCCGGAAGTGTTCGGACCGTGGCAGACGATATCAACAGCGACTGTTTTTGCACCCGAGCAGCAGAGAAGGACCAGTAATAAAGGGCGTCAGGAAACCCGTACAGTTGGAAGTAAGCTGACACCGACTATTAAACTGAATGCCAGAAGCATCAGGTTAAAGGTAAAACAGTCTACGACTAAAGTACAGATAAGTGGTCTGGCAGCAGGAGACAGGGTACAGTCCTGGACGACATCCAATAAAAAGGTTGCAACCGTAACATCCCGTGGAAAAATCACAGCGAAGAAAACTGGCAAAGCAAGGATCATAATTACCCTTGTCAGTGGAAAGAAGGCAGTTGTAAATGTAACAGTACAGAAGACAGCTGTTAAAACCACAAAGATCAGCGGTCTCAAGAAGAGCGTAGTACTTAAGAGAAGACAGAAACTGACACTGAAGCCAGTGATCAGCCCGCTTACTTCTGTGGAGAAAGTGACTTACAAAACTTCCAATAAGAAGGTAGCGACAGTGAGCAATAAAGGTGTCATCACAGCAAAGAAAAAAGGCAGCGCAAAGATTACCGTGAAGTCAGGAAAGAAATCTTATACGGTTACTGTGAAAGTAAAATAAAAAATTTGGAGAATCGCTAAATATTTTGTGGATATTTAGCGATTCTGTTTGACGGGAGAATGCATAAATGCTATAATAAAAAGACAACAAAATAACCAGGCGTGGTCTGGTCGGGAGATGACCAGTTTAAGGAAATCCGGTGCAATTCCGGAACTGCTTTTTTGCTGTATGAAATGTTATACGCGGATAATTGTTTCAAGTCAGCTAACTAACGCGTTGTATAGGACAGAGACTCATCTATAAATGAGGCTCTGTTTTTTGTTGTTAAAAACAACTTGTGAAAAAGGAGGAGCAGAGTTGAAGAAAAAAGAATTAATGAAACGATTATCAGCTATTTCCATGGCAATGATGATGACCGTGACAATGATCCCTTCCAATGCATATGCAGCAGACGAGATTTTCTCAGATGTTGATGTAGAGACTACAGCAGATGCAGGGGATGAAGATTCAGCAGATGTAGAGGTTAGTGACGCAGACGATACTTCAGATGCGGATGTTGAAGTGGAAGCAGAAGATGACACAGCGGATGTCAATGTAGAAGAGGATGAGGAAGACAATTCAGAAGGTGTGGATGCATTTTCTGATGGTGGAGACAGTGCAGAAGAGACAGATGCATTCGATGCAGGAGAGGGTACTCCGGCAGCAGATGCAGTTGTACATATGACTGTCAGCGTGGCTGGAAATCTTGCAACTGCCAAAGATGGCACATTGATGGCAGACAGAGATGTCACAGTAAAGGATATTGATAAGAATGGTATCCTGACTTATGATGAGGCACTTATCGCAGCACATGATGAGTATTATAATGGCGGTGCCGTTGCAGGTTATGCAAGCGTAGATGATGAGAAGTATGGCAAATTCATCACTAAATTATGGGGTGATGAGAGCGGTAATTTTGGTTATTGGAGAAATGATAGTTTATGCTTTAACCTTTCTGATGAAGTAAAAGCAGATGATTATCTGACCGCATTTGTTTACAAAGATGAAAAGTGTACGGATGCATACACCAAATTTGCAAAGAAAGCATACAAAACAATGGCAGGAAGCTCTGTAACGATTCAGGAATACAAAGCTTCCTATGACAGACATTACAATGTTGTTTTTGACACATCAAATAAAGAAAATCTTCGTGTTTATGACAGTAATTTTAAACTGATTTCCGAAGATAATTACAGTATTTACAGAGGATATTCTTCTTCCTCGACAGATATCTGGTATCATTATAATATCACATTCAATAAAGATATTTCCGGAGTCTTTTATGTTGTAACAGCAAGCACAGAAGAACAGAGCGTAGTACCGGCAGTTACAAAAGTAACAGTTTTGGAGAAGACCGCAGATTTTGACAGTATTCAGCTGTACAAATCTGAGAGTGATTATAAGAAGGGCAATGCGATTGAAATCACACCAGCCTTTGATCCAAATAAACTGACAGGCTATAGTGTTCAGGCACCGGATTATTTAAGTAGTCTTTATGCAGTTGCCCAAATGTCTGCAAATGCAAAAGAAGCTGGCCTTTCGGTTATGATGAGTAATAACTGGGGCGGATGGTCAGGAGCTAGAGGCTCAGCAACCGGAATAGCAACTGGAGATGCATATTTTGCATCCAAGGGCTATCTTGATGTTTATGCTAACAGAAAGGAAACTTATAGTTTTAACGTTGAGACATATGCAACGCTGAAAAATCTTACAATTGATGGTATTACAGACAAAGCGTTCGACCGTGATGTGAATGAGTATCATGCGTATGTAAATGGAAATGCTGAGAGTGTTGCGATTACAGCTACAGAACTCAAAAAGGGCTATACAATCAAGATTAACGGAACAGAAGTTACCAGCGCTGAAGCTTATAATCTGCCATATAAATGGGATGCAGATGGTAAGATGAAAGTAAGTGTAGAGGTAAGTAAAGAAGGAATTGTTTCTTCCGTATATACGATCAATCTGGAAAAACAGCCGGTGTGTGATGCTCCTTATATTATGACTCAGCCAAAAGGAGCAGATTATATCGTAGGAAACAAGACAACTGCACTTTCCGTTGTAGCCAGTGCCAATGGAAAAATGACCTATCAGTGGTATAGTAATACAACAGATTCCAATGAAGGTGGCACAGCAATCAAGGATGCAACAGAGGCTTCTTATACACCATCATCAGAGAAATCAGGAACTGTTTATTATTACTGTGTAGTTACAAATACAGAGAAATCAGAAAATAATACAACAACGACTGAAACAGCACGAATAACTGTTGATGAAAATCCTACACCAAAAGCTGTGATTACTACAGTTGGAAACACTATGCCGGAAGGTTCTGCCTGGAATAAAGGTTATACATATAATGTAGGAGATCAGGCTGAAACATTGAAAGTAACTGCAACATCTGCGGCAGAAGGCGGAGAATTCAGTTATGAATGGAAAAGAGTTTCCAGAGCATATAATATTAGAGGATATTCTTCAATTAAAGATAATGAGTCAGACAGTTATGTCCCATCTACAGATATTTCCATGGCGAATGATGCTGGCAATTACTATGCCTGTGAAGTAACTTATACATTTAAAGGGAAAACATATAAGGCATGGGCAACTACAGGCGATACTTATACAGATACAGCGAAAGATAAAACCTATGATGTAAATGGTGTTTATGTTTTTGTTAAAGTTGATTCTGCATCCACCCCTGCATTTACAAAACAGCCGAAGGATGCTTCTTATCTGGTGGGTGATGCTATAACTGCTCTGAGTGTTTCTACTCAGAAAGAAGATGGTGGCAAGCTGACTTATCAGTGGTATGTAAATGATAAGGACAGTACAGATGGCAGTACAGCGGTTGAAAAAGGCACCAGCAGTTTATTGAGTTTAGGTACAGCATCTGAAAAAGGCACAAAATATTATTATTGTGTTGTAACAAATACGATTCAGGGATATACAGCCAAAGCAGTTTCTAATATTGCCGAGATTAAAATCATTACAGCAGAGGACCTTATCGGTGATAAACTGAAAGGAGAAGGTACGCAAGAGAAACCGTATCTGATCAGTACAGCTGATGATTATAAGACTGTTGCAGATCTGGTATCCAAAGGTGTTTCTTTCGATGGTAAATATCTTCGTCAGGAAGCTGATATCACTTTACCAGAAGGATGGCAACCGATTGGTGTCACAAAAGATGGAAGTAAAAATATTCAGAATGGAAGAAACCTTCGTGCCTTCAGCGGCTATCTGGATGGAAACGGAAAAACAATCGCTATTCCAGAAGGTGGCCTTCCGCTTCTTGGATATGTAAAAAATGCAGAAGTACACAATTTAAATATCTATGGTAAAAAGATTGCAGGATATGGCCTTGTAAATACACTGTCCGGTGTCGGACTTTCTGGTAATGCGATCATCATTGATAATGTAACATTAAAGAGTGGATCAAGTACTCTGAAATCCGGTCTTATTGGAACAGAAATTTCCAGTAACCCATTTGCAGGATGCTCTGCTGCATTCACAACAACAATCAAAAATTGTACAATTGAAAAAGACGTTGTAATTGGTTATGACAAAGATCAGAATATGATTGGTTCTATTGCAGGACGTATGCATGGCACAATCGAAAATTGTGTAAGTTATGCAACTGTTTATGGTAAAAAGTATGTTGGTGGTATTCTTGGAACGCGTGACAATGCTATGGGCGGCTGCAGTGTAACAAGCTGTAGATTCTATGGAAACGTAGAAGGAAGCGACGAGCTTGTTGGTGGTATTGTTGGTGGAGGATACGAAGGCTCTTCTGCACCGAATGGAGTCAAGATCAGTATTAATGCGTGTGAGGCAGCTGGCAGTGTTACAGGTGCAGATAAAGTCGGTGGTATCCTTGGAGGTGACCTTTATGTTGCACAGGCATGGAATACATACAAAATGAAAGGCAATTCTTTCACTGGCAAAGTTCAGGCAACAACTGAAGGAACAAAGAATATTGGTGCTATCATTGGATTCTATGACAGTCTGAATAAGTTTGATGATATTGCGAATAACTATTATTCCAAAGACTGTGGAGCAGACAGAGGCATCGGTGCTGTCAAATATGTAGATACAAACTGTGAAACTCATGAAACAACAGTCGGTGAAGTTTACTTCAACACAGAGAAGGATACAAGCGAATGCCCGGCAGTAGCAGGATGCAGCTGGAAAGCGCAGCATAACCGTACGGATGATCCGCTTGGAGCAGACGCAGCAAAACTGGCCGGAACAGATGAAGTTAAAGTATACGAAGAAAAAGTTTATATCACCGGTGATTACAAGACAGACTATGATCTGGGAGAAGAACTTGATCTTACGGGTATGGAAATCCATGTTGCAATGAGCGATGGTACTTATAAAGAAGTAGCACCGGCTGATGCAAAGATCGAAGGATACAATAAAGACAAACGTGGCGAGCAGAAAGTAAGAGTTATCTGTGGAGCTGCATCTGAGGAATTTACTGTTACAGTTCTCAAGCGAAATGCAGAGGATATCAAAGTTCATTTTGCACTGCTTGGTGACAAGAAACACAACAGTGACAAAGACAATACATGGCATACACTTCATGCAGATAATCTGGAAACATGGATTGCAGATGCAGAATACGAAGTAGACGGAAATGCAACAGTACTGGATGTGATTTCAAAAGTTCTGACAGACAATGAATACACATGGGATAATGAAGCAGGAAATTACATTTCTGCAATCACAAAAGCAGACGGAACAAAGCTTGAACAGAAAGACAACGGAGCTAACAGCGGCTGGATGTACACTCTGAACGGAATTCATCCGGATCTGGCTGTAAATGAGCAGTATCTGGAAGATGGAGATGTGGTCGTATTCCATTATACAGACGACTATTCAAAAGAACATGACCATATCTGGAGCAGTGAGTGGACATCTGATGCAGATGCACACTGGCATGAATGCACCTATCAGTGGAGCAAGTGTGACATCACAGAGAATGCTAAGAAAAATGGTTATGGAACACATACTTTCGATGAAGGCAAAGTTACAAAAGCAGCAACCTGTAAAGAAGCTGGCGAAAAAGTTTACACCTGTACAGTTTGTGGAGCAACAAAGACAGAAGTGCTTCCAAAAACAACTGATCATAAGTACACATGGAAAGTAGTGTCCAAAGCAACTGTATTTGCACCTGAGAAACAGCAGGGAACATGCTCTGTTTGTGGCGCAGTTGTAAACAGAGATAATGGAAAGAAACTTACTGCAACGATCAAACTGAATGCAACTTCTATCAAGCTTCAGAAAAAACAGACAACCAAGAAGATCAGAGTGGCTATGGCAAATGGAGACTCTGTCAGATCCTGGAGATCCAGCAATAAGAAGATTGCAACTGTTAATAGTAAGGGCGTGATCAAAGCAGGTAAGAAGACCGGAACAGCTAAGATCACAGTAACGCTTATGAGCGGTAAGAAAGCAACCCTGAAAGTAAAAGTTCAGACATCAAGAGTAAGAACTACTAAGATCAGTGGTCTTAAGAAGAATGTAACTCTGAAGAAAGGCCGGAAACTGGCACTCAGACCGGTAATCAGCCCGCTTACTTCTCAGGAAAAAGTTACTTACACTTCTTCCAATAAGAAGGTAGCAACAGTAAGCAAAAAAGGTGTCATTACAGCAAAGAAAAAAGGTACTGTCAAGATTACAGTGAAATCAGGAAAGAAATCCTATGTGATCAAAGTAAAAGTAAAATAAAATCTGCAATATGATTTTTCAGGCCGGAGTCCTCGTGATTCCGGTCTGCTTTTGCATTAATAAAAAAATTAAAATTTCATAAAGCTACTTGAAGAAGCTTAGAACAAATGATACTATAAATAAAAGCATATTTCTCAAAGTTCTGGGCATTTTTGCCGTCTGATTTTCTTAATTCATTTCAGAAATCCATGCTTTTAAATCCAATTAAAATAAAAAGCAGGGGTTCGAGGTGATGACAATAACAGTACGGTGTATTCTTAAACTCCTGCCAGACAGGAGGTATGCCTATGGCGAGAAGAAAACACAATGCTGCTGTGAAGAGAAAACTAATTGCAAAAGGAAATAACAATGTAAAAATGGATCGTAATGCAGATCTGAAGAGCTATGCAGGCAAAGAGATAAGGGCAAATCGAAAGTACAAGGATACAGTATTTCGTATGCTGTTTTCAGACAGAGAAAATCTATTGTCGCTTTACAACGCAGTGAATGGAAGTAACTACGAAAATTCGGATGCACTGGAGATTGTGACACTGGAGAATGCAGTCTATATGGGTATGAAGAATGATCTGGCATTTATCGTGGATATGGGATTATTCCTGTACGAACATCAGTCAACATACAATCCAAATATGCCACTGCGAGATCTGTTTTACATATCTGGTGAATACCAGAAACTTGTGAATCACAAATCCCTGTATTCCTCGGCACTGCAGAAGATCCCTGCGCCAAATTTCATTGTGTTTTATAATGGAACAGAAAGAGAAGAGGACTACTGGATCAATTATCTGTCGGAATCATACGAAAATCTGAGCGGCGAGCCGAATCTGGAGCTGAAAGTACTTACTCTGAACATCAACGAAGGTCATAACCGCGAATTGATGGAGCAGTGCCAGAGTTTAAGAGAATATGCACAATATGTAGCGAAAGTACGGGAATACGCAAGGGAATCCGATCTGGATACAGCAGTAGAACAGGCAGTTGATGACTGTATCCAGAATGGGGTCCTTGCCGAATTCCTCCGAAAACACAAATCCGAGGTAATAGCGATGAGTATATTCGAGTATGACAAAGAAGAGGAAGAGCGAAAACTGCGAGAAGCAGAGTATGAAGCTGGATACAATAGTGGAAAGCAGGACGGATATAATAGTGGAAAGCAGGACGGATACAATAGTGGAAAACAGGATGGATATAACAGTGGGAAGCAGGATGGATATAATAGCGGAAAGCAGGATGGATTTACGGAGGGAAAATGTGAAATAATCCATTTAATGTTTGATGCAGGAGAATCATTGGAAAAGATAGCCCAATATACAGGCTATAAAGTTGAAGAGTTGAAGAATCTGTTAAAAAAATAAGAGATTTAATGTTCAGGCCGGAGTCCCCGTGACTCTGGCCTGATTTGGTTACTACAGAAAATTAAAAATTCATAAAGTTACTTGAAGAAACTTAGAACAAATCAATTTGGTTATATTTAATATAGAAGAGATGAAATTTACATTTCATATTGATGCTCCTATAATAAGGCACAAAGGAGGCTTTATTATGAGCACAATATTTCCAAGAGAAGAAAAAGCGGAACAGATTTTTGACGAGATCCTGAAGAATCCACGTGCCTGCGAACGTTTAAAAGATACATTTTTTGCAGCGATTCCGTCAGCAGAAGAGAGTGAGGGTGCAGGAACGGACATTCCGGGAACGGTCTTTGCTGCGGCTTTATTCAACGCTTATGAAAATAAAGATCTTTCTGCATTTATGATGGCAGTCTGCAATAACAGTGTATTTGATCTTCTCCGGAATTCTTTTCTGATTCCAATCCGTTTTAATGACAAAGGGGTGGAGAATCCAATATTCCTTACAGATGAAAACGGAAACCTTCTGGATGAATCAAAAAATCATATCTATGAAAAGAAGTATAAGATGTTCCATAAACTCTTTGAAGAGCAGGATGAGATTCCAGACTACCGTATGTATATGGCAGATGGATTTCGTGAAAGTCATGGATATACTCAGAACGGAGAGATTGAGACAATACGGAATGCGGAACATACAGGAATCCTTTTACTCTTTGAATTCCCTCAGTCTGTAGATCTGGAAATCAATGAAGAAAAAATATATGCAATAGTCTGGGAATATCTGATGAAATTACAGGAGGAGCTGCCACGTGCATTGATGTATTATGGTAAACGTGACGAGCATGGAATTGAAAAACACACCAGCAAACTGGGAATCTTCCTGCCATTCTGTCATTTTGAAAGAGAAATGGAAAAGAATATTGAACTTGCGAATGGTATCGGACTGGGATGCAGGGAAGCGATTCTGTCAGAAATGAAGGTGCTGGAAAAATGATTTTGAAAAAGAATAAAGCAGTTGGGATGTGTATATGATGCAACCGGTGATCAGAAAAAATCACATGGACATTGCCTGGCACGAATATACGGATGAAAATGGTGCTGATATTCCGGTCACGCAGGCGAGTCTGACAGAAAAAGCATCAATCATCGGACGAGTGGGGATTATGTTTCTGTCCTGTGGAACAGGTGCATGGCGAGTCAGAAGTTCGATGAATACCCTGGCTGAGATTATGGGAATTACCTGTACCGCAGATATTGGTTTGATGTCGATTGAGTATACCTGTTTTGATGGTGAGGAGGGCTTTACCCAGTCCCTTTGTCTCACTAATACAGGAGTAAACACATCAAAACTGAATCGTCTGGAACATTTTATCCGGGAATTTGAAATTGATGGAAAAGACATGTCAGGAGAAGAACTGCATACGCTGCTGGATGATATTGAACGAATCCATGGACTTTACTCCCCGATTGCACTTGGATTCGCTGCGGCGCTTGCATGCTGTGGATTTACTTTTTTGCTCGGCGGTGGCTTTATTGAAATGTTCTGTGCTTTTGTAGGTGCCGGATTTGGCAATTTTCTCCGATGCAAACTGACAAAACATCATTTTACCCTGTTTTTATGCATTGTATCGTCGGTTTCTCTGGCCTGCCTTGTTTATGCAGGATTTTTGAAGATTGGCGAAATGCTGTTTGGCATTTCGGTACAGCATGAGGCTGGTTATATATGTGCCATGTTGTTTATCATTCCGGGATTTCCGTTTATTACCAGTGGGATTGACCTTGCCAAGCTGGATATGAGATCGGGTACAGAACGTTTGATGTATGCACTGATCGTTGTTCTGGTGGCAACAATGGCTGCCTGGATCATGGCATTGCTTCTTCACCTGCAGCCGGTAGACTTTATTAAGATGTCAATGCCAGTAGGAATGTGGATAGTACTTCACCTGATAGCAAGTTTCTGCGGGGTATTTGGCTTTTCTGTTATGTTTAACAGTCCGGTAAGGCTGGCAGCAACGGCAGCGATGATCGGGGCTGTT
Source organism: Blautia sp. 210820-DFI.6.14 (assembly GCF_020558815.1). Taxonomy (NCBI): domain Bacteria; kingdom Bacillati; phylum Bacillota; class Clostridia; order Lachnospirales; family Lachnospiraceae; genus Blautia; species Blautia sp. 210820-DFI.6.14. Next base: position 87,201 of record NZ_JAJCKS010000011.1, read on the forward strand.
GCAAATACACTCAGACTGGAACTTGTGGATCTGTCAGCTATTCCGCCGGCTGCAGCAGCGTTCATCGGTGCATTAACTGCAGGAATCCTTGCATCCCTGATTAAAAACAAAGTAGGATACCCGAGAATCTCCCTGACGGTTCCTTCAATTGTCATTATGGTTCCGGGTTTGTATCTGTATAGAGGATTTTATAATCTTGGGATTATGTCACTTTCTGTTGCTGCTTCCTGGTTTGCGGCAGCAATCCTGATCATAGCAGCCCTTCCCCTGGGACTGATCTTTGCAAGGATACTGACTGATAAAACATTCCGGTATTGTACATGAAATAAGGACATCCTGCACAGAATGTCCTATAGACGGACTGGTCGAAAAAAGGTATACTGTTTCTATGAAATCCATTGGGACGAAAGGAGCAGATGCCAATGTGGGAAAAAATCAATAACTTTTTAAAAGGGCAGATTGTAACATCAATCATATACATAGCCCTTGGTGCATGTCTGGTATATATGCCGGTCAGTACTGTGAATGTAATATGTAAGTTTGTATTTGGAATTTTGCTGATTCTGGTAGGTTTGTATCATATCCTGATCTATGTGGCGGAAAAACTGAATTCCACGATTTTTGATCTGTTTTCTGGTGGTGTTCTGATGGTACTTGGAATCTTCCTGTTTATGAACCCGCAGATTGTTGTCAAGCTTCTCCCGATTTTGCTTGGCACATTTATTCTGGTGGACAGCATCTGGTCACTGAAGGGAAGCCTGAAACTCAAAAAACGTGGTGCAGGCTCTTGGAAGTTCCTTCTTCTGGGAAGCATTATTTTCATTGCACTTGGTATTTCGCTGGTAGTAAACCCATTTACAATGGTGAAATACACGGTAATCTTTGCCGGATGGATATTCCTCTGTAATGGTGTGATTGATATGATCTATCTGATTCTTCTGAGAAAAGGTCTGAAAGAAATCAAACAGGATGTGGAAGCAGTGGATGCAGATGGCGAGATTATTTCTGGTGAAGATAGCGGTGAGACAGATGATCTGGATACAGAAGCTTCCGTACAGCCGGAAGAACCGATTGCACCGGAACCGGAATATGCACCATGGAGTTCCCGTAAGAAAACGGATTCTACAGCTCCAAAAGAGCGTACAGAAGAAATGGAAGGCACAATGTCAGAGAGTGATGATGTGACAGAGGATGTATTTTCAGAGTGCCTTGAAGAAAAAGAATCCGCAGGTATGGAAAATGCTAGCCAGGAAGGTTTCTGTAAAGAAGAAGCGGATAGAGAAGTTTCCGAGATGGAAGAGTCACTTGATGTTGAACAGGAAAACGAAAATGAGACATCAGTAGAAGCACCGACAGGTACAATAACCGGACAGGAGAACGATACACCACCAGCCGGCAGGGGCGCATATGTTGTATCCGAGCCAACGATCACAGATGATGATCTCTCCGACACAAAAGATGAGAGCCTTCTTGGAAGGTTCTCCCGCAAACGTAAACATAATAAAAAAGAAGACTGACTTTTTCTTTTCGGCACAACCTTCCCATTTCAATTACGAAGAACCAGACACCCTCACCATAATCTTCTTATCTGAATAACCTGGTTTATTTTCTAAGCTCCCGTCTTAAACAAAACTTCATATATCATCCCGCCCAGGGGTGTGCAGAGGGGACTGGCAAGTCCCTTCTGCGGTTTCCATACATTCCAAAGTATAACTTTCTTCATTTTCTAAATGAAATAAATTTTTCATAGATCCCCTTTATAAATATTTTTATAAAAAAATATAAAACTCTTCTGAAAAAAAGAACACATTTCTTGATTTTTTATCATGGTATAAAAAATCAACAAAAACTATAATAAAGACAGCTTAAGAAAGAACAAATCTTACAAGTAAAGGAGAAGACAATCACTATGAAAATGAAAAAAATTACAGCAATGAGCATGGCAGCTTTAATGGCAGCTACAATGATCCCGTCAGTACCGGTTATGGCAGACGGAGGCGGAAAGGTTTACTACCTCAACTTCAAACCAGAGCAGGATGAAGCCTGGCAGAATCTGGCAAAAGCTTACACAGAAGAAACAGGAACAGATGTAACAGTAGTTACAGCAGCATCCGGACAGTATGAGACAACTCTTCAGTCAGAAATGGCAAAGAGCGATGCACCGACACTGTTCCAGGTAAATGGACCGGTTGGCCTTAAAAACTGGAAAGATTACTGCTACGATCTGAAAGATGCAGATATTACAAAAGAACTTACATCTGATGCGTATGAACTGAAAGATGGAGATGCTGTAGATGGTATCGCATATGTTATCGAATCCTACGGACTTATCACAAACAAAACTTTACTTGAAAAAGCAGGATATACTCTGGATGATATCAAGAGCTTTGATGACCTCAAAAAAGTAGCAGACGACATTCAGGCACGTAAAGATGAAATTGGTGTAAAAGGTGCTTTCACCTCAGCAGGTATGGACGGATCCTCTGACTGGAGATTCAAAACACATCTTGCAAACCTTCCAATCTACTATGAATACAAAGCAGATGGAATCGATGATACAGAAGCAATCAAAGGAACATATCTTGATCAGTATAAGAATGTATTTGATCTGTACATTACAGATTCTACATGTGATGGAAGTGAGCTTTCAGCAAAAACAGCTGATGACTCCAGAAATGAATTTGTAAATGGTGATGCAGTATTCTATCAGAATGGTTCCTGGGAATATGCAGAACTCGCTAAGACATACAGCGATGATGAACTTGCTATGATCCCGATCTACTTCGGCGTTGACGATGAGAACGAAGGTCTTGCAACTGGTACAGAAAACTACTGGTGTGTAAATAAGAATGCATCTGAAGAAGATGTTCAGGCAACTCTGGATTTCATGAACTGGTGTGTAACATCTGAAGCAGGAACAAAATCTATGTCTGAAGACATGGGATTCACAATTCCTTTCAAAACAGCAGTTGCTCCTACAAACGTATTTGTAAAACAGGATGCTGAGTATACAGAAGCTGGTCTTACACCTGTTTCATGGAACTTCACAACAATGCCATCTGAAGAGTGGAAGAATGGTCTTGGTACAGCTCTTACAGCATATGCGGCAGGCACAGGCGACTGGGATGCAGTAGTTAGCGCATTCGTTGACGGATGGGCTACAGAAAAAGCTCTTTCTGAATAATCAGGATAGAAAATAACATGTTGTTTATGGGAGGAGGCAGAGGTTTTTGCCTCCTTTCATAAGTTAAAAGACAGAGGAACTTAAGCTTCTGTTAACAGTAGGGAAGAGGAGAAAAATCATGGTAGGAAGAACGATCAAAAAGTGGTGGCCGGTTTTTGTATTACCAACCTTTGCGGCATTTGTAATCGGTTTCCTGTGGCCTTTTATCTGGGGCATCTATCTTTCATTCTGCAAATTTACAACAGTGCAGGATGTAACATTTGTTGGATTTTCAAATTATTCTAAGATTTTACTTGATAGTACATTCAGTCATTCTTTCTGGCTGACAGTTGTATTTGCATTCGTATCCAGTATTCTGATCAACGTGCTTGCATTTTTTATCGCACTGGCACTGACCAAAGGATACAGAGGAACAAATGCATTCCGTACGGTATTCTTTATGCCGAACCTGATCGGTGGTATTGTACTTGGTTATATCTGGCAGACATTGCTGAATGGTCTGCTTTCCAAGTGGGGACAGCCACTGCTTTCACTTTCAGCAAAAAATGGTTTTATCGGTATGCTCATTCTGCTTATGTGGCAGCAGATTGGATATATGATGATCATTTACATTGCAGGTCTGAACAATGTATCACCTGACCTGATCGAGGCAGCTCAGATCGACGGTGCAACAAGCAGACAGATTCTGTTTAAGATTAAAATTCCGATGATTATGCCATCTGTAACAATCTGTACATTCCTGACTCTGACTAATGGTTTCAAGATGTTCGACCAGAACCTCTCACTGACCGGTGGTGATCCTGGAAAACAGTCTCAGTTACTGGCGTTAAATATTTATGATACATTCTATGCAAGAAGCGGACCTCAATGGAAGGGTATTGGACAGGCAAAAGCTGTTGTATTCTTTGTTCTGGTAGTTGTAATTGCATTGATCCAGCTTCGTGCAACATCATCTAAGGAGGTGCAGCAGTAATGGAAAATAAAAAAAGAAATTCCGTTGCAACGGTCTTACTGACAATTGTCTGTGTCCTTTGGATGTACCCAATCGTCTTAATATTAATCAACTCACTGAAAAAAGAAGCAGCGATCACTACATCTGGAGTATTTAGCCTTCCAACCAGTGAAACATGGAATGGTGTTGCGAACTTTGTAGCGAGTGTTACGCAGATGGATTTCCTGAAATCTTTCTGGTACAGTCTTGTAATTTCTGTAATGTCTGTAGTTCTTATCATGTTATGCTGTTCAATGGCAGCATGGTATATCGTTCGTGTAAATGGTAAACTGTCCAAAATCTTCTACTATCTCTGTGTATTCAGTATGGTAGTTCCTTTCCAGATGGTTATGTTTACACTGGCAAAAACTGCAGATACTTTAAAATTGAATAATCCATACAATATCTGCATTATTTATCTTGGATTTGGTGCAGGACTGGCGGTATTTATGTTTACAGGATTTGTAAAAGGTATTCCGCTTGAGATTGAGGAAGCAGCTCTGATTGATGGCTGTAGTCCTTTGCAGGTATTCTTTAAAGTTTTGATTCCGATATTAAAACCAACAATTATTTCAACAGCGATCCTGGAACTGATGTGGGTATGGAACGATTACCTTCTTCCAACACTGGTTCTTGATATTAAAAAATATAAGACTATTCCGATGGCAGTCCAGTATTTCCGTGGCAGCTTCGGACATGTACAGATGGGACCAATGATGGCAAGTATTATGATCGATATCATTCCGATCATCATTGTATATCTGGTTTGTCAGAAGTACATTATTGAAGGCGTTGTTGCAGGTGCCGTAAAAGGCTGATTCTGGTTATGTAGAATGGAAGTCTCTGGAAGAATATTTTTTCCAGAGACTTTTTGTGCTATAATCATAAGTATTATAGGAAACAAAACAGGGGGGAATTATGACAAACGTTCTTATTGTAGATGATGAAAAAATAGAGCGCGAAGGTCTGAAATATCTGCTTTCGAGAGAAGAAGGCGAAAGAAATGTTTTTGAAGCTTCGAACGGAAAACAGGCTCTGCAGATTATTCGGTCAGAGGACATACAACTTGTTTTGACTGATATAAAAATGCCTCATATGGACGGGTTGGAATTATCAAGACGTGCCAAGGAAGAAAATCCGGCATTGCAGATCATAATTTTCAGTGGATACAGTGATTTTACTTTTGCGCAGGAAGCGATTCGCTATGGTGTGACAGAGTATATCCTGAAACCGGTGAATCCGGAAGATTTTCATAAAGTAATTCAGAAGGCAGAGAAAGTGATTGAACAAAGAAAGAAAAAAGAAAGTCGTGAGATCAAAGGGAAAAATTTTCTGCAACAGTATTTTCTGCAAAATTATCTTTACTCCGGCAAGCTAGAAATACTGGAAAAAGCAAAAGATATGATCAATCTGGAAAAATGGAATGGCTGGCATTGTGGAATCTTGCTGGAATCCGATGTCGCTTTTTTTGATACGGCTGAAGAGACTCTGGAAGAGGAAATTCAGAAAGAGTTGAGAAGAGTATGCTTTTATCTGAATTTGAATGCAAGACAGTCGCTTCTCCTTTTTCAGGACGTATATTGCGATTATCAGCTGGTGGCAAATCATCTTTATAATTTTATGAAACGAAAATACAGAGACAGTTTTTATCTGGCAGTCAGCCGTAAATTTGAAGGTTGTGAGTGTCTGCCGGAAATCCTTGAGCAGCTGGAACAGCAGATGGAAGAGAAATTTTATCATCCGGAAAAACATGTTTTCTCGAATGTCATTCAGGAACTGTTTCAGGAAAATCAGTTTTCTGGAGAGCGGCGTCTTGAGCATGAGATAGAACGATTGTATAACTGTAGAAATATCATGGAAATCGTTGAAGTGACTGAAGATAATATCAAGGAATACGAGGCATTTCTTGACCGTTCTATGAGTAGTTCTAGAAATGAAGTGGCAGCAGTCAAAAATTATATCTATCAGCATTATGAGGAAGATCTGAATCTTGAAATGCTGGCAGAAAAAGTCTATCTGTCTTCCGGATACCTCAGTTTTATCTTCAAAAAAGAGACCGGCATGAATTTGAACCGATATATACGTGTGTTCCGGATGGAGAAGGCAAAAGAACTTCTCTGTAGCACCAATATGAAGGTGGCACAGGTCAGTGAACGTGTTGGTTTTGCAAATGTTTCTTATTTCTGCAGAAGTTTCCGGGAATATTACGGAAGCAGTCCGGAATCATACAGGAAAGGAACCGGAGAGGATGAACAGACTTCGTAAGATATTCAAAAATATGAAGTATCGTCATAAACTGACGATCTTTCTTGTAGTTACAAGCCTGGTACCGATGACAGTACTTGCCTGGTACAGTCACAGCAGGCTGAGTACTATGGTCCGCAGCAGCGAACTGGAAGATATGCAGTCGATCATGGAACAGACCAGAGAAAGCATTGACAGCCAGACGGCGGTTTATGCCAGCCTTCTCAATTATCTGACCTATTCACCAGATATTGAGGAAATTATTAAGGAAAAAAATATCGATAATTATACGGCGTATGAAAAATATACAGAAATAGCGGATCCACTTTTGTCTGTACCAAAATCATATCATGATGCGATCAACAGAATTCAGCTTTTTGCGGACAGTATCCAGGTGGAGCATGAGTATACACTTGTTCCGCTTGATAAGATGAAAGAAGAGTGGTGGAGTGAAGGGCTGAAAGATGATGTGCGTATTCAGTGGAAAGTTGATCAGGATCGTAAAGAAGTTGCAGCAGTACGTATGATCTATAATGATCAGAAACTGGATGCAGTTCTGTGCATTTCTCTGGATTATAATAAAATCTTCCAGCCACTGACCAATATTCTCACGCAGGAAAATGGTGGAATTGTTGCAGACAAAAACGGTACAGTTCTTTATAACAAAACTGGTCTGACAAATCTGGAATTTGATAAATCTGGAAAAATGGATTCCATGATTCAGAAAATCAGCCAGTCCTGTGCATATACAAAGACTAAGAGTGAAGAAAATGACTGGGTATTTTATCTTTATAAGAGTCAGGATGCGATATCAGGTTCTGTACGAAGACTGCTGCTGGAAGAGATTCCACTGATTGCGGCCTGTGGTCTGATCATTCTGTTTCTGGCTATGGCATTTTCAAGAATTTTTACAAGAAAAATTGAAGAACTGACGAAAAATATGGACAGGGTAAATCATGGAAGCCGTGAAGTTACAGTCAACAGTGATTCGGGAGATGAAGTAGGAATTCTTGTTAACAGTTTCCGTAATATGATGGATGAGATTAACCGCCTGATCGACGAAGTATATGTCAATAAGATCGCGTTGAAAGAATATGAACTGAAAGCCCTTCAGGCCCAGATCAATCCACATTTCTTATATAACACACTGTCGATGATGAACTGGATGGCGATTCGAAGTAACCAGATGGAGATCAGTAAGGTTACCCTGGCACTTTCTACTTTTTACAGAACCGCATTAAGCAAAGGTGAAGATGTGGTTACGGTAGAAAATTGTATTCAGAATATGGAAGCATATCTGGAAATCCAGCTTACGATGCATGATCATAATTTTTCGGTAGACTGGGATATTGATCCGACAATAAAAAATGAAAAAATGCCGAAGCTTCTTCTTCAGCCGGTTGTCGAAAATGCGATCGAACACGGTCTTGATGAAAAAGAGGATGGTGATAAAAAAATTTTCCTGTCATTTAAAGGCAAGGGGGATGATGTAGAGATCACTGTCCGTGACAATGGACTTGGTATGGAGCAGGAAAAAGCAGAAACACTGGTAACTTATCAGGCAAAAGGATATGGCCTTAAGAATGTAAATGACCGTATCCGGCTTCTTTATGGAGAGAATTACGGAATTCATATTTTCAGTTCACCGGATGAAGGCACGACTGTTATTATGAAATTTCCGAAGGAGGGCAGAGAGAATGAAGAGTAAATGGAAAAAACTGCCTGTTGTTCTGATAGGAATCATAGCTATAGCTGTCTGCGGATGCAGCAATGATTTACAGGAGCTGAATCAGAAAAGATCATCGGCAGCAAAAGAAAATACGGAATCTACAGAGACAGTCCGTACCGGTACCTGGGAAACAGCTGCACAGACTCCTTATGGCGCTTATCCTGAACTTGTAACGTATACTTTAGGACAAATGAGTGGTGCGAATAATTCAAATCTTCCGGATGGAAATACCTATGACGACAATGCTTACACTCGTTATCTCAGAAAAATACTGAATATTCAGAATAAAAGTGTCTACATGGAACGGGAAGATCGATATGATGAATTTGTGAACATTCTTGTAAAAGACCAGACGCTGCCGGATGTACTGGTGGTTTCGGACAGAGAAACACTCAAAGAACTGGTTGATAATGATCTTGTGGAAGATCTGAGCGAAGTATATGAGAATTGCACTTCAGAGAGAATCAAAGAGATGTTTGAGAGTTATGGAAGCGGTCTTCTGGATTCTGTGCGATTTAATGGAAAACTGATGGCAATTCCGGAGACCGTTACAGATCATGGTCCACGTCTGATGTGGCTGCGTAAGGACTGGATGGATAAGCTTGGCCTTGAAGATCCGAAAACACTGGAAGATGCATTTGACATAGTAGAAAAATTTGTCCAGAATAAAATGGGCACGGAGGATGGAGAAGACCCGATCGGACTCGCCTGTGATACAGATCTGGTGGGAACTACCAGCTCTAATTATTCAGTAGATTCTGTTTTTGATAAATTTGGAGCCAGTCCACAAAGGTGGGTAAATCAAAATGGTAAGATCGTGTATGGTTCTGTAACAGAAGAAACAAAAAATGCACTGAGTTATCTTCATGAACTCTATGAACGTGGCGTGTTGGATAAGAACTTTGCATTGCGTGCGCAGAATAACCTCAGAGATCTGGTGATAGATGGAAAATGTGGAGCTTTTTTTGGCCTGTGGTGGACACCGAACAATCCACTGATGGATGTTTATGAGACAGACAAAGAGGCAAACTGGCAGCCATTTTATCTACAGCCGACAGACTGGCAGAATGTATATGATACTTTTCAGGATAATAAATATGTTGTTGTACGCAAAGGATATGAACATCCGGAAATTGTAATGAAGATAATCAGTGTATTGTTTGATTATAGCAGATATGAAGCCAAGGATGCGGATGAGGTAAATGATTATTTTGCTCTTAACGTAGAACCGACAGCCAGGCCGCTGGTTATCAATGTCGATTATAACGAGGCGACATTTCAGATCACAAAAGATATCCAGAGTGTAATGAGCGGTATGCGAAAAGAAGAAGATCTAAGTGCAATTGAAAAATCTTATTACGATGCAGCAGAAAAATTTATTCAGGGAAGATCAGAAACACCAGAAGACTGGGCTGCATATGAATCCAGACTTGTAGCAGTTGGAAGGTTGATAGAAGGAAATTACCGGTCAACAGCCAAAAGATATCTGGATGATGCAGACGGTGAAATACCGAAGTCTCTTCAGCAGCTTGAAAAAGACACTTTCATTCAGATTATCATGGGTGTAAAACCAATTACTTACTTTGACACCTTTGTGCAGGAATGGTATGAACAGGGCGGCGAAGAGCTGACTGAGCAGATTCGCCGCTCTAATCCAGGAGAATGATTATTTTCCGAGATGCCAGATGTCGTCATCGTACTCTTTGATGGTTCTGTCTGAGGAGAAGAATCCGGCTTCTGCAATATTGATCAGAGTTCTGCGGTTCCATGCTTCCGGATTTACAGCATAATCACTCATTGCCTGTTCTTTGCGGACAACGTATGCATTGAAATCCGGAAGAGTCTGGAACCAGTCTTTATTTATAAGTTCGTTCTGCAGTCGTTTCAGATGTTCTTCATCTCCATATTTCAGCATTTCCTCACTGGTAAGGAAATCAATGGCACGACGAAGGTTTGGGTCAGCTTCATACCAGTCTTTTGCACAGTAGTCACCGGCTGCATAGCGGTGAATGACCTGCTTGCTGCTCTGACCAAAGATGTAAATATTGTCATTTCCGACAGCTTCGGCAATTTCTACATTTGCACCGTCCATGGTTCCAAGAGTCAGTGCACCGTTCAGCATGAATTTCATGTTTCCGGTTCCGGATGCTTCTTTGGATGCAAGGCTGATCTGTTCAGAAAGATCACATGCCGGAATCATTTTTTCTGCTGCAGAAACATTGTAATTTTCTACAAATGCAAGCTGCAGATATCTGGAAACTTCAGGGTCCTCACTGATAACCTGTGACAGGGTAAGAAGAGAGTGAATGATATCTTTGGCGATGATGTAGGCCGGAGCTGCTTTTGCACCAAAGATACTTACTAATGGAGTTGCCGGAGTATGTCCTGCTTTGATCTCCAGGTATTCATGAATCAGGAAAAGCAGGTTCAGCTGCTGACGTTTGTATTCATGAAGTCGTTTGGACTGAATGGAAAACATTGCATTGGTGTTCAATTTGATTCCCTGTTTGTCTTCTAACCAGGAAGCAAGTGCTTCTTTGTTGGCTTTTTTAATACAACTGAGTTTTTTCAGAACTTCTGCATCGTCTGTATAATTCAGAAGCTTTTTCAGTTCAGAAGCATCTTTTTTGAAACCGGATCCGATCAGAGATTCAATTTCAGAGGTCAGGGCCGGATTACATTTCAGAAGCCAACGGCGGAAGGTGATACCGTTTGTTTTATTATTAAATTTGTTCGGATACAGCTGATAGAATCCTGCCAGTTCACTTTCTTTCAGAATCTGCGTATGCAGTGTGGCAACACCGTTTGTGGAGTGAGAAAAATGAATATCCATATGTGCCATATGAACGACCTGATTCTGATCAATGATAGCAAGTGAAGAATCAGTTGTACGTGTTTTTGCAATGTCATCCAGCTTTTCAATAATTGGCATAAGCTGAGGAACAACGGTATCGAGATAATGACGTGGCCATTTTTCCAGAGCTTCTGCAAGAATCGTATGATTGGTATATGCACAAGTATCTGTTACGATCTGAACTGCCTCATCAAAGCTGATTCCGTGTTCCTCAAGGAGGCGGATCAGCTCCGGGATTACCATACTTGGGTGTGTATCATTGATTTGGATAGCTGCATAGTCGGCAAGGTCATGATAGTTACATCCACGTGCAGCACATTCGTTGAGAATAAGCTGAGCACCGGCAGAAACCATGAAATACTGCTGATAGATACGAAGCAGTCGGCCGTCTTCATCGGAGTCGTCTGGATAGAGGAATAATGTAAGGTTTCTGGCAATATCTTTTTTGTCAAAAGAAATTCCGTCACCGATCACAGATTCATCTACAGAATCCAGATCAAACAGATTCAGCATATTGGTTCTGCCTTCATAGCCGGTAACAGGAAGTTTGTAGAGTCTTGCAGAATAGGTGTTTCCTGCAAGCGAAACCGGAAATACTGTATCGGTAGCTTTGGCAGCACACTGGTCAGTCAGCCAGAAATCAGGAGCTTCGTTCTGGATGTTGTTTTTGAAATTCTGATGAAAAAGTCCGCAGTGATAACGAAGACCGACACCATCACCAGGAAGATCCAAAGTTGCAAGACTGTCAAGGAAGCATGCGGCAAGTCGTCCAAGACCACCATTTCCAAGACTTGGTTCCGGTTCCTGCTCTTCGATATCTGCAAGAGATTTTCCGATACTGGCAAGTGTTTCACGAACTTCATCATACAGACCAAAGTTGATCAGGTTGTTGGAAAGCAATTTTCCAATCAGGAATTCAGCAGAAATATAATACAGTTTTCTGCCAGTTACTGGTTTTATCTGTTTCTGACTCTGTTCCTGCACAAGTTTCAGAAGGGCTGTATAAAGTTCTGCGTCGGAAGCAGTTGCAATATCCTTTTGGCAAAGTTCATTTAGTGTTGTTTTCATAGATTCACTCATGGGAGTTGCTCCTTTCATATATAAAATGGTTGTAGTTTCGTTAACTTAAGTTGCTTTAGTTATATCACAGATAGTCCGTCGTTTCTTGTCAAAAGCGAGCAAGAAATGATACTATCCTATCATAGAGGCGGAAATAGATGAAAGAAAAAGAAAGTGGTACAAAATATCAGGAAACAAAACAGCATGGCAGCCGGTTGTTTCCGTTTAATATTTATCCATGTACGATTCCATTGGATTTTCCGGCGGTTCCTTTGCACTGGCATAAGGAGATGGAATTGATTTATATAAAAAAGGGAAAAGGGCTGATCCAGATCGAAACAAAAAGCTTTGAGGGAGAACCGGGGGATATTTTTGTAGTAACACCTGGAACCCTTCATGCAATTCATAGGATAAAAGGATATTCTATGGAATACGAAAATATTATCTTTGAAATGGATTTTCTGGGAGAAGGAGCAGCAGATCTCTGTGCAGGAGAATTTCTCGTCCCGCTTGCAGCAGGTAAGTTGTTTCCTCCGGTACAGATAAAGCCAGAGGAAGCGCATTATGATTCATTAAAAAGATGTCTTATTCAGATGGAAGAATTGTGTGAAACAAAAGAAAATGCTTATGAGCTAGGAGTGAAAGCTGCAGTATTGCAGATCATATTTCTTCTTATAAGAATGTATCCGTCCAGAGAAATCGTGTCTTCTCCGGATAGGGAGCAGTTGAAAGAAGTACTGCAGGAAATCAGTGTTAAAAGCAGTGAGAATCTTTCAGTAGCAGACATGGCAAAATTTTGTGGCTGGAGCAGCAGCCACTTCATGCGTTGGTTCAAAAAGATGACGGGAGACAGCTTTACTTCTTATGTAAATGACCGGAGACTTGCGGAGGCCGCAGAGGCATTGCGCCAGACTGATGATAAAATATTGACAATCTCACAGGATGCAGGATTTATGAATCTGTCAAATTTTAATCGTCAATTTAAAAAACGCTATGGAGTTACGCCGAGAGAGTATCGGGAAATGATAGGAATTTAAAGATTGTGTTAAAGGAGGTACATATGAAGAAAAAGCGCGGATCAGAGCAAAAGTATTTATTGCAATTTGGGGACTGAATGTGACAGTTGCTGTTTTGGGAGGCTGCAGGACGCAGAGTGTACGAAATTGAAAAAATGAAAAAAGTTTCAAAAAGTGTTGACAGCTCGGTTGGATAGTGGTATTCTAACTAAACTGTCACAAGGAATTGTTTCTTCTGAACAAACAATTTGAAAAGTCTTGAAAAAAACAAAAATAATTATTGACAAAGAAACGAACATGTGATAGAGTAAACAAGTCGCTTGAGAGCGACACACAAACATCAAAACACCTCGAAAAAAACTTAAAAAAAGTACTTGACAGGCGCTGGTGAATGTGATAAAGTAAACGAGCTGTCTGAGAGACAGACAAACAAAGAACCTTGATAACTAAACAGTGAAACACATACGATTCTCGAAAATTCT
>NZ_JAJCKS010000110.1:0-370 GCF_020558815.1 Blautia sp. 210820-DFI.6.14
AGTTTGTATATATCTTTTAAAAGGTATATGATTAAGAAAAACGGCAGGAGGTATCTGAATGAAATCACATAAATATTGGTCTATCGGTGCACTGATTACAATGCTTGGAACTTTTTATACAGGTTATAAGGGATCAAAAGAAGGCCATAAGTACTTTGCAGCAAGTTCTTTGCTTTGCATGATTATGGCTATTTATACAGGACACAAGATGATTTCTGGTAAAAGTAGGAAGAAAAAAGAAGTTTCAGTAGAGAGTGTTGAAGATTAAAAAACAAAATATTTTAATAAATAACGCCGGTGCGGGATTTTTGATATCCAGTACTGGCGTTATTTATTCTACAGGGGCTTGGGGGTGTAGCCACCAAATATA
>NZ_JAJCKS010000111.1:0-357 GCF_020558815.1 Blautia sp. 210820-DFI.6.14
CTACAGACGGCGTTCGTACCTATGTCTGCAAGAATGACAGCAGTCACACCTACACAGAGCCGATCCCTGCTGCAGGTCATAATCTTGAAAAGGCAGAAAAGAAAGATGCCGGCTGCACCAAAGATGGATATGAAGCCTACTGGAGATGCCAGACTTGCAAAAAGCTTTTCTCAGACGAAGCTGGGACTGTGGAAATCATCAATCCAATAGAGATCAAAGCGACAGGTCATGATCTGAAAGCAGTCAAGAGAAAAGAAGCCGGCTGCACAGAAGATGGACACGAAACATACTGGAGATGCCAGACCTGCAAAAAGCTTTTCTCAGACGAAGCAGGAACCGTGGAAATCAGCAATCCGA
>NZ_JAJCKS010000112.1:0-356 GCF_020558815.1 Blautia sp. 210820-DFI.6.14
CTTCTCTTTGGTAAAAAGAAATTGCTCTGGCATTCTTCTGGTATACATTTAATCGTAAGCTAACTTTTTTATCCTTAACATAATCTAATAAAAGCTTACCTATGCCACATGACTGCATTTCATCGGAGACAAAAATACCTTCTATATATTTATCATTTAGTCCTACAAATCCTTGTATCATTTTATCTGCTTCAAACACATAAACTTCGTATTGTGACATCATTTCTTTTACTAATTCATAATTACTTTTCCAGTATTGATTGGAAATAAAATAATGTGCTTTCAGATTTGTCTTTAACCATATGTCAGCAACTCTATCGATATCTCCGTTCAGCAACTTTCTAATCATAACAAAT
>NZ_JAJCKS010000113.1:0-350 GCF_020558815.1 Blautia sp. 210820-DFI.6.14
TATGAAAATATCTTTCCAATGAAAGGTATTTTCTTCCCAGGATAAAAGTCCTGCCGTTTCCGGAATCATAACAGGTCATCAGATTATGAAGTCCAAGATCAATAGATAAATAATGTCCATTCTGAGAATGCTGTTCCGGCTCTTCAATCTCATAAATGACAATAAGGTCGCACTTTCCGTTTTTTGGTGGATAGATCCGCAGCTGTTTTATACGATCCATGTTCCTGAAAATCTTATTTTCAAGATATAAAAATTTTTCATGGATTCCATAGGTTTCTTCCATATAGCTTTTCAGATCCTTTGGCAGAGACAGACGCAGCTGGTCTGAGCCTTTCTCATGCCGGATCCCC
>NZ_JAJCKS010000114.1:0-349 GCF_020558815.1 Blautia sp. 210820-DFI.6.14
AGGAAAAGAAAACTGGGAAAGGGAACAACTTCCCGACAAATTGTCGAGAAGTTCAACAGATGAAAGACATGGAGATAAATGAAAAGATTCGTTATTTTCGGAAACAGAGAGGGCTATCGCAGGAGCTGCTTGCAGAACGAACAGGAATTAATGTGAATACAATTCGGAAGTATGAAATAGGCATACGAAAGCCGAAAGTAGAACAATTAAAGAAAATTGCGGATGGACTTGAAATTAGTGTAATAGAATTTTTGGATATTGAAATAGAAAATGAAGCGGACTTGATTGCTATGCTGAAAAAAATCAGTCCGTTTTTTAAGTGGGACGGATTGCTTCATGTATTGGAGGG
>NZ_JAJCKS010000115.1:0-342 GCF_020558815.1 Blautia sp. 210820-DFI.6.14
CAGTATTTTCATGGATTGTGGCACTCATTTTTCTTTTCAACTGTCAAAGATGGGACTATATATAGTATGTGTCAATATAAAAGCACTGTATATTGTTTATCCTGAGAAGAAAATTACTATATATAGAGGAAGCATGGATATGGAAAATATTATCTCTTGATTTCAGAACGTATGTTCTATATAATGAGATATAAAGGAGGGGAACGTGAGTTTGGAAAAAGTGATTTTTCATATAGATGTAAATTCTGCCTTTTTGTCCTGGGAAGCGGTATATCGGCTGCATCATTTGGGATGGAAAGGCGATTTAAGAGAACAGGTGTCAGCGGTAGGTGGGGATATGGC
>NZ_JAJCKS010000116.1:0-338 GCF_020558815.1 Blautia sp. 210820-DFI.6.14
GGATCACCTCCTTTCTAAGGAAGAGTTAGTAGAAAATTGAATGTGTTTTACTGTTTGGTTATCAATGAGTGAGTGCACAGATTTCTGAGGATGGATGACAGATTGGATGCTTGCATACCAGATGGAAGACATACACAGAAAGATGTATATGAAGGATTGGCTCCACCGAGAAGAAGCGTAGCGTATTCGAGGGAGAGACAAGACTGGCACGAACGGATAACTTAATAATATTTCTGGTGGCGATGCGCTTAGGGGAAACACCCGTTCCCATCCCGAACACGATGGTTAAGACCTAAGCGGCCGATGGTACTGCACTGGAGACGGTGTGGGAGAGCAGG
>NZ_JAJCKS010000117.1:0-329 GCF_020558815.1 Blautia sp. 210820-DFI.6.14
TGATCCTTCAGAGCATCCTCTAGTTCATTCTGATCGAGGATGTCATTATCGTTGGCCGGAATGGATAAATCTCATGGACAATGCCGGTCTTACCCGCTCTATGTCAAAGAAAGGATGCTCTCCGGATAATTCTGCATGCGAAGGATTTTTTGGTCGTCTAAAGAATGAAATGTTTTATGGAAGAGACTGGAACCATGCATCTATTGATTCATTTATACATAAATTAGACGAATATATACATTGGTATAATGAAACTCGAATTAAAATATCGTTAGGTGGAATGAGTCCATTTCAATATAGACGTAGTTTAGGAATAGCAATTTAGTCCA
>NZ_JAJCKS010000118.1:0-315 GCF_020558815.1 Blautia sp. 210820-DFI.6.14
ATCAAATGCCCAAACAGCACCATTCACATGGTTTTCCACTGCTTTCTGATCTATGTTCTTTAAACGTGTGGCCATTTTTTCAATTTCTCCATTTCTCAAGTTACCGATATTTTTGCAGATAAACCGAAAGAAATTCAACGTTGCATATTCGTCATGCCAATGGAACTCTTCTGGATTGTTTATAATTTTACTGACTCGCTGCTGTTCTTTGATTATCTGATCAGCTACACCTTTCATCGAATCTTCGTATCTCATATTACTCACCTACTCTTCCTCAACGCCCAGTGACGGTTTAAATCTTTTATCCTTTGCCTG
>NZ_JAJCKS010000012.1:0-99274 GCF_020558815.1 Blautia sp. 210820-DFI.6.14
TTGTTCTGGTACCAGACATATATTCTGAATCAACTAATCGCAAATCCGTTATATCTTCCGCTGTCAAAGTATCCTGCTCCAGCTGTTCTCCTAACATCTGCTGTGCTTCTTCCAAATCTGCCAGTCTTTGTGCTTCCTGTCGTTCTTCGTACTTTTCCATTTCTTCCGGTGACAAATAATCATCTGTGCGGATTAACTGGCGGACACGTTCTGCAACCTTGTTCCACTTTAATAAAACTTCTACCTCTGGACTGCCAATTTTCCCTTTTGCAAGTTTTAATCCTTTTGCATCATGGGATGCGTCGGAAGCATCTGCTCCTGGTATTCCGGGTGAGGAACCACCTGTTCCATACTCATTTTTCAGGAACTCAGCTGCATCTTTCATATCATGATGTTCCATGAAATACTCATAGATTCGGTTACGTCCTCCTGCAGTAATGCCGCCTCTTCTTAACACTGCGTCAATTTCATCCTGTGTGATAAAGGATAGTGCCGGACGTTCGACCGTAAATTTCTGGTCTACCCAGGAACGCTCCCTCTGAAGATCCTGAAAGCGTTGGAAATATTCCGGATTATGCTGAATCTCCCAGCGGTGATAATCTCCCGGATTCTCATCCATATATTTCTGCAGCCATTCAAAACGATAGACAATCGCATCTGCTTCCTCTTGATCTGTCCATGCTCCACTCACTACATCCTGCCAGTCTGAATATGATTGTTTCTTTTCCCAGTTTCTGCAAGTATCCCGAAAATGAAGTGCAAGAAGATTGGTCATTTCTTCCTGCTCCTGTTCAATGGCATTATTGGAAATCAAATTATCCACGTAATTTCCATCCTCATACATATCCCGAATTCTGTTCGCTGCTTCTTCCCACGTAACCATGCGGTCAAAGTTTCTTCTGGCAGAGTCCCCTCGCCGGATACGGATACCATCATTGTCATACCAGATACTGATTTTCTGACCATCTATGGTAAATCCTTTGCCACCAGTTCCATATTCATCTTTCAAGAAGCTTTGCATTTCTTCATTATCCAGACCTTCAATCAGTCTTGCTGTAATATGAAACAGTGTATTTTTCTGTCCGCTTCCCGTGCGGAGAATATCATTTACCACTTCATCGGAAATAAGAAAAGCGGCTGGCTGTTCCAATGCAGCTGCCGCTTTCCTTATTTCTCCTAACTGTTCCTCTTCTGTTGGGAACAGGCTTAACTGTAAATAATCTCCTGAATCACCAGCTCCTCTGCCTGTGCCTTGATCTGGTTCATGTGTCTGGTCCATGCCATCCCGTCTGCCATTTTGTCCGGTGCCGGATCTTTCTCCAGAAGTTCGTTCATCAGGTTGTCTACTCTCTGCCTTGCCTGACTGTCGATCTCCATCAGGTGACTGTCCAGACGGTTCTGCAGTGTCAGAATGTTGAACCTGGCTACCTTGTGGTTTCTCAGATACTCTTTCCTCATCATTCCGTACTTCCCGATGGTTCCTCTCGTCTCTTCCAGGCTGATATCTGGAATCTGATACTCTCCGTTCTGGCTGTAACTGATCTCTCTCATAGTCTGTTTCCTCCTTTTTTTCTTCTCTATCTTCTGTGTTATCTGTATTGCTTTCACGAATTAACGTGTTGAATTCATTATAAGCTACTTCTTTTTCTTTTGCAACCGTTTTCAGGTCATTTTCCAGATCATTCAGAACATATCGTCCAATCTGCATCAGGACTGGTCTGCTGATCTCGTTGACTGCACTTCCCAGATGTCCTAATACTTTCAGCTGATTGAAGTCCGTAATATGCCGAAAATCCTCTGCATCCAGATATTCCTGTGCATCCAGCCCACATCGGTTTAGTAATACATACCAGACACTATTGGTCATCAGTTCCCGGAATTCTACTTCCTGATTCTGTTCGTCCAGTTCTTCCAAAAATGTCCCTGTTACATCCAGTCTCAGTTCTTCCAATGTATCTGGAAGCCATTCCTGCATACTCTCCTTCGCTGCCTGATGCAGACTTTCAGCAAGTCCTCCTTCTATATCTTCCAGTGATAACTGCTCCTGCAGATAATCTGCCACCAGCTGTTCTCCTTCCACCGGAAGATTCCATAACTGAGGATCCTTTCCAAGATTCCGCACTTTATAAGTGTCCTGCACATCAAATACATAACGAAGTTTTGTTTTCGATCCGGAAGTATTGTCAATCAAGGCAATCCCCTTAGATCCCTTTTTGATCCAGCGGTACATCTTCTGATTCCAGATTTCCATGGATGCTACGGCAGTTGCTTCCGGCCGCTGTGCATAAATTAAAAGCTGTTCTGGAAAAGTGTATTTGTACAGTCTGGATGCCGTGTTTAGGAACCGCATCCATTCCTGCGGACTGGCAGCTACATCTTTTGCCACCTCTTCCGTCAGCTGTTCCATTGCATATAATTTATTTGCCATGTGCTACTCCTTTTCATAAAATAAGGGACTGCTTGGCACAGTCCCCTTAAAATCATCATTGTTACTCTTTATAATGCTGTGGCAAGATCTTTTGACTTATTCTTTGGCACTTTGTCTGACTCTTTTTCCTTGATTTCTGCCTTAGCTTTCTCCAATCTTCCATGGATTCCACCTTTTACTTCCGCTTTTTCAGCTGCTTTTTCTTTCTCCAGACGTGCTTCCCTGCGCTCAGCATTTTCCATTACTGCTGTCTTTTTATCACAGAACTGAACCTTATCAGAAAGCTGTTCCTGTCTTTCCACCTGTGTCTCATTGACTTCCTGTACCATCGCATTTAATTCTGGAACCTGAAAAATTCCGTTATCAGGGAGAATCAACACTTCATGAACGGAAGATGGGATGACAAAGTAATCACTTCCCAAACATTCCCCAATCTGTTTACGAATATCTTCCTGCAGTAACAGGGAAGCCCCATTCATCTTAGATTCATTGGTAAGGCAGAACATTGGATTCTCCACAGTTTCCATATCCAGTTTTTCATTCAAAAGATTCTTTGGTGTTCCTCCAAAAATCATGGATTCGACAATCTGTGTCATATCCACCAGTTGCACACCTCTGTTCTTATCTGCCATCATCGCATCTGCCTGAATCTGTTCGACAGATACTCCCCATTCATTCATCAGAGAAACAGTTACTGGAATACTGCTGATTCCCTCTCCATTTTCCTCCAGGTTTACTGCATAATAAGCTGCAAAATCTCCGTGTTCTGTGACTACTTTATCTGCAAGACGATCGGTATTCCATTCCTTATCACAAATTCTTACCTGTAACTTATTTTTCATCTTTTCATAATCCAGAATATCCGGAACTCCCATATCAAAAAATTCTGCTTTTCCCTGTGCCTCAATACGCATATCAGCTACATCCCCAACACAAGAATCTACATCTTTCCCATTGATATATTCCTGGTAGAGGGAATCCAGATAGACCGTCGGTACGATTCTCTGATCTCCGTTTGGAATCGTAATACCTGTCAGCTTCAAACCGTTGTTTTTTTCTACTTCCTGAAGTTTAATTTCTGCGTCCCTGTAAGACTCTGGCAGATACTCCTTTACATTGTCTTTGACATATTCATAAAATTCTTTTCTGTTCATCATACGCTTTTACCCCTTTCTGATCATGTGATGGTTCATTCTTTTTCTGCTGACCATCTGCTCAGCTTTCTTCTGATAAGCCATCATTCTCTTTAAAGTTTTCTCCTGGTTTTTTCGTGCTTCCTGTCTTTTTTCCATTGCTTTCATCATAGTTTTCTGTTCCTTTCTGTGATTTTGTGTATGAAAAAGGGAGCCTCACATAGAAGCTCCCAATCATAACCGTTGGTTTCCTTATTTGTTTTTCCTTTTTCTGCTGATATAAAGTCCTGCCATACCTCCTGTGGAGATTATTAGAAGCAGGATCGGCAGCCAGATATTTGTGCTGTCACCTGTTTTTGGTGCGTTTGATACCTTCGTCTCTTCATGGGACTGTGGTGTATCCGGTGTGTTCGGTGTTTCTGGAACTTCCGGCTTCTCATTTGTCAGATTAAAGGTAACTTCTACAACCGGTGTACTGTCATCTGCATAAGCAAATGTCACTTCATGCTTGGTTTGATCCAGTGTGTATCCATCCAGTGTCTTTGTTTCCACCAGATAATACTTGATCGCTGTATCATATTTGCCGTTCTTAAATGTGGCAATCTCATACAGCTTACTTTCTGCATGACCGGCAGCATCTGTCTTTAAAGTTTCCAGAACTTTTCCTTTGCTGTCACGGAGTTCAAATTCTACCCCTTTCAGTGGTTCTCCTGACGATTTATCTGTCTTATTGAGAATCACTTTTCCCTTGGCAGTATCATCTTTCATAGCCACTTTCTGGATTTCTCCGGTATCTTTCACCTCAAATGTCACATCGGCTGTCAGAAGATATCCTTTCGGTGCCTGCTCTTCACGTAAGGTGTATTTACCGATTGGCAGTTTTTCAATATAGTGTGCTTCCTCTGTGGAAATCCAGCTCTCTACTACCTGATCATCCTTATCGAGAATTGTCAGTTTCGCACCCGGAATCTCAGTTTCTCCTGTGATATCCGTCTTACTGATCTGCACTTTTGTCACATCATCTTTCATCTCATGCTTCTGAACCTCTGCTGTATTCTCTACTGTGAAAGTAATACTTTCTGCAGTGACATATCCATCTGCCGGTTTTGTCTCTGTCATGGTGTATTCCTTACCAACAACCAGTTCTTTGATCACATGGGATTCTTCCGTAGAAGTCCATTCATCTACTGTATTGCCATCTGAATCCGTTACTTTCAGGTGTGCACCTGGAAGTTCTTTGCCTGTTGTCAGGTCTGTTTTGGTCAGCTCTACTGTGGTTGGCTGATTTTCAAAAGTAAAGTCGTAGCTTACTTCTGCCTGGTCTTCTCCAGCATATTCAAAGGTAAATTCCTGTACTTCATCTGTTGTAACAAATCCGTCCGGTGCAAAGATCTCTTTCACATAGTATTTTCCGTCTACCGGAAGATCTGCCGTAAAAGTGATCTGTCCTTTTTCATCCGTTACCCGCTGCTCAATCAGACTGTCTTTCTCAAGAAGTACCTCGCCCTTTGCATTTTTGATATTTTCACTGGTATAAAGACCGAAGACACCACCTGCAAGGACACGTTCTGTATCCTTTTCTTTCTTCAGAACCGTAATCTTTACTTTCTGACGGGTATTCTGCCATTTCTCATCATAAGTGATGACTGGTGTGTCCTGATCACGGTAAGAAAGATCAACATATCTCGGCTCTTTGTCCAGCACATAACCATGGGCTGTTTTTACTTCCTTCACATAGTATTTTCCAGCCGGGAGATCTCCCATCTGTGCAATACCATTGGAATCTGTAGTAATGGTTCCCACTTTTTCATCTGCTTTGAAATAATCTTCACTGACACCATCTGCCGCTTTGATATCTTCCGCAGCAAATACATCGAACGTCACATCTGTAAGGCTTCCGGTTACATACTCAAAAAGATGCTCCACGGTACCTTTTACATGATCCAAAAGTGTTACCTTATCCAAAAACTCTCCATTTTTGTTGATGATCAGAAGTCCTGTCGGTACTTCATCTTTCATCTCTACTTTCTGAATCTCGGCGGTATCTTCCAGAGTGAACTTCACATCCGTTGCTTTCAGATATCCATAAGGTGCCATTTCCTCACGAAGAGTGTATTCCTCTCCAACTGTCAGGCGTTTGATCACATGTGGCTGATCTTTTACAGACGTCCACTGATCCACAACATTTCCTTCTTTATCAAGAACGGTGAGTTTTGCCCCATCCAGCTCCACACCTGTTGTTACATCAGATTTCGTGATTTCTACTGTTGTCGGCTGGTTCTTTTTCACAGTTTTCAGTTTTACTGTCTTCACATCCTGTCCCTGGTAAGAAGCATCCAGATTCAGAACTTCATCAGAGGATACAAATCCCGCCGGTGCCTTTAACTCCTTCACATAATACTGTCCAAGTGGCAGATCCAGCGTACATGCCGCAAGACCATCATTATCAGAAGTCATTTCCTGTAAGAGTGTGTCTGCTTTCACGATTGCTTTTCCATCTGCCTTGATATCCGCTTTGTTATAGATACCAAAGACAGCTCCTGCTACGGTTGCACCATTTTCTGCATCCTGTTTTTCTACCTGGATTGCAACTTTCTGTCGGTCATCGCCAACAGTCACTTCCTGTTCGATCACAGGTGTATCCTGATTGGCATAGACAAATGCGACTTCTGATCTGTCATGGTTCAGTACGAATCCTTCCGGTGCAGTCTTTTCTACCACATAGTAAGAACCAAGCGGCAGATTCTCTGCAACTGCTTTTCCGTCTTCTCCAGTCGTTACCGTTGTTACCAGTGCATCTTTTGCATAGATCAGCTGTCTGTTTCCGTTTTCATCTTTCTGATAATCCGGTGTATAGATATTTTCAGCTGCATAGACATTAAATTCCGCACCCTTAAGGTATCTTTCTTCATAAACAAAATCCTTTTTGAATCCGGTCAGCATTTCACCTTTTTTATAGATCGTCAGCTTTCCTTTTACCGGATGGTTCTCGTAATCTACCGTAATAATGGCATCTCCGCTCTCAGAATCCATCTGGTATGCTGTGTTTGCATCCACCGCAATCTCTACATAGTTCTTGTTGATTGTGTACCCTTCCGGTGCGTTGACTTCCTCAATGCGGTAATGTCCGATCTTCAGATTCTTCGGCATGATCAGATATCCCTGGCTGTCCGTAAAATAGGACTTATGGGTTGTTGTCACTGGGTAAGTTGTTACCTGTTCCACATACTTCTTGTTGTCCAGGTCGTACACTTTAAATTCTGTTCCTGCAATCAGGACGGATTTCTTTGTTTCATCGTCTTTTTTCACGATTTTCAGTTTTGCCTTAAACTCTTCATCCAGAAGCACTCGCCAGATCTGTGGCTCATTTGGATGATGCTCTGTGATATTCACTTCAAAATCATCGACTGGCTTGTAGTTGTGCGGTGTTGTTGTCTCACGCACGATATAGCTTCCAAATGGTAATGGAATACTGCAGGCATACCCTTTTTCATCTGTGAAAATCTCAGTTGCTCCTTTTTCTCCACTCACTACTGGTTTTGCAGAATCAAAATCATAACTGCCATCTGCTTTCTTTGTAAGGGAAGATTTCAGATAAACTGTAAATCCAGCTCCGGATAACAGATCTGCATCTGTCTTTCCATTGTTGGCTGCTTTAATAATCTGGAATGGCTGCTTGATGACCTGCTCACTGGAAGTGCACTCTCTTTTCACTTCTGCTGTCATATCTCCTTCATAACTGCACGTAAGATCATGCTCTTCTGTATCTGCCAGGTATCCGGTCGGAGGTGTAATCTCTTTGATATAATATTTGCCAAGATACAAGCCATTTACAGAAGCCTGTCCTTTGTCATCTGTTGTAAGAGATGCTATCTGTTCTCCTGCTTTATAAATAGTTCCGGTTGCTCCGTCCGGATGCACAATATCTTCACGGGCATACAGACCATAAACTGCACCTTTCAGTGTGGCATCTCCCTGCGGTACTGCTTTTCCTGTTTCTTTATCAACTTTGAATAAATTGATCTTTGCTGTCACACGGTCATTACTGAAGGTATGGGCAAAAGATACGGTTGCTTCTTTATCATTGGTGTAAGAAAACTTGAACGTATACACATCTTCTGTATTTCTTACATAGCCTTCCGGTGCCTGATCTTCTTTTACAAAATAGGAATATCCAATCGGAAGATCCGCTGTGAATTTTGCATTCCCATCTGCTCCAGTAGTTGCTTTCTCAATCAGTGTTCTTTTTTTCACAACAACGGTTCCGTCTGCATTTCTAATATCATCGGATGCATACAGAGCAAAAATACCGCCATTCAGTGGTTTCTTGGTGTCTTTATCCTGTTTTACTACGGAAACATCTGCTTTCTGTCTCTCGTTGTTAAAAGTCACATCTGCAAATACAACTTCTTTATTCTGTCCGGCATAGGTCAGAGTCACTGGCTTTTCTTCGCTGCCGTTATAGAAATTGTCCGGTGCTTTTGCTTCTTTTACCACATAGGTTCCAAGATGCAGGTTTTTCAGTGTGACAGAACCATTCTCACCTGTTGTCAGATTTTCTTTTACCAAGTCACCTTTGCTGTACACTTTTGTGCCATAAGCAGTTACGATATCCGCTCCGGCATACACGTTATATACTGCATTTTTCTGTCTGCGGTTCTCATACTGGAATACGGTTCCACTCTCACTGACTTCTGCACCGATAAGAACCTGACCTTCTTTGTAAATGGTAAGCTCTGCCAGCTGCTCCTTGTTTTCCACGGTCACAGCCGAGGTCTTACTTGCTACCAGTTTCACATTTGTTGCCGTTGCATTTACTACATATCCCTGTGGCGCTGTGATCTCTTTCAGATAAACGGTATCCTGTGTCTTGATGATCGTAACAGAGGATTTTCCATTCTTATCTGTTGCCGGCATCTGAGTGATCAGCTTTGTACATGCCTCATCGCTGTATACACCGAATACTGCACCTGCAAGATTGACATCCGCTGTATCGTCTTTCTTTACGATTTCGATCGTAGCCTGTTCAATCCAAGACACTTTGAAATCAATATATTTTTCATCTGTCACACCTTCACCAAATACCAACGCAAGATCCTGCGTGTCAGATCCGGTGGTGATTTTATAAGCAGAGTAATCTTTTGTAATACTTCCCTTCATTGTAGAAGACCAGCTCTGTGCCACGTCACTCACCTGTGTCAGTGGTGCAGAAAGATAAAACTTTGTTCCTCCGCAAATTTCTACACTTGCACCAGCTTTACTTGTTGTGCCTGTGCTTAGATTATGAAGTTTCACACCAGACGGAAGCTTCATCGTAATTGTCTGTAGCTTATCTGCTTTGAATGTAATATCTTTGGTTCTCTGTGAATTGCCATCCACATAAGCTTTTACATCTCCATCAGAAAATGACATTGCTACATCCGGTATTTCTGGCTGTGAAACACAATAATTATACAATTTCATTGCTAAATTCTTGGCTGTACTATTCGCTCCGGAAAAAGCGTCGCCACTTCCATTAGCATAAGAAGCCGCCAGATGAACAAGAATGAATTTTGCTCCAGCACTAAGATTTCCATAACCATTCTCTTCTGTAAAGAATCCTTCATCTCCTGCTGCCTTGGTTCCGTAATAACATACCTTAGCTAATGTTTTTCCATCTCCGACTTTACTAATCGTGTAATTACCTGTTCCTGGTCCCGGTTTTGATGGCTGTACACAGTAAGCAGTCGCAGATACATTTCCAAACTGAACCGTATACTGATAGGTAAGATAAGAACCATAACCATAATCCGCATAACGATACAGAGTTCCTCTTGTAACAGATACTTTCTGTACACTTCTTGCACTTGTCTTTGCCATAAAAGTGACTGTTTCACCAGCTTCCATGGCGTATAAATCAATTCCTTCCTCTTCCGCCTGCTCCATTGCATCCGATACTGTAAGACCTGTTTCCGAATCCGTTGTATTTTCAGTATCTTCTTCCATATCCGGTAATAGTTCGCTTGCCTGAGAATCAAATTCTTCTATCTCGCTTTCCGTCACTTCCTCTGTTGGAAGCAATTCCGAGTCTGCTTCTGAATTCTCCGTTTCCTCTGTCTGCTGTTCACTGCCAGCTGTTTCTGATTCGGTTACTGCTTCACTCCCTGCAGTTTCTGTCTGCACTTCTGTTTCTTTCTCACGCACAATCAGCTTTCGGCTGATCTGGTACTTCGGATGCTCCTGATTTACCGGTTCCACATAATAGACCGCTTTGTAAGTGTCCGCATGATCTGTCGTAAAATCCTCATTCTTATCATTCTTTGCTTCCTCAAATGTGACTTTAACCTTGTTATCATCCTTGATTTCCAGTCCGGTATAATCTGATTTCACATTAAATACACTGCCTGTTTCGATTTCATAATCTTTGGCAGTCACCACCTCATCTTCATCCAGAAGGTCTTTCACTTCCTCATAAAGTGGAGGTTTCTCCTCTGGCTGGATCTCCGCTGCATATGCCGTCATCGGAGATAGCACTGTACTAAGCATTGTCATGCCTGCCAGCAAGCCAGATACTACTTTTCTAAAATTACCTTTTTTCTTCATGCTAAGGTCCTCTCTTTCATATATTTGTATTAAAACAGACAGTCCTTAGACTGCCTGCAATACACTACTTATCGTTGTGGAAAAATCAGATTGAACTGTACATTTCCCTCTCCGGGATCAACCATCTCCACAGTTGCTTCGTACTGTCTCCCTGTTTTTCTTGATACCAGATCCTTATAATGGATTTTTCCTTTAGACAGGAACTTCTTTGCTGCCGTCTTATCCATCTTTTTTCCCTGACTCGCAAGGAATTTATCATTCTTCCATAAGGTAAAAGTACAGTTCCGGTCAGAACAGTAAAAGTTTACTTTCCCTTCCTGGACATCTGCTCCACATCGGGGACATTTGCCAATGACTTCTCCTTTTGCCTTTCCCTGAAACTGATTTTTCTTTTCTTCTGAAATTCCCTGATACCTGGCAACCAGTTCCTGCATCAGTTCTGTAATCCCATTTAGGAATTCATCTGCTGTCTCTGTATTCTGGGCAATGTGATTCAATGCCATTTCCCACTCTGCGGTCATCTTCGGAGATTTAATCTCATCTGGCAGAACTGTAATCAATACATTACCATCATCTGTCGGCACCAGATTTTTCTTTTCCCTTTTCACAAAACCAGACTGAATCAGTTTTTCAATGATTGCTGCCCTTGTTGCCGGAGTACCAAGTCCTTTCTTTTCTGTATCTTCGGTCAGTTCTTCATTCCCTGCACGTTCCATCGCAGAAAGCAGGGTATCTTCTGTGTACTGTTTCGGTGGCTGTGTGAAATGCTCCGATACCAAAGAATCACAGGGACCGTAATGCTTGCCTGCCCAGATATCCAGCTCCGGCTCTTCTTTCTCAATCTTTACGCC
Organism: Blautia sp. 210820-DFI.6.14; assembly: GCF_020558815.1. NCBI lineage: Bacteria > Bacillati > Bacillota > Clostridia > Lachnospirales > Lachnospiraceae > Blautia > Blautia sp. 210820-DFI.6.14. The sequence goes on from NZ_JAJCKS010000012.1 coordinate 10,995, forward strand.
AAAGAACTGTTTCAATTTATTTTCGATCGCCTTGAATCCTTCCTGCTTTGTTTTCTTTGCTGTGAGATAAAACGTATGATAATTGCAGGTGATCTGGCATTTATGGCTTTCATAAATATAAGGATCTGCAGTTGCTGTCAGAACCCTGGCACTGATCAGATACAAAATCTTGCGGTTTCGTTCTTTCAGTTCACCAATATCTGCTTTGGCTACTTCCATGGTTGGGATAATCGCATGGTGATCGGATACTTTCTTTGAATTTAATACCTTACTCACGTCTGGGTGATATTCCAGACCTTCAGCATAAGGCATTTTCCCAAGTAACATCTGAATCAGTGTTTCAGTGCTTTCTCCCATCTCATCTGTCAGATACTGGCTGTCTGTTCTCGGATAAGTGACCAGCTTCTGCTCATACATCTCCTGCACGGCATCCAATGTCTGCTGTGCGGTATAACCAAACATTCTGTTTGCTTCCCTCTGCAGAGTGGTCAAATCATAGAGCTTCGGAGGACGGACCGTTTTTTCTTTCACATCATCCTTTTCCACTTCGCACATACGCTCCATACAGTCCGCAGCCACTCTATCTGCATCTTCTTTTTTCTGAAAATGCTCTGTGACCGCATCCATCTCGTCAAACTTGATATGAGCCATATAATATTTTTCTTTGGTAAATTCCTTGATCTTCTGATTTCGATCCACGATCATGGCAAGTGTTGGTGTCTGTACTCTTCCAACTTTCAGATTCTGGTTATACAGAACGGAAAAAAGACGGCTCGCATTGATTCCCACCAGCCAGTCTGCCTTTGCCCTGCAAAGTGCTGACTGATAGAGACTGTCATAACACGAACCGTCTTTTAATGACGCAAATCCATCTTTAATTGCCTGTTCCTCCATGGAAGAGATCCAGAGCCGCTTCATCGGCTTTTTGCATCCTGCCTGCTCATACACCAGACGGAAGATTAGTTCTCCTTCCCGCCCGGCATCTGTAGCACAGATTACTTCATCTACTTTGGAATCTCGCATCAGTTTTTTCAAGATTCCAAACTGCTTTTTCGTGCCTTCCAATACCCTGTGTTTCCAACATTCCGGCACAATCGGCAGATCTTCATATCTCCATTTTTTATATTTTTCATCGTATTCTGATGCATCACATAATCCAACCAGATGTCCTACGCACCAGGAAACGAGATAACCGTTTCCTTCCACGTAGCCATCTTTTCTTGTTCTGGCTCCAATCACGGAAGCCAGTGCCATCGCAACCGATGGCTTTTCTGCAATCACTAACTTCATTTACTCCTGCTCCTCTTCTTCATCTTCCAGCACAGCATCATCAAAATCCTCGTCTCTCAGGATTTCTGGTTCTATACTTTCTTCCTGCTCATCTGCATCGTCTACTTCCCGCTTTTCAGATTCTGAATCTTCGGATTCATCTTCATCCTCTTCCATCTCATCCTCGTCATCATATTCATGCTTTGGTTTATAGACTTTGAAGTAATATCCTCCTGCCGCAGCTCCTACTGCAACCAGTGCAATCAGAAGATACGTTCCAAATGGACTTTTATCTTCTGGCATCTGGATTTCATCCTCTACCTTATCTTTCTCAGCTGTCTCAGTTGTTTCCGGCTTTTCTTCTTCAGCCTGTTTCTCTGGTTCTGCATAAACAGTATCTACTTCCGGAAGTGTCACGGAATCAGAAAGTGTGAAGTTCATCAGATCTTTCTCGCTGACTTCTGTAAGGAAATACACATTATCCTGAGATTTTGAATTGTCGATGATCAGATAAAAAATCTTACCACTCTTAGTTGAAATGGTATAAAACTCTTTTGTGCCTTCCGTAGCTGTTTTAGTAACAGAATCTGCTGTCTCGCCTTCTTTATTAAGCTGTTCCTCAATACCTGTCACTGTCCGATCATCCACAGTTCCTTTTGCATCTGTTGGCTCAGAAGCTTGTGCATCCTGCGGAAGCGGAGAAGTCGTTGTTTTTTCAGTTCCCGTTGCATCTGCACTGGTCGTAGTTGCCATTGCACCATTGCTGTCACTGGAGGTTTTCTGTTTCTCTGCCTGCTTCTTTGCCCATTCATAATAAGGATTCTGCAACACATACTTTTCAGAAGTATTTCCGGCACCGTCTGTTACCGTAATCTCAATCTGTTTTGTAGTAAAATCTTTCTGTGTCAGTTGCACTCTCAGCATTCCATCCTTCAGATCTGTATAAGTGGTGCCATTAACTGTTACTGCAGTAATCCCGGATACTGTATCATTCCCCTGAATCGTCAGCACACCATCTGTCAGGGAAGCAGAGAGTGTCGGCTTTTCCGTGTCATAACACTTAATAGAACGATTCTGCTCATACACCTTTCCATCACCATCTGTCACACGCACATACACTGTCTGATTTCCTGTGATCGTGATACTTCCGCTTCCAGTTACATCCTGCCAGCTTCCATCTTTTCCTGCTTTTGCTTCAATCTTTGCTATTGAGAAACCTTCCGGCATATGGCTGGCATCTACCGTAACAGCAATGGTTGTTTCTCCCTGTTTCCAGCCATCCGGTTTCTCAATCGTGATTGCAGGCGTGGTATTCTCAGCTGCATAAGCAGTCTGTGTCTGGAGCAAAGGTGTTGTCAGGCAAAGAAATGTCGTTGCTGCAAGCAGACTCTTTTTTACCCTGCTTTTAGTATTTGTTCTCTTCTTCTGTTTCATTTTTTCCAGATTCATCATCGGCTTTTATTTCCTCCTTCTGTATTTCTACCCTGCCGGGCAACTCATTTTTCATTTTCTTTTTAAAAGCTTCCAATTCCGGAATACTCATATCCATTGCACGGATAATTCTTACAATTTCCAGATTTTCTGCTTCTGTTTTTGCAATCTCCGCAGCCTTGAACCGCTTTAAATCTGCTTCATATCTGGCTTTAGATGCTTCCATTTTTTCCTTGGCTTTCTCATAATCTGCCGTTGCTTTTTCAAGACTTTTCATCTCTTCTCCTTTCCGGGCGGCTGTTATACCGCCCTTTTCCTTACCATCGCCCGAATCCATAGAAATGGCTCTGCCAGTATGGAGAGTTGATGGACGTGTACTGAACCGGATGCCCACAATGGATCATCTGACCATTGCCCACATAGATTCCAATATGCGTTACTGGTTCTCCTGCATCGTAGGTTCCGGTAAAGAAGATCAGATCTCCTGGCTGTGCTTCTGACTGGGATACTGGCGTACAAATGTTGTACAGTCCCTGTGCAGTCAGCCTTCCCGTATTTCTTACCCCGGAATGAACCAGACAGTAGCTGACAAATCCGGAACAATCGAATCCACTTGGGGAATATCCGCCCCACACATACGGTGTTCCAAGATATTTTGCAGCCTCTTCCAGTAAACGTTGCGCTGCTTCACTGGTATATTCATTACCACCAAAGCCTGTCCCTTCTCCTGTTTCCAGATAAAAGATCGGGTTTAACCGCTCTCCATTTTTCAAAAGTTCAATGTGAAGATGGCTTCCTGTAGAATTTCCGGTATTTCCTACAAGACCGATCTCATCACCTTTCGTGACGGATGCACCTGCAGATACACTCCGGCTGCTTAAATGTGCATACCGCAGTTCATAGCCTTTACTGTCCTTGATTACAACATAATTGCCATAGCTGTCGTTATAAGCAGAAGTTGTAACCGTTCCGGTCAGCCCTGCCATTACTTTTGTCCCTTCCGGTGCTCCGATATCCATACCATTGTGTAACTGATTTGCTCCTGATATTGGATGAATCCGATATCCATAATAGCTGGTCACACTGGAATACCAGTTAAAATCAACCGGTGTTGCAAACATCTGCAGGTTGCCTTTGGTATCGTTGTAGGCACTGAACAGTTCTTTCTGGAAAAATCCCAACCTGTCCTGACAGATTGACATCAGGTTTCCACTGGTCAATGTTACATTCAGCGTGTCCACATCTCTGATTCTGGTCACTTCGACTTCATTGCTTCCGTTATCATCTGCAAGATAACATTCCCAGGTCTGATGTCCATGTGCAGATGCTGCCGCATGACTGTCATAATAGACATCAAATTGTACACCGTATCTTGCGAAAGCTCCGGTATCTTCTACGGTATATTCGACACCATTCATAACTACCTTTGTTCCCATTGGAACAAACGGATTGGAAGCATCTACCGCTAAGGTATGATTGGCAGTTGGATATGCTCCACTGGCAGTCGGTCCTCCGCTCCAAATACCACAACAGATTGGACAGTTACAATATCCACTGGTCACAACCTGTCCCAAAGATTCTCCAACTCTTACTGTTGCTGTCTCCGTTACAGTCTCATTGACTGCTTCAGTAGTTAAATGATATTGCTCTGCAAACAAGGCGTCCAGCTCCGGCTTGACCTGTTCAAAAGTAAATTCTTCATACTTTGCAGACAGATAACTAATCAGGATAAACGGATCATGCTCAATAGGTCCGATGTTATATCGGTATTCCTCATGTCCTGGTTCTTCAGATTCCATATTGTTGATCCGCTCCTGCAGATTAGCTTCCAGCTGTGTGTAATACAGTTCCGCTTCCCGGATTGCCTGATCCGATGACAGATAACTGGTTCCGGTGTAAGTGATCACATTTTGTAAAAACACTGCAGAGCATGACGTGACATTCGTTATGATCAGAAACATCAATCCGATCAGAACTGCTACACTGATATACACCTTCCGGTTTTCTTTAAAAAAGTTGGTGACTTTGCCGCCAATCTTCTTGATATAATCAATCGTACCTTTTGTAGCTGTTCCTACTGTCTGTTCACTTCGCTTCGCTTTGGCATAATCCCGTTTGATCTGTTGCTTCTGAATCTGTTTTTTCAGTTTCTTCTGTTCCTGACGGGCTGCCGCCTGTGTCTGTTTCTCTTCCTGTCTTTCAAGTCTGCTTCTTTTTCTGAATGCCCTCTGTTTCCTGCGTCTGGCACTTCTCTGTTCCAGCCGGTAAACACCTTCGCCGCTTTCTTCTAACTTATGGGCACCTTCTACCGCCGCATTATCGTCTTCATTTTTGCTGATCTCACGGTGCAATGCTGCGGAAGCTGCACTTCCTGCTTTCTTGACAACAGAAGTTTTTTCTGTTTTCACAGATTCCCCTTCGCCAAACTTCAAGCGGGATTTCTTCTTTCCAGGAGCTTCTCCATCATTTGCCTGATAGACCTGTGCCTTCTTGGAATGCTGCTTTGCTTCCTTCTTCTTTTTTGCTTCCTCATAAGAAAACTTTTTGGCTTTTTCCTTCTGTTTCTGATGTCGGAAATTGACTCCATCCGTATCCATCTGGTTCAATTTCTCCATATCTTTATCATTTTTCACAGAAGCACCAGTTTCCTCATAAGCAAACTTCAAACGCTGTTTTTGTTTTGGCTTTTTGCTACCACCGGTCTGATTTCTCCGGCTGTCTCCTCTGTTTTCTGATAGATCCGCACGTTTTTCTTTCAGTCTCCCTGACTGTCCGGCTTCGGATTTTTCTGCAAGTCTGGATTCTTTTCCGACTTCAGCACGGATTCTTTTTCTATTTTGCTGTTTTCTACTCTGTCCAAGATCCTCACTTTGCTTCTCTGCCCGTATCAGTTCCGGTGCATCTCTGGATTTTTGCACAGAGGGACGAATATTTTTCCCACTCCGTTCAGACTGGCGGGAAGACTTATCCACAAGGCTTACTTCTTTTTCCCCCTGTTTTCCTCCCATCTGCACATCACTGGCACGGTTACTGACACGAACAGAAGATTTATCCGTCAGGTTTTCTTCCACCAGACCATCCTTGGTCATTTTCTGGACTTTCTTATCCCTGACTTTCATTCTCTGTTCTGCCACTGATTACTCCTCCTTCTTCGGATACCCTTTCCCTGCCTGTAATAAACAGAGAATAGCGATGCCAAATACAGCACCGCCACAAAATGTCAATCCATATGAAATTACCTGTAACATTGTTTTACTCCTCCTGTATTACCCTGCTTCGGCTGTTTCCTCCGGGCGGGTTGTCATAATCTTATAAAGGGAATTCTTCGGGAATCTGTCTACAAACGGAATAATCACATTTCCATAGAACAGAAGTCCTTCACCCTCATTACTGTTGGTTACATAAGACAGCTGGGTTGGTGAAATATTCAACTGTTTAGCCAGAATCTGCCTGTCACCGGATGCCTGGTTGAGCATATAGATAAAATCAGAGTTTTCAAAAATATTCTCGATTTCCCTGGAAGCTAAAAGATCCTTAATGTTCTGGGTAATTCCTGTCGGAATACCGCCCCATTTACGGAATCGCTTCCAGATTTCCACGCTGTAGGCTGCTGTCTGTTCTTCTTTTAAGAGAAGATGGAATTCATCCACATAGTAACGGGTGGATTTATGAGCGGAACGGTTCATTGTTACCCTGTTCCAGACCTGATCCTGAATGACAAGCATCCCAATCTTTTTCAACTGCTTACCAAGTTCCTTGATATCAAAGCAGACAATGCGGTTATTGATGTCCACGTTTGTCTGATGGTTAAACACATTCAAAGAACCTGTAACATAGATTTCCAACGAAGTGGCCAGTCGCTGTGCTTCTGGCTCTTCCTGTTTTCTCAGAAGGTTATATAAATCCTCCAAGATTGGCATCTTCTCCGGTACTGGATCGGCAAGATATTCCTGATATACTAACCGCACACAACGGTCAATGATGGTCTTTTCTACCGGCTCCAGTCCATTCTTTCCTCCAACAATCAGCTCACACAAAGACAGAATAAAATCTGCTTTCAATGACAGTGGATTATCTTCCTCGGAATAGTTCAGGTTCAGATCCATTGGATTGATATACTGGTCAGATACTGGCGAAACCCGAACTACCTGCCCATGCAGTGCCTGCACAAGTGCCGAATATTCGGCTTCTGGATCACAGATAATGATATCGTCTTCCGTGATCAAAAAGCAGTTTGTAATTTCCCTCTTTGCTGAGAAAGACTTACCGGAACCTGGTGTACCAAGAATCAGTCCATTCGGGTTCTTCAAACGTTTCCGATCAACCATGATCATGTTGTTGGATAATGCATTCAATCCATAATAAAGAGCTTCCCCTTCCTGAAACAGTTCCTGTGTCGTAAATGGCACGAAGATCGCTGTTGAAGATGTGGTAAGCCCTCTCTGAATTTCAATCCGATTGACTCCCAGTGGAATACAGGACATGAGTGCTGCTTCCTGCTGATAATCCAGTTGTTTTAAAGAACAGTTATATTTCTGTGCAATTCCCTGCACCTGGAAAATATTGTTATCCAGTTTCTGACGCTTCCTTGCGGTATTCATCACCAGAACCGTTACAAGAAACATTCGTTCATTTCTGGACTGCAGATCTTCCAACAGGTTCTTCGCCTCTTCTCCATAAGTCACAAGGTCCGATGGAAGCACGTCCATATCATAACCGGAACGTACTGCCCGCTTCTGCTCTTCAATCTTCATCTTATCCAGATCTGAAATCTTGCTCTTGATCATCTTGATCGCAGAACTCTGGTCAATGGACTGGATATGAATGTTAACATTGATGCTGTCATCCACATCCAAGAAATCTGCAAGCATCCGGTCTGTAAGCTCCGGTGCCAGAATCTGCAGATAACTCACACTTCCCATCGTTCTTCCCATCAAAAATGTCTGATTCTTGGAAAAGTTAAAGGAAGTCGGTGCAATAAAATCTTTGGTCTTTAATCCTGTTTCTGGAAGCATCTTATACTGGAACTTAAATGGTTCAATCCGATCCTGGTTGAACACATGATACAGAATCTCCAGCCTTTCCAGACCATTCAGGGAATGCGCCTGTGCTCCCAAAACCTTAAAGTTATTTAAGATATCTGTTTCGATTCTTTCAAGCCTTGGTCTTGCCACCTTCAGGTTTTCTGCTTCGATTCCAAAAGTGATATACTTTGTCTTTACCAGACCATTATTTCCTTTGGAAAGCTGATTTTTCAGCATAGTACGGTACTCTTCACGAATGGCATTGAAGTCATCGTTCTGATCCGGAATATCAATACTTTTTTCAAATTCTGCCACATCCACCTGCTGATTGATAAAGGACAGCTGCACACTGATGGAAGAATCAAAGTAATTTAAGAAATCACAGTAATTTTCAAATATCGTGGTCTTATCCTCATTTAGAGCAAGCTGATAGTTGATGTCATAAAACTGAATCGTCTTGGAGAAAAAGGTCTTTGTCACCTGGCAGATACCATCCTGCAGCATCCGAATATACGGAATACTCTGCTGTGCAGTTGTAGGAATGTTTTTCTGTTTCCTACGATCCCGTTCCTGCTTCTTTCTACGCTTTTCCTGTTCTCTTTCTTTTCTGCTTTTTTTGTTTCTTCTTTCCTGACGGTTTCTTTTTTCCGCCAGGGACAGACGCTCCTGCTGAGCCTCCTGCTTTGTCTTTTTTGCCATCCGGCACACCCTCCTTTTTCACAAGGGTGGAAATCTCCTGATAAAAATTTTCTGTCTTATATGGTCTTACTGCCGGACAGATAAACTTCTGTCGAATGATATTTGCCACCACTTTTTCAAAGGGAAGACCGTCTTTTTCATACATTGCCATGAAGAAAAACGGAAGCATGATCGTTACCATCAGGATGGCTGCGATACTGGAACCGATTGGTTTTCTCATGACCAGATAAAACGGAATTCCCACAACTGCGGCAAGTGAAAAGAAAATCAGCTGCCGCTTTGTCAGATTTAACGCTACTTTTGTTTTGACCTTGGTAAGGTCTTTTGGTACTGGTACATACGCCATGGTATGCGCTCCTTTCCTGCCCGTTAGTGGGCATTAAATATTGATTTGCTAAGGCTTCCGGTCTTGAATAATGAAAATGCAAGAATCACGGTATAAGCCGCTACTGAAAACATTGCTGCATGAAGGTCACTGGATATGGTCATTGCATTTACTAAAACTGCATAAATTCCCACACAGACCATCATGAAGAATCCCTGAAATGCCAGTGCGAACAAGCCTTTTAAATAGTTGTTTCCGATATTGCCCCATTCCTTATTGGTCATGGTGGCAAACGGAATTGGTGCTATGGAAGTATAAAGGTAAATTTCTATCATTCTTCCGAACAAGATTACCGTAATGATAATTGACAGAATGTGCATGGTAACACTGATCAACATCGTTTCCATGGATAGCAGGAACAAATCCCCTAACTCCATATCCTCCAGGGCATCCACAATCCGTGTAATTGCTTCTGTTGCATCCACCGCAGTGTTTCCTGATATCACCCCTGCGGCATTGTTGACCACATGCTGGCCAACATCAAAGACCGCCATCGTGATATTGAACGTATTTGTCACCAGATAAATGGCTACATACGCTTTGAAGATCCAGAGGAAAATGTTATAAGTCTCAAATTCATGGAAATTGTTTTTCTGTGTTACCATCGTGATCAATTCATAGCACAGGACAAAGGTGATGATCAGTCCCGCAATGGGGACAATCACCGTTTGGGATATATTCTGAATCAGATTAAAAATCCCTGCATTCCATCCCTGCGGTGTCTGTCCCACCTGCCCGGCTATGGTTCCCACCTGCTCATTGACAGACGTGAACATGTTATCCAAACTTGACTTGATAAGCCCGATCAGGATATCCTTTATCGCTTCCGTAATTCTCTCAATGATGGTGTTCATCTACCACTCCTCTTAAGAGAACAATGTTGCCAGCTGTGGAATCAGGGTAGTTCCCAGCAGCATGATTCCGGCACCGGCCATCAGCTGTTTGATGCCCTGGCTCTTAGCACCGGGATTGTCATTTCCATATCCTTCCAGAAGGTTTACGACACCCCACACGCCAAGACCTGCGCCGATTGCGACTACAAGAGTTTTTAAAGTTGTAATTGCACTGCTAAAAAATGCCATATACATTCACCAAAACTGACTTTTTTCAGGTGTTTACGGGAATGAAAAAAACACCGACTAAAAAGCCGGCGCACCTAATGTCAGTTATTCCTTTCCTCATTATTTTTCGTTCATTCCCATGGTTACTCCGACAGCTCCACCTGAATTACCTCCACCTCTTCTTCGGGTTTCGGTGTGTACTGCGGATTTAACTCTTTTTCTACTTTGTATCGGTTTTTCTCATTTTCATCTGCAAGAAACCGATAATTTTTGTGTTTCGTGATATCATATTTGTCTGAGAAAAATGGTCTGGCACCACGAATCTGCAGGATACATTTTCCTCCATCCATGACTGCAATCTCATCTTCTGTCATCAGCTGTTTGCCTGTTTTCTGGTAATTCAATCCAAAGGACTTCTGATTGCTCCTCGTTTCCGAAGTGTTATACAGATCAATGGTTTCCTTACCCAGAAGTTCGCTCATTTCCTTTAAGGTAGTTTTCTCTTTTCCACCAAGAAATAGTGTAGTATCACAGTTACCCAGAATGGTATCTGCACTATCCTTATACATTGCCTTTAGCTGACTCTGTGACTGCAAAATAATAGAAGCAGAGATTTCCCTGCTTCGGATGGTTGCGATTAGCTTGTCAAACTGAGGAATCTGTCCGATGTTGGCAAACTCATCAGCGATGACACGCACATGCACCGGAAGTCTTCCACCATATACATCATCTGCCTTATCACAAAGCAAATTGAAAAGCTGTGACTGCAGCATCGCAATCACAAAGTTGAAGGTTGTATCTGTATCAGACATAATCAGAAACAAGGCTGTTTTCCTGTCACCGATCTTATCCAGTTCCATTTCATCATAAGACATGATCCCACGAAGCTCTGCGATGTCAAATGGGGCAAGTCTGGCTCCACAGGAAATCAAAATCGATTTTGCAGTTTTGCCGGCGGCCATTTTGTATTTTTTATACTGTCTGACCGCAAAGTGCTGCGGATCTCTTTCTTCCAGTTCCTGGAACATCATATCCACTGGATTCTGGTAAGTTTCATCCTCTTCACGGGTTTCGCTTTCATTCAAAAGATCCAAAAGGGTATTCAGATTTTTTTCCTCTTCATCACCTTCATACCAGATAAAAGCAATCAGTGCTGTGTAGAGCAATTTCTCTGCTTTCACCCAAAAATCTTCGGAAGCTTTTTCCCCTTCACCTTTGGTATTAACAATGATTGTCGTTACCAGCTTCAGGATATCCTTTTCAGACCGTATATAAGCAAATGGATTGTAATGAAGGGACTTGGAAAAATTGATGGTATTCAGAACCTTAATCACATATGGCTCATGTACCACTTTTCCAGATTTATCTTTCATAATATTTCCATTCTTATCTTTCTTAGGTGGTCCCTTTGCTAACATCTTCCCGCACTCTTCAATCAAAGTGCCTTTCGGATCTGTAATGACCATGGAACAGTTCATCTGCATGACCGATGGTTTTACGAAAAAACGTGTCTTACCGGAACCACTGCCGCCGATGACCACTATATTTTTATTTCTTGCATACTTCGGCTGCTTCGGTCTGCTCTCCATGGTCAGTGCTTCTGTTGCTGTCAATGGAATGTTCATCCATGGATCTTCCGACATATAAGGCTTGATATCCTCTGCGGTTCCCCATCTGGCTGAACCATACTCGATGCCTTTCCTTAATTTCTTTGCGTCTGCCTGTTTCTGCCAGACCAACACTTTCAGAACAACTGCAACAACAATACCTGCTAGCAGATCTTTCCAGTTATTGCTTAACACAAAACCAGCAAAAATCCGGTCTGCGTGTTCCATTGCATATAAAAGTTTGTTCCCCATATCTTCTCCCGGACTGTTCCGGTAAAGAAAAAATGCCCGGTCTGCATAGAAAGCAGCCAGAGCATAAGGGATATTTGTAAGAACCAGCTTCTTTTTATCCAGGGCGGACAGCTTACCCCCGATTTTATTCTTCCACTTCTGCATCAGAGTTTTGCCGCTTTTCTTTTTCATCGACTCTGCTCCTGATGCCGGTTCTTTACTTTGTCCTTCGTCTTCTTTGGCATCATTGCCCGGTAAGCTGCAAGACGCTTATGAATGGAAGGCTTATTCGCTTTTTGAATCTGTTTCTGGGAAAACTCACGAAAAGCAGCATTTAGGGCATCCTGATCACGTCCCTTGAAGAATACCAGATAAACTGGAGGATCTTTGCTCTTGTCTTTTTTCAGAGCATAATTGATCCCGTATTTTCTGGCATACCGTTCAAAAGACTTGATATTTTTGTCCGTGATCTCGATATTGACCATCCCAGCATTCTGTTTTGCCAGCTCTTTTACCGTGACCTTTCCCTGTTTCGGCTGATTTTTCTGTGCTTTCTTCTCTACTGATTTCTGCTTCTGATGACGCAGATACGCAACAAGAACCTTTTTCAACAGGTCTGCTGTAATCTTAGTAGCCCGAATACAGAACGTGACCGTTTTCTGAGTTACCTCTTCCTGCATGACTTTTCCCTCCTTTCAGCGATTCAACTGCTGTCCAGATCAATAATCATGGCAATCACCCCCTTTAATGAAAAAAGAAAGATTAACCGGTAATCAGGTTCTGCACCTGTACGAGTTTTTCTGTCCCTTCTTCTTTTCTCTTATCTTCTCCACCACAATAGATGGGAACACACATTTCAAGTATTCTACTGTAAATACGCTGATGGGCAGTATCCAAATCTGTGGATTTCATTTCATTCAGTCCCAGATTCGTTGTTACGATCAGCGGAAGCATTTTACAATAACGGCTATCTATCACATTATAGACCTGCTCCAAAGCAAACTCGGAATTTCGTTCTATTCCTAAATCATCAATAATCAGCAGCGGATAATCCACAAGATTTTGTATAATCTGGTTCTTATCTGCCTGATAGCTAGTAATTTCGTTTAAGATCCTGGAAAAATTCGTCATCATAACACGTTCTCCCTGTTCCAAAAGTGCATTTGCAATACAGCCTGCAAAGAAACTTTTCCCGGTTCCAACTGGTCCCATCAAAAGCAATCCTACATTTTTTCTCTTCATATTTGTCCAGTTTTCTACATACTGCCTGGCAATTAGTGTCTTCTGGTTGCTTCCATTGTCATTTTCAAATTTCCATTCCCAGAATCTTCTTTCCCGAAGTCCGACGGATTTTCTCTGATAAAGCTGCCGCTGTGCTTCTTCCCGCTGCATCTTCTCATCAAGTTCCTGCCTGGCTTTTACCTCGCATTCACACAAACAGGACACTACATGCTCAAATCCCATCAGACTAACTTTCATCTGTTTTCTTTTTCCACAGATACCACAATGAAGACATCCCTCTTCATCCAGATAATCTGCTGTTACTTTATTTTCCATCACAGGCTTTCTCCTTCCTGAAATTCATATTTATCCATTCCTGCCCTGGCTCCATCTCGTTCTGCCCAAAGACAGATTGTTGCAAAATGATTCTGATACTCTTTTCCACTGGATTTCATATAAACAGAAAGATGATCAATCCGTTTCTGATAATCCCATGGAAATAACGTCATCAACTCCTGCAGTTCAGCTTCCGACAGAACAACATTTTTAAATCTCCCATACAGACCGAATTTTTCTTCCAAAGCGGGAGTATTGCCCTTACTCTTATCAGTATGATTCTTTTCAGTCTTATTTATCTTAGTATTACTTCCATCCAGATTCTTGCAGTCCGGACTTCTATTTTTTTGCGTTCCGGACTTCCAGTTTCTTGCAATCCGGATTTCCAATTCCTTGCAGTCCGGATTTCCAGTTTCTGGCGTTCCAGAAGCAAAGTATCTTACGGGCTTTCCTCTAATCCGTTTCACAAAATTTTTCACGTATATGACAGAGGGACGATTATTCCCCTGCCGATACCGTTCAATCAATCCAATCCCATGCACACTGTCAAGCTCATAAAGAAGCTTTGTCACTGTCGTATGCGACATTCGCAATAGTTCCTGCAATTCTGCGATCGTGTAAATGATATAGACATAACCATCACTATCAATCCATCCATTTTTCTTGGATAGGCTGATTCGATCAAGCAGAATTCCGTAAAGGAGCTTTGCGTCTGTAGACAGGCTTGCAAACTCTTTTTCTGTGAACAGAGCTTTTGGTATCCGAAAAAAAGAAAACTGGTCAGATTCTTCTGCTCTGAAATATTCAAAATCTGCCATAATATTTTCCTACTCTTCTACATCGAAATCACAATTTGCTGCACTGCCTGTACCATGACACATCTCATCAAACACAAAATTAAATGACTGAATCATTTCATCCAAATAATAATTTCTAGCCTTCTTGTTGCAAGCATACATATCACCAATAAAGCCTTCATCATTCCCCATCGCATGAACGAGGGTTTCCAGGACCTTCATAAACTTCTTTTTTGAACAGCTTTCATACTGTCTGTTCACATATTTCTGAATATCTAACACACGAGCAGGATTATTTTCATTTTCCTCCAGAATTCCAAACGCAAGATCCATGCCAAACTCATATCCATCAGCCTGAATTTGATCAATATCCATCTCGCCAAGCTCATCCTGATATCCTCTCTCTTCCATTGCAGTTAAAGACGTTTCGTATTCATCAATATATCCCATATCTGCAATTGTTTCCAAAATATCCCTGGATGCTTTCACCATCTTATCCATAATAATTTCTCTTTCAACTAACGGCATATTTGCCATAATAGTATCTAATGTCATCATTGATTTTTCCTCCTTCTCATTTTCATAAATATCGCTGATATAAAAGTGGTTCGCTTTTCCATTGTTTGGAATAATTCGCATCAGCTTTCCAGCCTTAACCAGTTCCTGTACTGCCTGATCTACTCCATATCTGGTCGTATTCAAGTCTTTTTTCATTTCACTTTTCGGATAGATTACAAACAAATCCCCATTATGATCTACCCAGCCATTCTGCACTGCAAACTTCAAACGATCCAGAAATAAGCTATATAAAATCTTTGCTGTATTTGACAGATTTTTGTATTTTTCTATCTGGAACAGCACCTTTGGCACCTGCAGACAATCTACCGGCATATACTCCATCTTACTCATTAATTGTTTCCTCCTTCTGTTTGTACAGCACTTCGGCTGAAGTAATATTGATTTCCAGCATACCCACAAATACCTGATAGTACAGCAGGCATATCTGTTCATCCTCCCTTGCCAGATACAATCCTTCCAGTTCATTGGACGGATGTTTCATTCCATATACTGCCTGACAGATATCATGGATTTTCTCACATTCCACACTTCTCAGATGCATCTCCAAAGTATGGTTAAATCTCTGCCAGTCCTCCAATTTCTGATTTACTGACATCATGCACTGGAACAGTTCCGCTGCTTCACATGCTGCTGACAGCACTACATTTTTGTTATTGATACTTCCATCGGCATTTTTCATATGCCCTACCATATACGCCTGATCTACTGAAACCATCTTTTATCCTCCTCTATCTAAACGGCATTTCCTCTTCCATGCCCTCCGGTATCTCTAAAAACCCTTCCGCATCTTCTGGAAATGGTGGTCTGTCAACCATTTTTGCACCTGCAAATTCAATCCGGTTTGCATACACTTCGGTGGTATAGATCTTTTTCCCGGTATCTTTATCTTCATAATTACCCGTGACAATCTCGCCTTCCACCATGACCTTCGTTCCCTGCATCAGATAATCTCTGGCAAATTCTGCTTTCTTTGCAAAAGCCTTTACCGGAATGAAACTGACTTCATCAGAATAATTTCTTCTGACTGCCAGAACAAACTTGGCAATCTTATGAAGTCCTTTTTCATTCTCCACTTCGTTGTATCCGGGATTTCTTACCAATCGCCCGGAAATAATTGTTGTATTCATTGGCTTAACCCTCCTATGCTTTCATTGATTTGTAACAGATACCGATACATGGTCCACATTTTCCATAGGCACATCCGTAACATTCATCTTTTTCCAACTCTTCCTGCTTCATTTCATCGTCAAACATTCCTAACAGCGTTGTGTAAATCTTTTTCATTGCTAGGAATTTTTCTTCTGCTTTTTCCATCTTCTCTTTGTAAAATGGGATCAGTTTACGAAGAATTGGATGGAAACGTTCATTTTCATCATCCCAGGCACAGGTTTTCATCATACAGCGTGGCTGTTTCTCATAATTGCCCAGATAATACGGGCAGAACGTACAGCCTCTTTCTTTAACAATTTCCACCGGGATTACTGGCATCTGACTTTTGATTTCCTTTGTTACATGCTTACTTTCAATTCGCTCTCTCATCTTAAAAATCCTCCAAAAATATATATTTGCAAAAGGGATTTCCCCTGAATTGCCTGATTTTTGGTACAAAAAAAGAGGCAAGCTTACGATTTTATTTTCGCAAGCCTGCCTCTTATCAAATATTCAATTATTTTCCGATGATATATCGTAAGAAAACGTATACCGCACGGATTACATACACTGGAATCATGATACTTCCAATCAAAGCTCCAATGATGACACTTAATGCAGCCATCCCAAGTGTTGCTGTTATATCCATTCCTTTTGGAATCAGGATCAGCCGCATTTTATGTATTCCAAATGGAAGTCCGGAAAGAAATATCCACCAGAACAAGTCTGTCTGTCCACTGACTTTCATGATGGTGGATACCATCCAGAACCAGAATAGCATAAATGCCAGTGGCAATATTGATTTTTTAATTACGTCTTCAATCGTCACCTTTTTTCTCCCTCTCTCTGATTCCTTCCGCCACCTCCCGATTAAGATTTGCCAATATTTTTCTAACCACAGGAGAATCCAATCGAAAGGTTTCCATATCTTTCTCAGTAAGCTCCCTTCCGTTCGCATCATATCTTCGTACAATCTTTAAAGCCATACTTTCACTTCCTTCCTGTTGATAATCCTAATGTTTTCAACAAATGTTTAAACTTCTCTCTTTTCATCCGTTTAACACGTATCTTTTCTATCTTCTTCAGATAAACTTGTATTCTACTTGCCGTATCTTCATTGCTCATTCTTTCCCCTCTCTTTCTGCCCACGATGCCAGAAGCATAAATATAATTTCTTCCATCTGATCCTTTGTATATGTCTCTGGAAAATATTGTTTCAATTTCTTCGCCGGAATCTGCACCTGAACTTTTTCAGTACTTTCATTCATGCAAATCTGGTCAATCTCTGAATACGTCAACATCTGCTCTTTTGAAATCTGCTTCAATTCCTTTGCCTGCTTCATGGACGGTACCATATTGTGATTACTCATATACTGAAATAATATCTGCTGCTCTTCAGTTCTCAAATAAGAAAGTTCAACAGCTGTGTTAAAGGGAAGCTTCTTCTCGTCTGCCAATTCTAATAGCTCTGCTACTAACTCTGTCAGATGAATATATCGAAGAATCTGTCTGGAACTATCTCCTGTATTCTGACTGACTTCTTCTGCCGCCAACTTCTTGCCAACTTGGCAAGAAGTTAAATCAGATCGTTTTCCCTGACGCTTTAACGCCTCATATTTCATTTTATAAGCAAATGCCTTTTCGCTGATCAGCAGCTCTTCTCGTTGAATGTTGGAATCTACCATAATCACCGTCGCTTCATCATCTGTAAGATCTTTGATGATAACCGGCATTTTCTCTAGTCCAGAAAGTTCACATGCTCGTTTTCGCCGATGACCAGCTACCAGCTCATAACCACCGGACTCTCTCAACCGCACAATACCAGGAACCAACACGCCATATTGTGTAATACTTTCCGCTAATTCTTCCATTTTCTTATCATCTCTTACTTGAAACGGGTGATTCGTAAATGGATGAAGACTTCCTATTGCTATCTCACTAATTCCATTGGTTGTCTCTTCGTTTGTTCCAAACAATGCATCAAGCGGCTGTAAGGAAACGGGAGTTGCTCTTTTTTTAGATGGCATCTTTCAGCACCTCCTCCGTCACTCTCCGATAAGCTTCTGTAGCTTTGCCTTTCGGATCATAAGAGAAAATACTCTGTCCTTCTCTGACTGCTTCCTTCATTCTTACAGAAAATGGAATATAATTATCGAAGATATGAATTTGACTTCCATATACATTTCTGAGAAGTTCCATATTATTCCTGGCATCATTCGTATGAGCATCGACCATCGTAAACAGAATTCCACCGACTTGCAGCTTCGGATTGATTTGCTTACGGACCTTACCGATTGTTTTTAATAACTGCTGCAATCCTTTGATTGGCAGGTAAGACGCTTCAACCGGAATTAGTACTTCATCTGATGCAGCCAGTGCATTGATTGTGATCATTCCCAATGATGGCATACAATCAATGATAATTGCATCATATTGATCCTTGATACCATATAAAATCTGTTTCAATACATATTCCCTGCTCATTGCATTTACCAACTGTGCTTCCGTACCTGCCAGTCCAATGTTAGAACAGATAATGTCTATTCCTTCTGCCTGATGCCTGATATAACAGTCTGAAGGAATATCTTCATCTTTCATTACTGTATCCATAAGAGCTGTAAGTGTTTCATTACTTTCATCACAATCACGATATCCAAATCCTGCAGATACATCAGACTGTGGATCGGCATCAACGATTAACACTTTCATATTCTTTTGTGCTAATCCTACTGCTAAATTAGCTGTACATGCGGACTTTCCAGTTCCCCCTTTTTGGTTTACAATAGAAATAATTCTAGCCATTTTTCATCACCTTTCATCGTCGTCAATCAAAAAGAGGACTGAATTAGACAACCGGAATCTATATTCCGTGCGAGCTAATTCAGTCCTATAATTACAATAATTCTGTTGTTTTTACTCTTGTCTTACACAAATCCATTTCCAGTCTGGATCTGTAATAATTCATATTCTGGAATGACAGCGCTGTCTTATTTTTCCCTTTTTCAGGGAGTTAAAAATAAGGACTAAATTAGTGCAACCCCTTGTATTTACTGGAGTTTTCTAACTTGTCCTTATTATAACTCGACCATGAGGTGTAATGTGCGGAATTTCATAATCAGGATTTTGCTTCCGGAACTTATGTTCCAGATTTTTAAATATCGATGACCAATCACTTCCATTGGTCGGACGTTTTCCATTTTTAGTTACAAAGAAAAATCCACTGTATCCCTCGACAACAGGCTGTATTCTCCTCTTCATCACCAGAACTTGAAGTGCTTTTAGATGATCCGCTACATCATCAGTCAGCGGTAAAACTCTTTTTCCACGTTCTGTCTTTGGAGTGTCGATATAATCGTCACTCCCACCCGGAGCAGTAACCAGCTGATGAGAAATCGTTATTGTCTTTTTTCGAAAATCGACATCCTGCAAAACAAGTCCACACAACTCAGAAATACGAAGTCCGGTGTGAAACAATATGTATATAGGACTATAATAACGACCTAAAAGGCTATCATTTTTGATAAAATCAAGAAATTTATTCATCTGCTCCTCTGTCAATGATGGTGTTTCTCCCAATGTTCCCTTAATTAATTTTGAAAAACTAAAAGCCATCGGATTTGTCATAATCAACCGATCCTCATAAGCATTCCTAAATGCTGGGAAGACAATACCTTTAACCATCAAAAGATTACTGTAGGTGGCACCGTTTTCAGCGAAATCGATAAAAAAATTTTTGGCATCTGTAATCTGAATATCGACAATTTTCTTTTTACAAAATGCTGGATTCTTTTTCAGTAACTTTAAAGCATATTTATGATTTTTTGCAGTGCTGCGCTTGACACTCGATTTCCTGATTTTCAGATAATTCTCTACCAGTTGCTCAACAGTCATGTTATTCGCGTTGACATTTGCATTGATAAATTTGTGAATCTCCAGCTCCTGTTCTCGGAGAGACACGCATTCTCTTTTTCCGGTAGGAAGCCGATCCGTCTTTTCTAGCCTCCAGGAATAGACTGATTTTTGTTTCCCATTGACAGTGTAGCTGTAACGGTATCTGCCGTCAGGCTGCTGTGTTTCACCGGTTCTTAAAACTCGACCTTTTTTATCTTTTCTTTTTACGTTTTTTGTGTTATCATTTTTCATATCAAATCACCCTTATCATTTTTTAGAATGAAAAAGGGCATTGAGCACGATTTCATTTTATCATGTTCAGTGCCCTTTTGTCATCGTCAAATCGCATTCGTTTCATTCAGCCATTCAGAAAATTTTTCACGTTTGAATAACAATTTGACACCATTGTAAATTACAAATCCGGTATCTCTGTTTTCGTCGGCGATCTGCTGCAGCTTTCTTTCGCCAATGTTAAAATACTGCGACGCTTCTGACAGGGTCAACGCGTAGCGTAACCATAAGGGCACTTCGTTATTTTTCATATCAATACCTCCAATTTCTAAAATATTTCTATTGTCGGTATTAATATGTTATTTCTGGTCGATAGATAGCAATTTTTTCTTTGCATTTCTACGTTTTTCTCCATTTATCTCACAAATATTCATTTTTCTAAATATTTTATTTAGATTACGATATATAACAATTTGATTCCGTGGTATAATAAAATCACTATATAATAGGAGGGATTTTATTTGAATTATTGTATTTTGTTAAAATATTCTGCTGAAGAAAAACATTATGTTGTGACTGTGCCGGATCTGCCTGGTTGTATGGCGGACGGTGAGAGTCCGAACGAGGCTTACGAAAATGTAAAAATTGTGATGAGGGAATGGATGGAGACAGCTCAGGCAGACGGTAGGCCGATTCCGGAACCAGTATTTGGGCGGGATAAATTTTAAGGGGCAGCTACTGCCGCCCCTCTACTTAGTCTTACTCTGCTTCTTCTATAATCTCCCTGTATAATTCCTGTATTTCTTCTTTGTTATATTCTGTGTATTTTCCTTTTGGGATTCTAGTCGCTCTATATACTCTATGCCGTAAATTCATACTGATTGAATGATCCGTGTCATTGCTTGAGACTATTACAGCATAGAAGAATTCTTTTACTCGCTCAGCATTTTCTTCTGCCTGTTTTAATAGATAATTTCCCCTGTCAATCGCGTCAGAAATTTCTGCAGGCAGATCATATCTATCATCTCGTGGTGGTTCCGGGATTGGAACGCCGCTCTTGATTGCCTCTTCCAACCAGGAATCCTTATTACAGTCCAGTAATTCCAGTGCTATATCCATGCTCTCATTAATCGCGGTGATCCATGGGAGTTCCCGAATTCCGACGGTGTAGCCGCTCTCATCGTGGCTAATCACGTCTATGTTGTAGGACAGGTTCATATAGTAATCCAGATCCTTCTCCGAAGCCTCTTCTGTCGGCGGTGTCGCGTTTTCCGTAACCGCCTCCATCCATTCCTTTTGTGCATCTTCTATTGTCGCCGGAATATCCTCCCAACGCTGACAGCATGTAATGCAACCTGGACAGTCAGGGAGGGTGATTGTAAAGCCGCCTTCCTCCGTATCTTCAATTATCGTCACCGGGTACTCTGATAACATATAATAGGTAATTTCTCGTTTTTTCATACAATCAGGTCTCCTTCCTTATACAGTTTAGCTAATTTGTAGAACGTCGTTCTTCTCAGTCCCATCAGCCCCATAGCAGCATTAGCCGTAATTTTACCGTTCAGCCATCGGTCCATGACCTCTATGTAATTGTCTGGTAGAGTAATGGACGGTCTGCCGTAGTCCTCCCAGGCAGTGGATTCTTTCAGGGTTTCTATCCCTCGCCGCTGCTGGCGTTTAATTCGGAGCTGTTCTTGTCTTATCATAGTAGTCAACGTCTGTATGATGATATCCGTGACAGTGTCGTAAGTTTGCTCCTGACCCTCTGAAAAATCCTGCATGGTTGCCGGCATGTCCAGGATCTTGACTCTGATATGATGATCCCGGTAGTGTATCAGTTCCGGACGGGCGGCGTATTTGCTGCCCAGCACGGAGAGACTGCAAATTATGAGGGTGTCTCCTGGTTGCAGTATTTCATTTTTTAGTCTCTGATAATTTTCTCTTCTGGGCAGCCGCGCGTGGACGGGATCTGTGATGATCTGGTAGTCCTCCGCTCCCATGATACGGAACTTTTCAATTTGTGCAGACGTATTATTAACATCGGCATAATAGTATGTATTTTTGTTTTTAAGATTTTGACTTATAGGTCCTCCTAATATGTGTGATCGGCGGTACTCTGGGTTGTTGCGGTATGTATTGTAGAGTACCCATCCGGCCGTTTCTTCCTATTATAAGAGAAATGGACTTTTACGAATATTATAGCTATTGCAAACTTTTCAAATATGCTATGTAATCATCGACAACCTCCTGAAAATCTATTTCTAATTTTTCTGGGTAACACTCTCATAACTCACCAGACCTTTGATATTCCGGACGATGCCGTAATAACAGTTGTCATCCTGGCTGTAACGGACGTTACCTGCATATCCTCTATAATATAGAAGCTTCTCATTCATGAACCCTTCTTTTTGGCGCTCCGCCGGGGAACTATATCTGTAATGTTACAGGTTTTTAATATTGGTACAGGTTGTTCTAATGTATAACCAGACTCTTAATATATATAGAGTACGGTTATATATTAGTTGTATAGTTTTAAACTTATTTCTCGCTTATAATTGTACAAATCGCACAATTATTTATAAACTTGTAAAATTACCAATTCAAAACCCGCTAGTATGCAAAAACAAGAACCTTTACAAATCCATAATCTAATTAAAAATCTTTATTTTTAAACGTTTTTACTTTCACGTGACATTTTCCCTTATATATATAGACAAATGTCACACCAAAAAATAACTTAGGAACAATTAATTGTATATGCTATATAATTAAGGGTGTACTTTTTATATTATCAGACAATATAATTAATTATCTTCAAAACGTGAATACTTGCTTTAATTAGTTAAAGTTTTCATGGGAAAGATTTTCCCACGA
Organism: Blautia sp. 210820-DFI.6.14; assembly: GCF_020558815.1. Taxonomy (NCBI): domain Bacteria; kingdom Bacillati; phylum Bacillota; class Clostridia; order Lachnospirales; family Lachnospiraceae; genus Blautia; species Blautia sp. 210820-DFI.6.14. Next base: position 33,780 of record NZ_JAJCKS010000012.1, read on the forward strand.
AAATACCAGTTCATAGATAAATTAGCGGTTTTTAGTGTTCTGGTGGTTTTTCTTACTAGCGGGGTTTTAATGGCAAGTTTGAAAATTATGAGCCAGGAAAAAATGTAAAAACTTGCGACATTACAGGTATAGTTCCCGCCGCCGCTGCCCGTTTCATCCAATCAAAAACGCCCCGTTTGATGAAAGGAGAAAATATCGGGGCGTTTTGATGGAAAAAAAAATTATGAAGCACAATTTATTGAAGCCCTCCAACTGGACGGGTGCCGGAGGTACGATGTCTTGTTTGTAGTTTTATTTTAGATCACGTGTTCGCAAATGTCTATTGGCGTAATAACCAAAGCTTTTTTTGTGATAACTGTAACTATTCCTTCTGTTTTCAGAAAATTAAAGAAAAAAAGTTATAAGAACACTTTCCCAAAATCTTGCACAATTTCCCCTATCCAACACTACCACATTTTATTACAACATTCACAAAAATCCATCATTTTATTTTTCGTCATTTTGTACAATCAAATATTTAGTTTTCTAAATAAAAAATAAGTGTTCGTAAATCTATTCGCAAAATACAAACCGCTGAAAATAACGAAATTCATTGCAAACACTGCACTTTCAAAGATTTTTGTGATACTCTTTTGTTATAAAAATAAGAAAGCGAGGTATTGTGCAATATGAACAAACAAATAAACAATCCAGGACAGGCAAATCACGGCTACTCTATACCGATTTACATGGATCCAATCCGTGACAGCTGCAATGTAGACCTGATGGTAGCCGTATACGACTACTATTGTCGCCAGAACCGATCCTATGATCTAAAACGTTATATTGGCGCGATCATTAAGCTCTTTACGGAGCAGGCTCCAGGTTTCCCTCATACAGAGGAGGTTATTATGCATGTCATTGATGCTGTAGAGATGAATGCGTTCTGGGAGGGATTCCGGGGCTGCCGCGATATTCTCACGGACAGCGTTTCTAAACGGATATTCGCCACTTTGGACGAAGTGGCTGACGATGATGAGTGAGCCATGGAAAATCTTTCAGCGTGCCTGGGATCACGGTTACAACGTCGGCTATCTGCAGAGTTACGCACAGCTCCGGTTCATGTTGAATGCATGTTATATCTACTCTGTCAGGAAAACCGAACCTGAGGACATGTATAAAAAACTGGTAGATGAAGGATTTTTTGACTGGTACCTAGGCCGTGAGGTGACAACAAAATGAAAAGCAAAAAAAATTATGAAGTAGCGGATATCTTGGAGCTCATCAAAATTTCCAACGAATTTATCAAGAGAAATCGTAAAATCTATGAACGACTCGCTGCCGGTATTCCCACTCAGGGTATCATAGACGCACTGATTCCGGACCTTGTAAAATTATATGGGGATTATGTAATCCAGATCAATCAATATGAGTCTGACGAGTCTTATATTACCCTGGCAATATTAGTTGCCGATAACTATGACGTATCCGCTCATATGTCGATTTTTAACCAGAGACAGCGGCTGTTGGAAAAATATAACGATCAATACGGAGACGCTACATTGTCGATCATGGAGTATCAATACAGTATAATAGCTAATCCTGAAGTACATCACTCCCAGGCTCACGCAATCCGTAAAGGAAACATACTCTGGAAAAGAAATGATAAGCATTATGTTTTAAACTCTCTCATACCGGAATTAGTCAATCTGTACGGCGATTATGTAATGCAGATTGTCCGATACAAGACGGGTTTAGCGGATATTTCGTTGGCTGTATTGACCTGTAGTGATTACGGCGATGACGCTCACGTCCCGATTTACCGGCAGCGTCAAGGCATCGAGAAAAAATATAATGATATATATAATGCCGGCACTCTGACTATCATTGAATACAACTTTAATCTTGTAAATAACCCAAAAGCGCATGATCCGGTAGCCGACATGCTCCGCTGTGGAGACGTACTTTGGAAAAGAGAGGAAAATAAAAAATGAATGAAAGTAAAGAAAAAACGGCTGAGGAACTGGCTTATTGTGTAAAATCAGACATAGATATACGAGAAATAGTTAAAAAATTCCAGCATGATTTGGAGGAACTAGATTATGGTAACCGAGTCGCAGCTATTCACAAGGCCATCGAACATTTAAACCAAGGCTGCACGGTTAATTATGTTGTAGACGGGCTCAGGGAATGGTACGGAATAACTATGGATCCGGGCGAATTGAAGGACCTATTACTCCAGTCAAAAGATCTTCTTCCGGAGGATGAGTGCAAGAAAAATATTGACAAGTGCCTGCTCACCCTAGAAAAGCCGGATGACGGTAAAAAGATTGACCTAGCATATCTTCAGCATAAATACAAACTGGGCTACCATTACATCGACGATTTATACAGAAAAAACATACCCGCTTACAGCGGCAGCGATTTATGCACCGCTTTATATTTTCAGGCAGTGTGTAATCTATGTAAGGACAGGAAAGAAATTGACGAATATTTCGAAAATTTAAAACGAGAAAGAGAAACCGCACAGAAGAAAGAAGAACAAACAACTGAATAATCTCTCCACAGAAAGAGACCCACTCCCCGGGTCTCTTTTCCATATCTATCAAACCCCCTAAAAATCACCTCAAAACCTACCAATATCACGCCAAAACCGTTTTGTGCCCGAAATATATGTCGGTCACACCTGCTGCCGCGCCCTTAGTTATGCCACATATGACATAATCACTTTTTATTTATGTCACTTACGGAATAACTTTATCTTAATTATGCCACATACGACATAATCGGCTTTTAATTATGTCATTTGTGACATAAATCGGATCAAGTCTTTCTTACTGGAGGGGAGCTTTGGGCTCATATTTTTATAGAGCGTTTATTTCGATAAACAGATCTTTTAAATATCAACTTTTATGAATAACCAGTTCCTATAAAAGTTGATCTCAACTATTATCCAGAAAAATCCCATTTTTATATGAAAACCATCCATTTTTACATTAGATATCACTATTTTAAAAACTTGTATGTTTAAAAATATCAACTATTACCTCAGAATTATAACTTTTAATTCCAATAGAGCAGACTGTTTCCTAAGAGGCGTGCAACTTCTGCCGGCTCAAAAGTTGACTTTTCCCACTCCTCCTCAATTTTGTCACTGATCCTATGTCAAGATTTGGTACAAGTTAAAATGAGAAATTTTTCTCCATTTTAACTTGCTAAAAGTTCAACCTTTGTGTGCTAATAGCGAAAATAAAGAATAGAACAAAATGAGCATTATTCAAAAGAATATCTACCTAACACAAAATCCCGTATATATCAAACAACGCTGATATATGCGGGACTTGCTGTTTACATAGTCGTTACTGTTCGCTCCGTTCACAGCAACTTGGTCATCCTTCGTCTATATATTCTGTGTGCAATTCATTTTCTTTGCAGTACGTGTCCATCTTGCTTCCTTTTAGGCAGCGGACTGTACAGTTTTTATTTACAATTCCAGGGCCGATTTCTTCCGGATTATGGTGGATCTCCAGATACTCCAAGCGGTTGCAGCCGTGGAATACGCCTTCTCCGATCTTGCGCACGCTTCTGGGGACAAAGACATTTCTCAGGCCATTGCACTTGAAGAATGCCTTATCGCCCAATTCCTGCAAGCCTTCCGGTAACTCTAGTTCTTCTATTCCACAGAAGTAAAATGCCTGCTCTCCGATTCGAAGAAGTGACTCTGGAAGCTGAACCTTTTTTAGTTCTTTACACTTATAAAAAGCTCGTTTTTCTATTATCTCTGTTCCCACCGGAAGTGTCAGTTCACTCAGCTTCACACAGCCCGCAAAGGCTTCTTCCGGGATTTCTGTGCATCTGGAATCAGGTGCAAATCTTACTGCCTTCAAGTTATTACAGTTTTTGTAACACTGCTCTCCAAGTTTCTGTAAGGAAGCTGGAAAGCTTACCTGTGAGAGATTGCAGTTCTCAGCGAATGCCCTTGTCCGTATCTCTGTGAGGGTATCCGGAAAGACGACCGGCTTACGCAAATGGCAACCATAAAAAGCTTCTCTTCCAATGATCTTACAACCAAGTGGAAGGCGCACTTCCTTCATCTTCCCGTTATTTTTGAAACAGCCATCACCAATCGAATTATACCGTTCCGGGATCATCTGAACCAGTTCATTCCTGTGCTGATCCGCCATCAGCTTTGTATAAGTCCGCATATCAAATGTCCGCATATCTTTATCTTACTTTTACTTTGACCACGTAAGATTTTCTACCAGATCTTACTGTGATCTTAACTGTTCCTTTCTTTTTTGCTGTAATAGTACCACGCTTACTTACGGTCGCCACTTTCTTGTTGGAAGAAGTGTAAATTACTTTCTCCTGAGAAGTAAGCGGGCTGATCACTGGTTTCAGTGCCAGTTTCTGGCCTTTCTTCAGAATTACATTCTTCTTGAGACCGCTGATCTTGGTCGTCTTTACCTTGGAAGTCTGAACTTTAACTTTCAGATTTGCTTTCTTACCGCTCTTGAGAGTTACTGTGATCCTGGCTGTTCCTGTCTTCTTGCCGGCTTTGATCATGCCTTTCTTATCAACAGTTACGATCTTCTTATTGCTGGATGTCCAGGATCTTACGGAATCTCCGTTTGCCATGGTCACTCTGATCTTATTGGTCTTCTGGTTCTTCTGAAGAGTGATCAATCTTGTATTCAGTCTGATCGTCGCAGTAAGCCTGTTTCCATTATCTCTGCTTACAACTGCACCACATACAGAGCATTTACCCTGCTGTTTCTCAGGTGCAAATACAGTTGCTTTGGAAATTGTCTTCCATACATAATTATGGTCTGCTGTGTATTTCACTTTCTTCTGATAGCCGCAGACGGTACAGGTATAGGTCTTCTCTCCCGCTTCCCTGCAGGTCGCCGTCTTTGTCACTTTTCCTGCATCGAAGGTATGTGCCGCATAACCATTCTTTTTAGTGTTATCTGTGATGTCGCATTTACTCCACTGATAGGTACACTCATGCCAGTGCGCATCTGCATTAGAGCTCCATGTACTGCCCCATATATGGTCATGTTCCTGCTGATAATTATCTGTATAATGGAACACGATGATATCCCCGTCTTCCAGATACTGTTCGGTCACACTCAGGTCAGAATGGATCCCGTTCAGCGTATACATCCAGCCGCTGTTCGCTCCGTTATCGACTTCGGCAAGGCTCGTTCCATCCGGTTTTGTAATGCCGGCAATATAATTGCCTTTTGTATTGTCCCAGCTGTATCCGTATTTTGTCAGGACTTCCTCAAACACATCCAACACCGTTGCATTGCCGCCGACTTCATACTCCGCATTTGGAATCCAGGTCTCAAGGTTGCCTGCGTGGAGACTGTGGTACTCTTTATCCGCATCACTGTCGTGCTTCTTATCACCAAGAAGAGAAAAATACACATGGATATCTTCCGGATCTTTTTTCAGGACCTTCACTGTGATCTCCGCATATGCCGCGCCGCAGACGATCCTTACTTTCTGCTCCCCGCGGCGGTCTTTGTTGTATCCCTCGATCTTTACATCAGACAGAGAAACGGTCTTCTCGCTTCCCACATTCATGCGGACCTTGATGATCATTCCGGTCAGGTCCAGGTCCTCGCCCGGCTCATACTCCGTCCGGTAGGTTCCGGAGATCTCAACAGACTCCTCGTATGGTTTTATCTCGTTTGTTGTGGTGAGCTTCCCAGCGTCAGCCCCGAGCGGGTCATCGGTACGGTTATAACCGATCTGCCAGCTGCATCCGGTAACAGGCGGGCAGCCGGAGACATCCTTTTCCGTGTTCATATAGACTGCACCGCTGGAGGACTCATGCTCTGTGCAGTTCGTATCCACATACCGCACAAAGCCGATGCCCTTCTCTGCGCCGCATCCCTCTTTATAATAGTTGTTGGAGATATCATCGATCCGGTTCAGGCTGGCATAATAACCGATGATGCCGCCAATATAGGACGCTTTTTCTCCGGTCGCCTTCACCGTTCCTGTAAACGAATTGCCCTTCAGGGAATAAACACAGTTATTCCAGGACTGGACGATGTAAGTATCTGCACCAAGGATGCCACCGACCTTGTCCATACCTGTGATGCTTCCTGTCACAGAGCATCCTTTGATTGTGATCCTTCTTCCATTCGGTGCGGATCCATCATCACCGTAACCTCCGCCAACGATACCGCCTGCGTGCTGTCCGGATGCTTCCACAGTTCCGTAGAATTCACAGCCGGTGACTGCGCATTCGCCCATCGCATTGTCACGGGTACCGCTGATGCCTCCGACATAATCCGTGCCGTAGACCGTCGCATAGCTCACACAATTCTCAATCGTTCCCTGCATACGGCCTGCGATCGAACCGATCCTGTCCTGATCTTTGTTGTAACCGATGATGACATCTTTCTCGATTGTGCAGTTGCGGATCGTTGCCACAAACCCGGAAGAGACTCCCGCATACGGGCTTGCCGTCTTGTTGGCTCCGATCAGTCCGGCTTTCAGCGTACTGGAACCGCTCTTTAATGTTACGTTATCAATGATTGTGGCACTGCCGGAAAGCCCCACCCCCTCAAAGTTGTTGACCAGGCCATACCCGGCAATCTTCTTTCCGTAGATGTTCAGGTTCCGCACTTCGGTATCCTGCACATATCCCAGGAGCGGCCGTCCACCTTCCGGAATGGTAAGCGTTTTATTATTTCCATCCAGGATACCACTGAATGCATAGAGATTGTTTCCGTTCTGAAGGTTTGCCGTGCCATCCTTTGTCACGCCGATCGGCTTCCAGTCTTCCGGGAGTGTGATGTCCGCTTCCTGACGGAAGTAACAGCCCTCAAAAGCCTCTCCCTGTGCGACTGCCTCATAGAGTTTCTGGTAATCAGAAGCATCCTTAATGAGGTATGGATCCTCCTGCGTGCCGGAACCGCTGAACAGATTCCGCAGCTGGCTGTCGCTACGCCGTACCACAATCCGGGCAAAGTTGCTGGTCACACTGGCTGTGTAGCCCTGCACGGAACTGGTCACCACGCAGTAATAGTACTTGCTGCCAGGGGTCTTGGAATCCTGCTCGCCTGAATTTTCAATATAGAGATAGTCTCCACCCGGACTCATACCTCTTTCAACCGGCTTTGCCCCTTCCTGTGACTTCTTGTCATTCACATACCACTGGCAGGAGATATAACTAATCCACGGCAACCACTCATCCGGGCTTTCTATATATGTATTCACATACAGGGCTTTGATCGACTGATTGATCTTGTACACGGCACTCTGTGGCTGTTTCGAGATCTTCGGTATGATCGGTTCGTCTACTCCGACAAACACATAGACCCCAATAACATCATAGGTCTTACCGGCATCTTCCCCTTCTGTCACCGTATATTTTTCCCCGGTTGTCGCCCAGGTCCTGTATTCATGTCCCCGGTAGGTGTACTGCACCTCACAGGCATAATACCTACCCTTATCATTCACAGCCTGCAGATCCGTTGATGGAACATAAGACGCCTGTTTTTTATACCCATCTCCTCCATACTGTCCACTATAGGCAGTGCTGATTTCCTCCCAGTGATAGGAAAATTCACCGCCTTCTGCCGATGCTTTTGCCTCTACCTGAATCGGTGCCGCCTGCTCATTCAGCGAATAATAAAAGCCTTTATCCCAGTCATAGGTATGCCCGTTCTCCGGCATCGCCCCTCCTGCATCCACAAAGGAAGCTGTCACGGTCGGTGCTTCTTCCGTCTGGACACGGGCAGTCGCAGACACTGCCTGATAGGAACCGGTCTGGTCCGTGCTCGTTACCACACAATAATACCAGTCCTCTCCTGCGTGATCCGCTAATGGCGTATAAGATGCCTGGTCTGCTCCCTCTATAACTGTCCCACCGAAAGCTGCATCTGTCCTATTCACATACCACTGATAGGAAAGAGTTCCCGATGCACTGGCTTTCACCATCAGGGCTTTTGCCGTATCTCCCACGATATACTCTGCACCCTCCGGCTGCCTCAGGATCACCGGTGTGCTTTCACCTGGCGAACGATCCAGCTGAATGCTGTAGACAGAAGCGATCCTGTCTTCTGCACTGACTTCCACTTCTGCAGTCATCTTTCCGTCCTCATCCCAGACGCATGGAAGGTCATATCCTTCGCCACTCTTTACTTCTGTTCCGTTTATCCGGATCGTATAGCTGTTCAGATAAGCAGAAGGAGTGATCCTGACACTCTCTGCACCCTTCTCCACATAGGCATGGTAAGTCTTCTGATTCCGGTCAAACGCCTGGTCCATCAGCCCATCCACTTCCAGACCTTTCAGAGTAGCGTGCTGCTTTACTTTGATCCGGTACACGACCGAAGAATCATTATAAAAGCTCAGCTGCATCTCCCCACCGGAAAGGACATACGTATCTGGTGTTGCTCTTCCATCCTTCACACCGACTCCCGTCGTTCCGCCAGTTCGATTCGTGCACATAACTGTGTCATAATTTCCACTAGCCTCTGCCGCTTCTGAAAGTGTCGCGATCGTGTAAAAATGATCCATATAGTCTGGAGCTTCTATAGAATACCCATTGTACACATCCTCCTGAAATTCCGGAGTCATTTCCAGAGGGGCTTCCCCATTCTTATATTCTTCCTCAGAATTATAGAACTTAAGATTTGAAAAGGAAGGCTTCACACATACCGTTACCTTCACTGCTGAAGGAACGATATTCTCTTTTTCTCCGGATTCCACTGTCAGATAATAACTTCCTGTATTCTGAATGTTAAGTCGATAGCTGACAACCACGCTGTCTTTCACCGTTACTGTATATTCATCTTCCGGAAGGGGGCGAAAGCTACTGTCGTAAACCGTGATCTTTCCACCCTGAAACAAACTAAACTGATACTCATCCAGGATGTCTTCATAGGCTGACTTGTAACACTTCAGAGGTTGGGATGTTCCGACCGGAATCGTATAGGCATCCTTGGCAAACTTTGTATAGCCATCACTGTGTTTCTCTGTATCCTTATAGACAAAAGCTGTCAGCTCATCGCCTGCATGAACAGCTTCCTCAAGGTCTGTACACGGCTCATCGTCTTTCCACCAGCCATAAGCATCCTCGGAGATTCCCCAGAATTTTTCAATATACGGAATGCCGGTATCCTCTGCTGTCCCTGTCTCATATCCTGTACTTCCGCCCTCATAGTACTGGTCATGTACTGCCGTCAGGGCTTCATCATACGTCAGGATTCCGTCACTATTCAGATCCTTTACAGTGACCTCACGTTCTGCCATCACACTGCCGTCTTTTGCCTTTGCCAGGCTTCCACGGATACCGATAGTCATATGGACAGTGGCATCTTTCGCCGGTTCTGTGTCTCCCATAGCATCTCCGGCTGAAAACTCCACGGTATCATCTGTTCCGTCACTGAATGCAGCTTCGGTATCTGTCTCATCTAAGTCAGCATCTGACTGTTCTTCGGATTCATCCTCTGTATCTTCTTCTGTGATTTCCACATCGGATGAATCATCGTCCTCATCTGCGATATCCAGATCTACACCATCAGCAACCAATTCTTCGGATGCATAGACACTGGATGTCAGAAGGGATATACTCATCACTATTGACATGCATACGGCTGACAGCCGCCTCAGTATCTCTTTTTTCTTCACCTGCTCACTCCTCTCTTTGAAGAAAAGGCCGGACCCTTTCTGGGATCCGACCTTTTATCGGTTATCTTGTTTCTTGCAATACCTGTAGATTCAGGCTTCTGTCCACTGGTATCTTATTTTACTGTAACTTTTACAGTGTAAGATTTCTTACCGGATCTCACTGTGATCTTTGCAGTTCCTTTTTTCTTAGCTGTTACAACACCCTTGGAAGATACAGTTGCAACTTTCTTATTAGAACTTCTGTAAGTTACTTTCTCACGAGATGTAAACGGAGTAATTACCGGTTTCAGCGTTGTTTTCTTACCCTTCTTTAATGCAACGCTCTTTTTCAGTCCGCTGATCTTTGTCGTCTTTACCGCTGTTTTCTGTACTTTTACTCTGACCGTTTTCTTCAATCCGCTTGCAAGTGTGATCTCCAGTTTGGCTGTGCCTTTTTTCTTTCCTGTAATCTTGCAGGTTCCATTTGCTTTGCCGCTTACTGTAAATACCTTTGTATTAGAGGATTTCCAGGATTTTACAGAATCTCCCGTTGCAAGACCGGTAACTTTCAGTCCGTTAGTAGACTGTTTTACTTTCAGGGTAACTGTAGTTGCATTTACAGCCATCTTCGGAGCCAGTTTTGTTCCAACAGTCTGTGCCTCTTCTTTACCGCATACGCTGCATTTTCTTACCTGCTGTTCCAGTGCATTGACAGTAGCATCTGCTGTCTTCTTCCATGCACTCCATTTATGTCCGGCTGCCGGGATCGCCTGCTCCTCTGTCTTAGCATCGCATCTTGTACAATGTTTGCTCTTCACACCTGGTTCTGTACAGGTAGCTACTTTGTCTACTGTGAATTCTGCTTCGTAGTCGTGTCCAAGTGCCGGGATGACGTTTTCATCATCTTTATAAGAATAGTGTGCCCCACATACTTCACATGTACCAACTTCTTTATATCCATTCTCAGTACAGGTGGCATCTTTTACCTCTACTGCATCTCCTTTACAATGAACCTTTATATCATCCGGAAGTCCTGCCTCTCCCCATTCTCGATTTTCCAGAAGCGCTTTCCATTCTTCTCGTGTACCGTCGTAACATCCGTTCTTCAAATTAACACAATAAAATGAGAAAAATCCTAATTTCTTGATATTTTTAAAATCAAAAGATGTCAATGCCTCACAATCCATGAATGTATCCTCTGGAACTTCGTCAAGACTGACTTCAACTTCAAAGTTTTTCAATGATTTGCAGTCGTAAAATGTATCAGTACCAGTAAAAGTCACTTTTTTTGCTTTAAAAGATGTCAATGAACTTCCTGCAAATACGTTTCCACCTAATGTGATTTCATCCACATCAAATGTTACACTGTCCAATGCTGTTCTTGTAAATGCAGCCTTACCAATTGTACTTACATTTTCCAAGTTAATTTTTTTTAAAGACATTGCAGCAGAAAATGCCTGAATTCCGATTTCAGTAACTGTTGATGGAAGCACTACTTCTTCAAGAGAATCATAAAAATCTCTTCCTGAAACTTTAGTAAAATTTTTACTACCAACCCTCGTGATTCCCTCTCCAATCACAATCTTCTTTACTTCTGTTACCAGATCTTTTTCCTTCAGATATTTGTACCATGGAGTTACACTGCTATTTGCATCCTGCATTTCTTCCGGCTGAGATACTCTGAGATACAATGTCTGTGTCTGCTCATCATACTTTGCTTCCATAGTACTGTCTGCATAACTCGGTCTGTATGCACTCATTTTTACCCAGCCATCTTCTGTTGTATCTCCTTCACCAACAGCTGGTGCAGCTTCCTCTCCATCTCCGAAATCAGCCGCCTCAGTTTCAACATCTGAAGTATCTGCTTCATCTACAGCTTCCTCAACCTCTTCTGCTGCTACTTCTGCTTCCTCGTTGCTTTCCTCAAAGTCAACCGCCGTATCTTCGCTATCGTCCTCTACTACGATGTCCACTGGTTCTGCTGCCGCTACCGGTGCCGCTGCTGTCAGTGCCATGGATAATGCCAGACAGTATGCAAGATATTTTTTCTTCATTTCTTCTTTCTCCTCCTTATGAAGTCTGTATTAAACAACAAAAACAGAGGCTCATTTATAGATGAGTCTCTGCCCTATACAACGAGTTAGCCTGCTGACTTAAAATATTTCCGCGTACATATTTCACACAGCAAAACAGTTCCGGATTCTCACCGGATTTTCTTAAACTGACCGCGCCACGATCAGACCACGCCTGGTTATGTTGTCTGTATTTTCATAATACCCCCCCCGAAAGCAATTTTGTCAAGGATTTTTAAGCGTAAATTGTTTGTAAATTATTATTCGAACTTCCCGTTTTTGTCTAATAGGGAACTTACCTTGACAAATTCTCGGGGGACTTCCTTTATGTTATACTTCTTTCATCTGATATGGGCAAATGCCACAAAGCAAAACTCCTTTATGATGCAGCTATTGCAGACCACGAATACAGACAGACTCTTTCTTTACAGCGTACAAATCTTAAAATGGCCAAAGATCAGGTGGCTGCTATCAATGATGTCATAGCTCCCTTGATGATCCATAAATATCATAGTATCAATCGTTATTCTACTTTTTACATAAAAAAGAGAACCCAACACATCAGGTTCTCCAGGTATAATTTGAGAATATCCACCGCACACTTTATTTATTATTATCTCTATGATATGTATCCCACATCTGTTTAAATTGGGAACGGTGAGGTCTTTCCTTTATTTCATTCAAAATTTTTTCAATTTCTTTTTTACCAAAAATACAATCGGGCCGTTTGATAATCAACTCTAAGGCGTCAAGAGCGTTATATATCTCCATTTGGTAAACTTCATTACTGATTCTGTTTTTCGCAATCGATTTTAAAGCCGATATATCCCCATCCTCTGTAAATATAACAGGAATATCCATATATGCGGCCATTAAAATCACATGTACATCCCCAATACTCGTCTCTGCCCTCCGATAGTTGAAAATATCGCAATTATCTGGAAGATCATCAGCTCTCTTTATCGAATCTGTCGTTTCATAATATTCACCCAGATGTTTATATAACTCCCTAAACTGTTGTGTATACAATTCTGTATCATCTTCATCAAATAAAAATTCCTCATAAGATGCAATACGAATCAATCCCTCATTTCTCAGTTTTTCTGTATAAGGATACATTTCCAGTTCATTTTCCCATATATATGGATGTATAACCGGTTGGAAGTCCAAATTCTGCAGAATTTCTTTCAAAAGTTCTATATTTTTTCCTTCTTTTGAGAATTTATGCAAAAAGCAGGTATCTACCAGTGCTTCTGGTTTATTCATTGTCACAGCAGTCTCCTTCTATGTGAATTTCCAAATGATTCTCAACAGCCTCTTTCACCTTGAAATCCTTTTTTATCTTTTGAATCAAATATGGTTCAATCTCCGGGCATTTTTCAGCTTTTTCCAGCAAAGTACGCATACCAGATATAGTCCTAACCCCTGTTCCATTTCCAAGATACGTATTCTGATCACTTAAAAATGCCTTTACCAAAGTTTCGATCTGTTCGTTATTGTTTTCCAATTTCTCAGCTGACTGCTCATTCATAATTCTTGTTTCCACAAGTCTCCTGCGTACCGCTTCATAAGGAACCATAAAATCACTCATCTGGCAAACCATTAATCGAACCACTTCATCCACTCTCACCTTTCCGGTTGGAATTTCAAACTCACTCATATGCGCAAAGAAATTTTTTCTGAATGCTTTATAGGGCATCAACAGTTCCGCTGCAAAACGATTTGTAATTGCTTCCTCATCCTGTTCTGTTAATTCTCGTTTCTCATCTAACTCTTTCCAGACTCGATTAGCAACCTTAAAAATATGACCCAATTCATGTGCGGCGGCAAAAATCTGTTCTGCCATTGGCTTTCCTGTATTAATATAGACAAAATCTTCCAATTGATTATGAACAATTTTTTTTATATGAAAGCCACGATTTTTCTGGTCTTCAATCGGAAAATATACAACCGTGCACTGATTTTCCAAAATCCCAAAAATGTCATCCCGTATTGCTGTATTTTCTATAATGCACTCTTGTTTTATTTCATCTACAATATTTTGAATAACCTTATCCATTTCAGTATATTCCATCACTAATCCCACCTTTAAAAAGAAGCTGTACGAAATTCGTACAGCCTACATTGTTGCTTCTTTTAAATCGATATATTCATCTATAAGATCCAAGACAGTATCAAGATTTTCCAAGTCAGTAAATTCTTTCATATATTCCAATTCTGGAACTGCCTTATCTGCTTCTAAATTTAAAAGATCATGTTTAGTTGTTCCCAACGCACTTGCAAGCTCTGCAATTCTGCGTGGCGGAAGCATAAATTTACCTTCCAAAATCCGGCATACTTCACGATATGAACACTGTAATCGTTCTGCCAGTTTTTCCCGACTAATTCCGGATTCCTGCATTACGGTAAAAATATTAACCCCCAGCTTTCTTCCAATGTTAGCCATATTGTTCACACTCTCTTTCTATTATTTCATGCATTTAAGCATACTATCACCCAAAACACCATGTCAAATAATTTCTTTAGTGAGTATATCATAATTCATGTTATTCATGCAATGGCAATTTGATTTTATATAGCTTATATAACTTCTTAATTCGTACTACAGCCCTAATAAGCCTTATTATGGTTTCATAATTCCTGTTCTTTTTATTTTGATATTTCCCATTTTGGCTACTTTTGTTTTTCTAGTTCGTCTGACTACTCTGCCAAACACAGGCTTCTGAATCCGTTCCCGTGACCTTGTATTATTTTTTCTTGCTCTGTTTACTATTGCAATATTCTCAGCTGTTATTTTCTTTACATCTTCTGGGCAGTCATTTTGTCGTCGTAATTCATCCACTATCTCCATCAGATTGGCACTGTATCCCTCATACATAAGTACCGGATTTCCCTTTTTTACCGCCATAAACGTTGGAGACTTAGATAAAATCCGGACGATTTGCTTCTCATCTTCATTCCCGGTTATGGCAGAATACGTTTTAATGATATTTCTGGTACTATAATTCATTTAAACACCTTCTTTTTTTATCAAACTTAATTTTTCTATTGCTCTCTCTGTCTTGAAACAGTATTGATCATATCGTCTGTATTTCGGAAATCTTGCAATGGCTAACAACGTTTTTAAATTTATCTCCCCAAAATAATAACGTTCGATATAATTCGATAATACTTTAAATGTTGAATCAGCCATTCTATCATAAATAATATCATGAGCACTGTTATAATTCTCCAACCTGCATTTACACAAAAACTCTGCCCATTCCTTATTATATCTGGTCAGTTCTTTTATATTTAATTTATTTCCATTAAGAATTTTTTCGTCAAAAGAATATGTATATAAAAAACCTTCCTTTTTCAATTTGCCTCTTGTCGCCCATTTGATTGCCTGCTTCTTATTTGTTGTCAAATAATATCCCAAACCAAAGTCTTTTCCCTTACGTGCCTTTGACAAATCTATTTCCATAAAATCATATGTGCTTCCATGATACAAAACCATATAAATTTTTCCCTTCTTAATGGTTTTCTTGTTTCTTCATATTATCATAAAGCAGCTTTTTTAGCAAGCGACTACGGCCTTTTCAGGTATCATATTCCCATAACTAGCAACTAATGTTGATTGTAAGCATAAGCATTCTTTTCACTGCCCCTTCTATATCATCATCTGCATTTTTTATCTTTAACACTTCAGATTTTTCCACAATCCGATTATAATCATTATCCTTTGTCTTAACAGCCAAATTTTCCTCATAAAAAGCCATTTTAACCAGCTTATCAACGCAAAAACTTTTAGGTCTGCTGCCAGCAATCTGTAATATCACACGGCGATGGCCACATACATGTTTTGTGGTCAATATATGTCCCGTATTTTTGTTCATTATACGTCCATCTGCTGATATAACATATCTTGCTGCTGTGTATCTGTTATACCCAATATCTTTCCAGATTTCTGATACTTTTTCCATCGCTCCATCTCCTTATTTTTCTTTCACATCACTTTTTTTTCCCCGGGATTCATTTGCAGTAAATCCCGGGACAACACTGAAATGTAAAAAAATATGTTCGGACATTCCTTTGTCCATCTATATTATAATATAGCATTATGTTTCATGCCTTTCAGATTGTGTTTCATTTGTTTCTTTCTTCATACAAAAACATAATTGTGCTGCTTCTTCCTTAGCTTTCAGGAATGCTTTATAACATTCCAAATTTTTAAAGAACTGACTAATATAACGACTTACCTGAGGTGTGCTATAGCTGATTTTATCAGAGATAGTTCTATATGGCATACCATCTATAACCGCCATGGATACAGCTAAATAAATTTTCTCTTCAACGCATTCTTTACACCAAGCGATCGTTCGACGTATCACAAAGAGTTTCATCGTAAGATCACTTATATTTTTCTCCAAAGATGCTTTATTACATTCATACACATTTTCCTGCATGTATGCTATATTCATTATTCCATCATCAACTTTCCGCATCTTATAATTTTCTTTTAGTTCTTGCAACTGTATAATGTGCCACTCCAAACTGATTTCCAAATCTCGATACTGCATAAAATCGGTTTTTGTAAACTCAAGATTTCCATTTATCATATTGCTCACCTGCTTCTATTGTTTCCTGTGACTTCAGTGTTTTCTTATTATTCGAATTCAATCGCACCATAATATAACGTAAGAAACCATAGCCATAGTATTCTGGACTGTGAATTCCAACGCACACACTGTCCTTATCAACGTAATAACCTTTTATAGGCTTAGGCTCTGTTCTAAAAAAGTCACGCTCTGAAATGACTTTGATTTCTGGTTCCGGTCTCTTCAGGTTTTTGCTTGCATTCCAGCGTTTCTTTTGCAATGCTCCATCTTCTTTTTTGCGATGTTTATCTGTATATTTAACCAGATAGCTTGCTAATTTAGCATAATTACCAGAATTGTCCAAGTTAAAAGCTTTGATTTTATTCTGTTTCTTGTATGCTTTGTTCCAACATTTTTGCAGTATCTCTGTAGCTATTCTATTAACGACTAAGTGGTGATGTCTTGCTCCCCTTTCTCCAATCTCCATTACATGGACATACCTAAATTCCAAACCAGCTTTTCTATATTCTTTGCGGCATTCCCGCAGAAATATATCTATATCATGTCGCATTTCTTCCGCTGTTCGGTCAGGTTCTCCTTCTACTCTAATATAATCTAGTATGAGATGGATATCCCCTTCCTCAAAATTGGCATTGAGCAACTGTCTCAATTTTCTTTCGGAATTTCTACTGTTGATTTTTTTCTGTCCCTCCGTCGTTGGTTTTACCTTATCTCCTCGTTTAATTCCTTTCTTTTTATGATTGTTATTATAGTATTTCTCAACTTCTATTGTTTTTCCTGCTACAGTTGTTCTCTTATAATATGACATATTCGTATCTCCTATCATTTCTTCTTGTCGGTAAGTTAATGCGCTTATCAAGTGTTAAAACCAGATTGCATCTGGTGACCAATAATTTTTATATAAAGAATATGTGATATTAGGATGGGCCCTGTCAAAAAAAGTCATTTTTTCTATTAATTATTTTTTTACACAAAAAAAGAGAACCCCAACGGATTCTCTGTAATTGGTATTCAATTTACTTTTAATTTTTAGGAACATAATGTGCTCATAGTGCCCTTTTTCAGAGATTTTTTAAAAATTTATGCTAATTTTATGCTAAAATCGAAAGTTTAAATCCCGGAATACCAGTGTTTATGCGGATCTTTCAAATTTACACAGTTTTTTCACGAAATTTTAAGAAAATCCTTAGAATTTCTTTCTTTTCAAAAGCAGCTTTACCGATTACAATAATACCTATGAAGAAGACACAAAAGATTAAACATAAAAAACACCCAAACAGCGTGCACCTTACCAAAAAAGCGCGTCTCATAAAACGCCGGCATCAGATTCGCCGACAAAAACAGTTTCTCTGCTTCATACTGTTTCTTATCATAATCCTGTCTCTGTCCTTTCTTTTTTTACGACCACTCCGTACTTCCAGACAGACTCATATGATCAACTCTGCCTGCGAATCTTATCGCAGCGATGTAGAACAAGTTGCTGCAAAATACGATATGTCTGCATATGTAGATCTTATTCTGGCTCTTATGATGCAGGAAAGCTCCGGTCAGGGAACAGACGTTATGCAATCCTCTGAAGGTGCATATAACACACAATATCCTCAGACTCCAAACGGCATCACAGATGTAGATTATTCTATTGCCTGCGGAATTCAGGAACTGAAATATTCTATGACCAAAGCAGATGTTACAGGACCGAATGATATTGCCAACATCAAACTTGCTCTTCAGGGATACAATTTTGGAGCAGATGTCTATTTTAACTATCTGAAAAAAAATGGCATCACCTCCTGGTCTGAAGAAAGTTCAAAAGCTTTTGCCGAAATAGCAAGCGGAGAAACCGAGCGTTCCAAAGAAGATCCTCTATACGACACGGCCGGTCCATGGGACTATGGAGATCAGTATTATCCGGAACATGTACTTCGTTACTATCATTCCTAAATCACTTGATTCGTACAAAATGTTTTTTATAAATTTTTCAAATTTTTTCGAAAAAACATTTGACAACTACAATTATATCTGGTATTATATGTCTTGTCGATGAGGAACGCACTTCTTCACAAGACATTTGCGATAGTGGCGTAGTTGGTAACGCGCGACCTTGCCAAGGTCGAGACCGCGGGTTCGAGCCCCGTCTATCGCTCTTTTTATTTTCCGGACTGTTATGTCCGGTTTTTTGTTGCTATTTTTTTCATAGCACAAAGAAATGCTTCGGACTTTCAATAATATAGCCGAAGCATTTCCCTCCGACTGTCCCAGCATCAGGTAATGTTTCTTCAGAGGTAAAAAATTCTTCCTCTTCCCCTCCTTTTTCCTGCTGCTAAACATAGCATATCATATTCTGAAAAAAGAGAGGAAGCTTTTTCCTCTCTTTTTCGGCATTTCCTGCAAATTAATTTTATGTTTAATATTGACTCATCATAATCAGTGATGGAATAAACGAATTCCGGTAAATGCCATAACTATTCCATATTTATTACAGGTTTCGATTACCGCATCGTCTCGCACGGAACCACCTGGCTGAGCAATAAACTTCACGCCGCTCTTATGTGCTCTCTCAATATTGTCACTGAACGGGAAGAATGCATCCGAACCAAGTGTCACATCTGTAAGCTGATCCAGCCATGCTCGCTTCTCTTCTCTTGTGAATACTTCCGGCTTTTCTGTAAATACATTTTCCCATGCACCGTCAGCCAATACATCCATGTACTCTTCTCCGATGTAAACATCAATTGCATTATCTCTCTCTGCACGGCTGATCGTGTCTTTAAACGGAAGATTCAGTACCTTCGGGCTCTGACGTAAAAACCAGTTGTCTGCTTTCTGTCCGGCAAGTCTTGTACAATGTACACGTGACTGCTGTCCTGCTCCAACACCAATGGCCTGACCATCTTTAACAAAGCATACCGAATTGGACTGTGTATATTTCAGAATGATCAGAGATACCTTCAGATCTCTCTTTGCTTCTTCTGTAAGTTCTTTGTTTTCTGTCACGATATTGGAAATCAACGCATCATCGATTGCAAGTTCCTGGCGTCCCTGTTCAAATGTCACACCAAATACCTGCTTATGTTCCAGTGGAGCCGGTACATAATCTGGATCGATCTCAATCACATTATAATTTCCTTTTTTCTTCTGTTTCAGTATCTCCAGTGCTTCCTCTGTATATCCAGGTGCGATCACACCATCTGAAACTTCCCTTTTAATCAGCATCGCAGTATCTTTGTCACATACATCTGAAAGAGAAATAAAATCGCCAAAAGAAGACATTCTGTCTGCTCCTCTAGCTCTCGCATATGCACATGCCAGTGGGGAAAATTCTTTCCAGTTCATGTCATCTACCCAATAGATCTTTGCCAGTGTCTCTGTAAGCGGAAGTCCTACTGCAGCTCCTGCAGGAGAAACATGTTTGAAAGAAGTTGCTGCCGGAAGTCCTGTTGCTTTCTTAAGATCACGAACCAGCTGCCAGCCGTTAAATGCATCCAGAAAATTGATATAGCCCGGTTTGCCGGAAAGTACTTTGATTGGAAGATCCTGTCCTTCTTCCATATAGATTCTGGAAGGTTTCTGATTTGGGTTACATCCGTATTTTAACTGTAATTCTTTCATCTCTGTACTCTCCTTACTGATTTTTATTTACGATTTTTGTATTATATGTTCCTGTTGCAATATCAATATAGCGTACAAACAAAGAAACTTTGTTATCTGCATTCAAACTATTCCAGAGAAGTTCTGTGAATGCATCCATATCATCCGGGATATCGACCAACTTTGGTTCACCCTCAAAGCTTGGTAACGGATTACCATCACATTTATAGGTATGAATGAAACGTCCTTCTCCCGGAACTGCTTTTTCGTAAGCATATGTATATCTCAGACAAGAATCCGGATTACCGTTATCACTCTTCAGAATAGACATCGCATAGCTGTAATTTCCATTCTCGATATGCATCACACCGGAAATTCTTGGTGTGTAGTTCGGTCCGTCCGGCTCAAATTCACGTGATCTTAAGGACTGCTCAAAAGTCAGCTGTTTATCCAATCCCTCATAAATAGTATCTGTCTGATCACCATTTGTCACAATTGTCTTATTTCCAAGAACACGTACCGGAGCATAAATGATCAGGCTCGGATCTGTCAGTTTTGAAGGATCAAATGCCTGTGTACGAATTCCCTCACCATCTGTAACAAATACACGGTTTCTACTGTTCTCACTTCTTCCCATGATGAAGTATGCGGTAACTGCCTTTGTTCCGTCTGCAGAACGTCCGATAATGATTCCTCTGCCCGGATAAGAATTGTTTTTCAGTTCATTTTCCAGTGAAATTTTTTCCATGATCATTCTCCTTTAGTGTGATAAAGTAAAGCGACCGCCTGGGTAGTCTGTTTCCAGGCTGCCCAGGCGGTCGGCACGTTCACTTACTGCACTCCCTGTAGTTCATCCTACTTCCGCCAGTCATGCAGTCGTTGTAATCATAATATACTATCTTATTTCATTTAGCAAGAACAAAAATAAATACATCAGCTAAATATTTTTATTCAGTTACTTTATTCGTCTACGCTATAGTTCGGTGCTTCTTTTGTGATATGGATATCATGCGGATGAGACTCTTTCAGAGAAGCAGCAGAAATCTTAATAAATCGTCCTGTTGTCTTAAGCTTCTCAATTGTTTCTGCGCCACAATATCCCATACCGGAACGAAGGCCGCCCATCAACTGGAATACAGTGTCTTCCACATGTCCTTTGTATGCAACACGTCCTTCAACACCTTCCGGAACAAGTTTCTTCGCATCCTGCTGGAAGTAACGGTCTTTACTTCCATTCTCCATAGCTGCAATGGATCCCATGCCACGGTATACTTTGTATTTACGTCCCTGATACAGTTCGAATGTTCCCGGGCTTTCATCACATCCGGCGAAGATGCTTCCCATCATGCAGACATTTGCACCGGCTGCAATGGCCTTGGTAATATCTCCGGAATATTTGATACCACCATCTGCAATAATCGGAATTCCGTAACGGTTTGCTACTTCATAACAATCCATAACAGCAGTGATCTGTGGAACACCAATACCAGCTACAACACGTGTTGTACAGATAGATCCAGGTCCGATACCAACCTTAACTGCATCAACACCAGCGTCAATCAGAGCCTTTGTAGCAGCTCCTGTTGCAACGTTACCTGCGATAACCTGCAGATCCGGATATGCGTCTTTAATCTGACGTACTGCACGGAGAATGTTCTCTGAATGTCCATGTGCTGAATCAATAACAATAACATCTACGTTTGCTTTTACAAGTGCTTCAACACGTGCAAGAACATTTGATGTGATACCTACTGCAGCACCACAGAGAAGACGTCCCTGTGCATCTTTGGCTGCCAGAGGATATTTGATCTGTTTCTCAATATCTTTGATTGTGATCAGACCTTTTAAATTAAAATCATCATCTACAATGGGTAATTTCTCTTTTCGGGATTTGGCAAGAATCTTCTTTGCCTCTTCAAGTGTGATTCCTTCTTTGGCTGTGATCAGTCCCTCAGAAGTCATGCATTCTCTGATCTTCTTTGTAAAATCAGTTTCAAACTTCAGGTCACGGTTGGTAATGATGCCAACAAGTTTCTTACCTTCTGTAATTGGAACACCAGAGATACGGAATTTTGCCATCAGATTATTGGCATCTTCCAGTGTATGGTCTGCGGATAAAAAGAATGGATCTGTAATAACACCGTTCTCAGAACGTTTTACCTTATCTACTTCCTCAGCCTGTGCTTCGATGGACATATTTTTATGAATGATTCCAATACCACCCTGTCTCGCCATGGCAATTGCCATTCTGTGCTCAGTAACGGTGTCCATTCCTGCGCTCATCATAGGAATGTTCAGCTTGATTTTTTTCGTTAAGTGCGTTGTAACATCTACCTGATTCGGAATTACTTTTGAATATGCCGGAACTAACAGAACGTCATCAAATGTAATGCCTTCACCAATGATAGTACCCATTGCATTTCCTCCCTTGTATTTATGTTAGTTTGATTTTGATTCAAAGTGTAACAAAAATAACTTACAGTGTCAATCCAAAAAAACTTTGCTTGGAGCTGAATTTTTGATAGCCTGTGCCATCTGTTCATCTGGTTCGATAATAATCTTACAGTTTTCTCCACCGCTTTTTATAATAACGGCAAATCGTCTGTGCTGCTGATTTCCGGAAGAATAATCCAGTGTTTTCAATCGGCTGTTACCATTGTAATAATCCATTCTGTGTGAATCAAGAGGCGCGACCAAATCTGCCTCACGCAAGTTCATGGACATAACTTTTTTCCGTTTGGATTTTGACATGACCATATCAATGTCAAATTCTCCATTTACAAAAAGGTACTCATACTCCAGATCCGTCCGCGGAATCACAAAATAAGATGCAACACCTAACGCAACTGCAACGAGAAGAAGGATCGGACTGATAAAAAGGCCTGCGCCCACTGCCAGGACTGTCAGTACGATCATTCCATATTTGACTATGGAATCTTTTGCGGTTGGTTCTTTTTTAACCAGTAATTCTGAATAAAGATCGCTCATATGTACATTCTCCTTAATATATATAATATTTATTAAATTTTATCACAAAAAGGGATCAGCGTCTATGACGCCAATCCCTTAATTCGCATAAATTTATTTTACATCATGCCGCCCATTCCTGGAGCACCTGCCGGCATAGCCGGAGCATCTTCTTTGATTGTAGCAACTACAGACTCTGTAGTCAGGAGTGTAGAAGCAACACTTGTCGCATTCTGCAGAGCACTTCTTGTAACTTTAACCGGATCAAGGATTCCGGCACCTACCATGTCTACATATTTCTCGTTCAGAGCATCAAATCCAACACCTGGCTCGGATTCTCTTACTTTATTGATAATAACAGAGCCTTCCAGACCAGCGTTTGCAGAAATATGGAACAGCGGAGCTTCCAGAGCTTTGAGGATAACGTTTGCACCTGTCTTTTCATCACCTTCCAGAGTTGCAACCAGTTCTGCAACCTTCTTGGATGCATGAATATATGCAGATCCGCCACCTGCAATGATTCCTTCTTCTACTGCTGCTCTTGTAGCTGCAAGAGCATCTTCCAGACGAAGTTTTGCTTCTTTCATTTCAGTTTCAGTTGCAGCACCAACACGGATAACAGCTACGCCGCCAGCCAGTTTTGCAAGTCTTTCCTGTAATTTTTCTTTATCAAATTCAGACTTTGTCTCTGCAATCTGTTTACGGATCTGAGCAACACGGTCAGCAATTTCTTTCTTATCACCCAGACCATCTACGATAACTGTATTCTCTTTTGCAACTTTGACAGATTTTGCACGTCCAAGCTGAGCCATTGTAGTTTCTTTAAGATCAAGTCCAAGTTCTTCGGAAATTACCTGTCCACCTGTCAGAATAGCGATATCCTGCAGCATTTCTTTTCTTCTGTCTCCATATCCAGGAGCTTTAACAGCAACTACCTGGAATGTTCCTCTTAATTTATTTACGATCAGAGTTGTCAGTGCTTCACCTTCTACATCTTCTGCGATAATCAGAAGTTTTGCTCCAGCCTGAACAACCTGCTCCAGTAACGGAAGAACTTCCTGAATATTGCTGATCTTCTTGTCTGTGATCAGGATATATGGGTCTTCAAGATTTGCTTCCATTTTTTCCATATCTGTAGACATATATGCAGAAATATATCCACGGTCAAACTGCATACCTTCTACCAGATCAAGTTCTGTATGCATTGTTTTGGATTCTTCAACTGTGATAACACCATCATTGGAAACTTTTTCCATTGCATCAGCAACCAGCTGACCTACTTCTTCATCACTTGCAGAAATAGATGCAACATTTGCGATCTGTGCTTTGCCACTGATTTTCTGGCTCATTTCTTTGACAGCCTCTACAGCTGCATCTGTAGCTTTTCTCATACCTTTTCTCAGGATGATCGGGTTTGCACCTGCTGCCAGGTTTTTCATTCCTTCATGAACCATTGCCTGTGCCAGAACAGTTGCTGTAGTAGTACCATCACCAGCTACATCATTTGTCTTGGATGCAACTTCTTTGATCAGCTGGGCACCCATGTTTTCGAATCTGTCTTCCAGTTCAATTTCTTTTGCAATAGTAACACCGTCATTTGTGATAAGCGGAGCACCAAACTGTTTGTCAAGTACAACGTTTCTTCCTTTTGGTCCGATTGTTACTCTTACTGTATCTGCAAGTTTGTTTACACCAGTTTCAAGTGCAGCTCTTGCTTCTGCACCAAATTTAATTTCTTTTGCCATGATGACTGTCCTCCTGAAATGCTTAATGATCTGTAACGTTTTTTATTCTGTTACGATTATTCAACGATTGCGAGAATATCGCTCTGTTTTACGATGATATATTCTTCGCCGTCAAGTTTTACTTCAGTTCCTGCATATTTGGAATAAATAACTTTATTACCTGTAGCAACTTCCATCTTAACTTCTTTACCGTCAACAACTCCGCCAGGACCTACTGCAATAACTTCTGCCTGCTGCGGTTTTTCCTGTGCCTGTCCCGGAAGTACGATACCAGATTTTGTTGTTTCTTCTGCTTCTAACTGTTTTAATACAACTCTGTCACCTAAAGGTACTAATTTCATGATCTATTTCCTCCTTTATTGTTGCCTTTTTCGAATTACTAGCACTCATTTCGTTTGAGTGCTAATCACTGTCCCTATATTATTTAAAATCATGATTTTCTGCAACTCTTTTCAAAGCTGTAAATTAGTATTATTTTTTTATTTATCTTTTATTTTCTCTTATTTTCTCCTGTTTTCTCATTTTCTGATTTTTAAGTATTTTATAAAAGAAAAGGCCCTTTCCTTCATAGGAAAAGACCTCTCTTTATAAACAGCTTCTGCTGTCCTTATGATTTTTTGCTTCGCTGAGCTTTAATTTCTTCAAGCTCATCAAAAATTACTTCGTTAAGTACTTTGATATAAGTTCCCTTCATACCTGATGAACGAGATTCGATTACCCCGGCACTTTCAAATTTGCGAAGTGCATTTACAATAACAGATCTGGTGATTCCTACACGGTCTGCAATCTTGCTTGCAACCAGAATACCCTCTTCTCCATCAAGTTCATCAAATATATGAATGATCGCTTCCAGTTCTGAGAAGGACAGTGTATTGAATGCAGATTTTACAACCTGTTGTTTACGGTCCTCTTCTGCATTTTCTTCATGAACCGCTCTCATCATTTCCAGACCAACCACTGTTGTGCCATATTCACTGACGATAATGTCTTCAATATCATAAGGCTTATCGTTACGATACATAAAAACAGTCCCCAGTCTTTCGCCGGCAATATCGATTGGATTGATAATACCCTGACAGTTGCTGTTTACATGTTCAAATCCAAGTGTCTGAAGATTCACATTTTCCTTTGTAGACAAAACGCCAAGGAAACGCTCATTTAACAGAGAATCTACATGTCCGCCTACGTTATCTTCAATCAGCTCGGTAATTTCTTCAACGCCCGGACATAAACTGATTCCAAGTACTTTACCCTTTTTGCTCAGTACCAGGATATTGGAACTTAATGTGTCCATCAGCACCTGACAGATATCATTAAATACAACTTTACTGGAACTGCTGTTGTGCAAAAGCTTATTGATTTTTCTGGTTTTATCCAACAACTGAACGCTCATTACGGCCTCCTTCTCCTGTTTTTTCGATGTTTTCAATCTTATGGTATAATAGTACACGTTTTGCAACGAAAATACAAGATATTTTTATATTTTTTTCGATTTTGTCCGCATTTTCAGAAAATTTATATATTTAATCTTCTTTAGACTTCTGCTCTACATAACCGCAAGTTGTCTCACTGCAGACAATCTTGTTTCCTTTTTCGACCATATAGCTTCCACAAACCGGGCATTTTTTTGCTGATGGCTTCTGCCATGACATAAAATCACATTCCGGGTTGTCGATACAACCATAATATTTACGACCCTTCTGGGTTTTCTTCAACACAACATCCTTTCCACATTTCGGACATGCCACACCGATTTTTTCATAATACGGTTTGGTATTTCTGCATTCCGGAAATCCAGGACATGCAAGGAATCTTCCATGTGGTCCGTATTTGATGACCATATTGCGTCCACAGACATCACAGATTTCATCTGTAACTTCATCCTGAATTTCAACTTTTTCCAGTTCTTTCTCAGCAGCATCCACATCTCTCTTAAGATCCGGATAAAAGTTTCTGACAACCGTTTTCCACTGCACAGTACCCTCTTCAACGCAGTCCAGAAGGCCTTCCATCATTGCAGTAAAACGAACATCTACAATGCTTGGAAATGCCTGTTTCATAATATTATTAACAACTTCTCCAAGTTCCGTCACATAAAGATTTTTCTGTTCTTTAGATACATAACGGCGGCTGATGATCGTGGTAATCGTCGGAGCATAAGTACTCGGACGTCCAATTCCCTGTTCTTCCAGTGCCTTTACAAGAGATGCTTCTGTATAATGTGCCGGTGGCTGTGTGAAATGCTGTTCCGGTTTCAGTTCAGTAAGCTGCAGCTTCATTCCCTTCTCAAGACTCTGACTGAGTACATTGCCTTTTTGATTATCTTCTTCCTGCATGTACACAGACATAAATCCGTCAAATATGATCTTGGAGGCAGCAACCGTAAAAGTATACTCTCCTGCACTGATTTTTACTGATGTTGTTTCATATTTTGCTGCAGACATACGGCTTGCTGTAAAGCGTTTCCAGATCAGCTGATACAGACGGAACTGATCTCTGGAAAGAGATTCTTTGACCGTGACTGGCGTTCTGGTAATATCAGTCGGACGGATTGCTTCATGCGCATCCTGAATCTTCTGGTCTTTTTTTACCATCTTTCCACTTGTAGAAACATAGTTTTCTCCATACTGTTCACCAATGTAGGTTCGCGCTGCTTCATCTGCTTCCTGTGAGATTCGAGTGGAATCCGTACGCAGATAACTGATCAGACCAACCGTGCCGCTTCCCTTAATATCAATACCTTCATATAACTGCTGGGCAAGACGCATTGTTTTCTGTGTAGAAAAATTCAGTGTTTTGGCTGCCTCCTGCTGCAAAGTACTGGTTGTAAACGGCAGGGGTGCATTCTTGATACGTTCGCCTTTTTTTACCTCTGTAATTTCATACTCTGCATTTTCCAGTTTTCCAAGAAGTTCATCCATCTCGGCCTTATTATGGATTGGAAGTTTCTTATCCGTGCCATAGAATTTTGCCTGAAGAGGTTTCTTCTCTCCTTTTACACGAAACTCACCTTCAAGACTCCAGTATTCTTCCGGAATAAAAGAATTGATCTCATCTTCTCTGTCACAGATAATACGCAGTGCTACAGACTGTACTCGTCCTGCACTCAGGCCTCTTTTCACTTTTACCCAAAGGAGCGGACTGATCGTATATCCTACCATACGGTCAAGCATTCTTCGTGCCTGCTGTGCATCTACCAGGTTCATATCCAGATCCCGCGGCTGTTTGATGGAATTCTTTACAGCAGTCTTTGTGATTTCGTTAAAAGAAATTCTGCGCATCTTAGACGGATCTTCTTTTAGCGCCTGCATCAGGTGCCAGGAGATTGCCTCTCCCTCGCGGTCAGGGTCAGTTGCAAGATATATCTTATCTGCTTTTTTGGCCGCTTTGCGAAGATTTGAAAGCAATTCTCCCTTTCCTCTGATCGTAATATATTTTGGTTCAAAATCATTCTCTACATCAATGCCAAACTGACTCTTCGGGAAGTCACGCACATGTCCGTTTGATGCCTGTACATCATAGTTACTCCCAAGAAATTTCTTAATGGTTTTTACTTTTGCAGGTGATTCCACTATCACCAGATATTTCGCCATGCTATCTCTCCTACTTCTCCGTTACTGTTCACTCCGTTACAGCAACACTTCTTAAACTTCCCGGGAGGCTGATCCGTGTCTTATGTTGTCTTTACATAATAATGCCTGCCTATTTCCCGGGCTAACCCCGATATTTTCAACTCCAGCAGAAGACCGCCGACTTTTTCCGGCGAAAGTCCTGTCTTCTGGATCAAAAATTCCACAGATTTTGGTTGCAAATCGAGACAACTATACACCAATTTTAAATCGGTTGCAAGTCCTAACTCATTTTTTGTCTTTACTTTAACAATTTTTTCACAATCTATTCCGAGTTCCCGAAGCAGTATTTCCGGTGTATATGCGATACCTGCCCCGTCATAGATCAATTTATTACACCCCATACTAAGTTCCTCTGTTACCGGTCCCGGTATGGCAAAAACACTTTTTCCCTGATCAAGTGCCCACTGTGCAGTGATCAATGAACCACTTTTTTCTCTTGCTTCAACAATCACAACAAGATCCGCCAGTCCGCTGATAATTCTGTTTCTTGCCGGAAAAAAATAATTTCTTGCCCGAGTCCCCGTCGGCTGTTCACTGAGTATACCACATTTTTCTCGCAGAATTCGCTGATAAAGTGCTCTGTTACCCGAAGGATAACAGATATCAACGCCATTTCCAAGTACCGCCCATGTGCCTCCTTCTCCTTCCAGTGCACCTCTGTGTGCCTCAGTATCAATCCCATATGCCATCCCACTTAATATTTGCACTCCTTCTTCACTGAGTCTCCTGGCATAACGAAACGCCTGCATACGCCCGTATGGACTGGCTGCCCTGGCTCCGACGATTGCAACTGCCGGTCGTCGTGGATCCGGTAATGTTCCCCTGACATATAAAATCTCCGGCATTCCCTCATAATGCAGAAGTTTCTGCGGATATTCCGGACTTTCTTTCGAAATCTCACGCACAGACATTTCCGTGTCACTTTTTCTGATGTTAAGAGTTCCTTCCATATAAATTATCACTCCTCTTCAGATTTTATACCCTGATTAATTCCAGTATTTTTTGTCAAATGCCCGATAGGATAACGCTTCTGCTATGTGATGTCTGTGAATACTTTCTGTCGCTTCCATATCTGCGATTGTCCGTGCCACCTTTAGAATCCTGTGATAGGCACGGGCACTGAACGGCATATTCTGAAATGCCATCTTCAAAAGCTGCCGGGCGTCTTTTTCCATCTTGCAATATTTCTCAATCTGAGCACCACTTAATTCTCCGTTAAACTGAATTCCTTCTATTTTATATCGTTCTCTCTGAATATCCTGTGCGCAGATAACCCGCTCTCTGATCGTTTGTGTACTCTCCCCTTTTCGTCCACTGCTCAGTCCTTCAAAATCTACCGGGGACACTTCAGCACAAAGATCCAGTCTGTCCAGAAGCGGCTGACTTATTCTTCCCAGATACTGCATTACCTGTGCCGGTGTACACCGACATCTGTTCATATCCGGATAATGACCACAGGGACATGGGTTCATTGCCGCACACAACATAAAATCTGCCGGAAAATCATACGTCCCATATACTCTGGAGATACGTATCACCTTGTCCTCCAGTGGCTGTCTGAGAATCTCCAGGCTTCTTCTGGAAAACTCTGGCATCTCATCCAGAAACAATACACCTCTGTGTGCCAGTGTGATCTCCCCTGGTCTGGGATTTCGGCCACCACCAGCCAGAGCCTGTGCTGAACATGTATGATGCGGACTGCGAAAAGGTCTTTCTCTGATCAGAGGATCTCCTCTCGAGAGCAATCCGGCAATACTGTAGATTTTTGTCAATTCCAGCCCTTCATCAAATGTAAGTGCCGGCATAATTCCCGGAATTCTTCTCGCAACCATCGTTTTTCCTGCCCCCGGAGGCCCGATCATAAGCAGATTGTGAAAACCGCTGACTGCAATCTCCACGGCTCGTTTCAGACTTTCCTGTCCTCGAATATCACTGAAATCCAGTTTTTCTTTACCCGGAGATTCTATTGTTTTTCCCACTTCTTTTCTATAAGAATCCGGACTTTGCACATAGCGTATCATTTCCTGCAGATTGCGAACTCCAATCACCTTCATATCCGGTATCAGTGTCGCTTCCCGGAGATTCTCATATGGAACAACACAAAACCGGCACTTTTCCTCCCTCGCCCTGATGATTATAGGCAAAATCCCTGATATTGCATGAATTTCTCCATTAAGGCTTATTTCTCCGGCCATCATCACCCGATCCAGCTGTTCCGATTTCAGAATATCTGACGCCGCCAAAACAGCAGCTGCTAACGGAAGATCAAATCCAGCTCCTTCTTTCTTAATATCAGCCGGAGCAAAATTCACGGTAATTCTCTTCGGTGGAAGTGCAATACCGTTATTCTTCAATGCCGTTCTGACACGATCCTGTGCTTCCTTTACCTGTGCCGAAGGAAATCCAACCATCGTAAATGTCGGCAGACCATCACTGACGTCTGCCTCCACCTGGATTGGATGAACATCCATGCCTAAAATCGCTGCTGATAGTACACTTGCAAACATAACAACCTCCTGTATGCACATGCACCTCGATCTGCACTGCTATATTTTTTAATTTATAATTGTATTATGGGAATAAAAAAAGAAATGATTTTTATTATAGTCCATTTTGCTCCGTATTGCAATAGCACATTTCGGACTGTTTTATAATTACAGAAAATGAAGGAGGTATAAGAATGAAATTTCAACGAATTCAGGATCTGCGTATAGATTCCGATCTCTCTCAGAAGAAAATTGGTGAAATTCTTCATATCAGTCAGCGTTCTTATTCTCATTATGAAACAGGATCTCGTAATATTCCAATTGAAATGCTGATCCGCCTCGCTGATTATTATGATACCACCATTGATTATCTGGTTGGAAGAACCGATAACAAAGAACCGATCAAATGACGCAGAAAGCGAGTCAGTTTCCCTGACTCGCTTTCTGTTCTTCCCACTCAGCAATCTTTGAAATATTTGCAAGCTCATATTCATTGAAAATAGAATTCTGTTCGGCATCAAAAGTGTCCGGATCTATCGTACCCTGATACCAGGATTTACTGTTAAAATAATCCGCAATATAATCTGTTACAAACTGACGTCCATGGCGTGCATAGATTTCATTCTTTGCAAGTTCCAGCTGATCTGAACTATATGCTGAAATCTCCTCATCTGTCAGATAACGATTACTGCTCTCCGGGAAGAAATATTCTCCTGTCTCAGCCGTATTCTGTGCCTGCTCGGCCGGCGTTGGTGTAACCGTCGGATCCGGTTGCAGCTGTACCTGTGTTCTGCTCATAATACAACTTACATTTGGATATACAGAAGAAACTGGTTCTGCTGTCGTCGCACGCAGATATAATTGACCATTGTCAAATGTCAGATTTCCTGAAGCTGCATTTCCCGCTGTATCTGTAAAGGAAAATGCTGCCGCAGTTCCGGCCACTTCCGCAGTTACATCAGCAGAAACAGACTGTGTCTGTCCTGCATCTGTCTGGCTGAAGCTGAATGATACACTGTCCTGACTGATATTATATATATTAATTGTCACAAGTCCATCTGTGCTATACCAGTAATCCCAGAAATCATCCGGATTAAAACTTACTTTTTCTTTTGGTATCGGCGTTGGTGTCGCTGTTGGCCTCGGTGTCGGACTCGGAGACGGTGTCACAGGAACTTCCGTAGGTGCTGCTGTCGGCAGACTTTCCAGCGCTGCCATTGCTTCTTTCTTCTTTTGTGCCTCTCTCTCACTTTTCTGAAATCCTGCCAGAAGAAGTGCTGCTGCACTGAACATGATAAATATTGAGACCAAAATCACCAGCAGTACCCTCAGTCTGTTTTTTCTTCTCATTCGCTCACCTCTGTTATTGCTTTTGTACTTTATTTTTTCTCTTTAATAATACCTTTTCTGTATGCGTCAAGCAACTGTCGCAGTTCACCGATACGTTCTTTCAGAGCTCTTCCTGTGTCTGTATCCCCTACTAAACGACGTTTGGATGTATAATGTACGGATACTCTGTTGGATACAATATCACTTTCTTTAGATATTGCCTGCTCCTTGGATGTAAAAGGCTCATGTGCCGTCAGCACCAGGCCATAAGAATTGTAGATCAGCGTATATCCGGCAATTCCTGTTACTTTCTGATAAGCTTTGCAGAATCCTCCATCAATAACAATTACTTTCCCATTGCATTTGACCGGACTCTCACCATCCCCCTGATGCACAGGAACATGTCCATTGATGATATGGCCGGTTTCCGGATCCAATCCAAATTCCCGTATCATTCCATCTACTACTTTTTCATTTTCAAGAAGATGATAATACGCACCTTTTGTTTCTTTGTGAGTTTCCTTATCCGCAATAAAATATCGTTCAAATGTAGTCATTTTATCCTTGCCAAATAGCGGCGAAGACGGACTTGCCCAGATAAACCACAAAATATCTCTGCCCTTACGCTGTTCTTCTCTGTCAACCGCATAAAATGCTCTCCGCACATATGCCTCCAGAACGTCATACAATTCACGTCCCTTATAAGTTTTTCCGTAAATCTGAATTTCCTTCAGACTTCCGTCTTCATTTAATGGAATACATCCATGAAACAGAAGATTTCCATTATATATCTTATAAAGTCCACCTTTGTCCAGCAACAACCGCATATGATTCTGCAATTTTTCGCAGTTTCGGAATGCAGTTTCCAGACGTTCCATCACATCCAGTTCTCCCGGAGTAAGTTCATACGGATGCTTCCAGTCAATCGTTGGAAATTCTGTATCAAGCATTGGATATTCTTTTCCATCTGCCAGTGTAACCGTACCTTTTTCCGGATTGATCCGGTGCAGCAGACATCTGTCTTCCATATGAAATTCTTTATGTCTTCGAAGCAGCTGTCCCTCCAGCTTAAACTGAATGATTGCAATTGCTTTATGCATCTTCTGTCCAAGTTCTTTTTCCAGTGCATTATAATTAGATGTTCCCTTCATTTCAAAAGCAGTACACGGATCATCTTTATATACTTCCATTGCAAATGTCGCAAGCGGAAGCATATTAATTCCGTATCCATCTTCCAGAATATCCAGATTTCCATAGCGGATACTGTTACGAAGCACCGTTGCTATACAGGCTCTCTGCCCAACTGCTGCCCCCATCCATACTACATCATGATTTCCCCACTGGATATCCAGAGAATGATACTGTATCAGACGGTCCATGATAAAATGCGGGCCCGGGCCTCTGTCAAAAATATCACCCAGAATATGCAGATGATCTACAACCAGTCTCTGTATCAGTTCTGCAAGTGCAATGATGAAATTCTCTGCACGGCCAATTTCAATGATCGTATTGACAATAGAATCATAATAAGCTTCTTTGTCGAGCACTTCCGCCTTTTCTGTGATCAATTCTTCAATAACATACGCATAATCCGGAGGTAATGCCTTACGTACCTTGGATCTTGTATATTTGGACGCTGTAGTCTTGCAGACTTCGATCAAACGGTACAAAGTAATCTTGTACCAGTTCTCCATATCTTCCTCTGTCTTTTTGACCAGCTGTATTTTTTCTTTCGGATAATAAATCAGTGTAGCCAGCGCCCTCTTGTCATTATTGCTCAGTGTATGGCCAAACACATCATCGATTTTTTTGCGTACAGCACCAGAACCATTGCGAAGTACATGCGAAAAAGCCTCATATTCTCCATGCAGATCCGACATAAAATGTTCTGTCCCTTTTGGCAGGTTCAGAATCGACTGCAGATTAATGATCTCAGTAGAAGCCTTTCCGATTGTCGGATAGAGTTCCGCAAGTCTCTGTAAATACCTTAACTCCTCTTTTTTCATAATTGTCTCCTTTTCGCTATGGTAACATACCCGGCTTTTCTATCGGTAATCCCCATTTTTTATAAATGATATCCATTCAGGCAATCACACCGTCAAACAATGAAAACTGATTAGACTGTGGAATATCTCCAAAGATTCCCAGATCATCCATCAGATCGATAACCGTCTTGCTGACCTTTGTCCGATCTCTGAAATCATCCTTCGACAGGAATTTTCCCTGTTTGGCAGCATCTACGACTGCCTCGGCAGCTTTATCCCCCATTCCGTCAATACAGTTCAATGCGGGCATCAGTTTGCCGTCAATGATCTGAAAACGATTTGCCTTGGCACGGTAAAGATCGATTGGCATGAACTCCAGACCTCGTGCATACATTTCCTGTACAATACGCATATCTTTGATCGTATCCTGTTCTTTCTTTGACGCTGCATCGCCCTTTTTGCGAAGTTCTGCAAGATAGAAATCTAACCTGTCACGTCCCATACACATCGTTTCATATGAAAAAGCCGTTGCACGGATACTGAAAAATGCCGCATAATATGCAAGGGGTTTAAATACTTTAAACCAGGCAATACGCCATGCCATCATAACGTATGCTGCTGCATGTGCCTTCGGGAACATATATTTAATCTTTTTACAGGACCAGATATACCACTCCGGAACATTGTGTTCACGCATGGTAGCTTCCCACTCTTCGCGCAGACCTTTTCCTTTACGTACAGCTTCCATGATCGTAAAGGCAAGGCTGCTTTCTACCCCCATGCTGATGAGATAGATCATAATATCATCTCGTGTACAGATTGCAGTAGAAATCGTTGCTTTTCCTTCTTCGATCAATGTCTGTGCATTTCCCAGCCATACGTCTGTACCATGAGACAATCCGGCAATACGTACCAGGTCAGAAAAATATTTCGGTTTCGTATCAATAAGCATCTGCATGGCAAAATCTGTACCAAACTCCGGTACACCCAGACATCCGAGCTTGCAGCCTCCAATATCCTCCGGTTTGATTCCCAATGCATCCGTACTTGCAAATAAAGACATAACTTCCTTGCTGTCCAAAGGAACATCACGGGCACTTAAGCCTGTCAGATCCTCCAGCATACGGATCATTGTCGGATCATCGTGTCCGAGAATATCCAGTTTCAAAAGGTTTCCATCAATAGAATGGTAATCAAAATGTGTTGTGATAATATCACTGTTCTCATCGTTTGCCGGATGTTGTACCGGCGTGAACTTTTCAATTTCCACACCCACTGGAAGGACAATGATTCCACCCGGATGCTGGCCGGTCGTTCGCCGGATACCGGTACATCCCTGCACAATACGGTTGATCTCACAATAACGTTTGTGCTGTCCCCGTTCCTCATAATAATTCTTCACATAACCAAATGCCGTCTTCTCCGCAAGTGTACCAATCGTTCCGGCCTTAAAGGTCTGCCCTTTGCCAAAGATAACCTCTGTATATCGATGTGCATTCGCCTGATACTCACCTGAAAAGTTAAGGTCAATATCCGGTTCCTTATCTCCCTTGAATCCAAGGAATGTTTCAAAAGGAATATCAAAGCCTTCCTTACTCATCTTAGCGCCACACTTCGGGCATACTTTATCCGGCATATCGCATCCGGCCATACCTCCGAATTTCTTGACTTCCGGCGAATCAAAGTCACTGTATTTACATTCCGGACACAAATAATGCGGTGGCAGAGGATTTACTTCTGTGATACCAGACATAGTTGCCGCCAGTGAAGAGCCTACTGATCCTCGCGAGCCAACCAGATAACCATCTTCATTAGATTTCCATACCAGTTTCTGCGCGATGATATACATAACAGCATATCCATTGGAAATAATAGAATGCAACTCCTTGTTCAAACGGTCTTCTACAATCTTTGGAAGATTTTTACCATACATCTCATGTGCACGGTTAAAACAGATATCTTTCAGATCCTGATCCGAATTTTCAATAACCGGTGGAAATTTATCCGGATGAATCGGAGAGATCTTCTCGATCATATCTGCAATCTTGTTGGTATTGGTAATAACCACTTCTTCTGCTTTTTCACTTCCCAGATAAGAAAATTCTTCCAACATCTCTTCTGTAGTGCGCAGATATAGAGGTGCCTGATTATCCGCATCTGAGAATCCGTTTCCGGCCATAATGATCCGGCGATAGATTTCATCCTGTGGATCCATAAAATGTACGTCACAGGTGGCAACAACCGGTTTCTTAAACTGATCTCCAAGTTTTACGATTTTCTTATTAAGTTCAATCAGATCCTCATTGGATTTCACACGATCATTTTTTTCATCTGCGATCATAAATGCATTATTTCCAAGTGGCTGAATTTCCAGATAATCATAAAAATTGACCAGTCTGGCAATTTCCGGTTCCGGTGCATTTCGAAGAAGTGCCTGATACAATTCGCCAGCTTCACAGGCACTTCCGATCAGAAGTCCCTCTCTGTGTTCCAGAAAAAGGCTCTTCGGTACACGTGGACGACGTCTGTAATATTTCAGATGTGACTGGCTGACCAGTTTATAGAGATTCACACGTCCGGTCTCATTTCTCGCCAAAATGATCGCATGATATGTCGGCAGCTTCTTAATTGTATTCACAGATACATTTCCCTGCTGGTTCAGCGTATCCATATCAAAAATGTCTCGTTCTTTTAACATTTCCACAAACCGTACAAAAATCTCAGCCGTACATGCTGCATCGTCCACTGCTCTGTGATGATGGTCCAGAGACACTCCGACAGCCTTGGCAACCGTATCCAGTTTGAATCGGTTCAGTGCCGGCAGAAGAAAACGTGCCATACCAACCGTATCCACATATGTATACTCCTGCGGCAGCCCCTGTCGTTTGCAGTTTTCTATAATAAAACTCATATCAAAGTCCGCATTATGGGCCACCATGACAGCTCCTGCACAAAATTCAAGGAACTGCGGAAGTATTGTCTGAATATCCGGTGCATCCATAACCATGGAATCATTAATACTTGTCAACTGTTCAATTCTGTATGGAATCGGTACCTTTGGATTCACAAACGTCGAAAAACGGTCTGTGATCACACCATTTTCGACTCTCACAGCACCAATCTCTATAATCTGACATGTAAGCGGAGAAAATCCTGTTGTCTCAATATCAAATACAACAAATTTACCATCAATCGGCTGTCCCTGACTGTTGGTAACAATGCCTTTCATATCATCAACAAGATATGCTTCCATACCATACAGGACTTTAAAATCTGAATCTTTCGGAACACATCCTCCCCATGCATCAAAACAGTGGTTTGCCTCCGGGAAAGCCTGTACAACACCATGGTCTGTAATTGCGATTGCCTTGTGCCCCCATTCGTAAGCTCGTTTTACCAGATCTTTTGCAGTCGTAACACCATCCATATCACTCATTTTGGTATGGCAGTGCAGTTCCACTCGCTTCTGTGGGCTGGTATCCATTCTGGTACTACGGAAATCTGCAATTTTCTTAATTCCAGATATTGATCCGATCGTCAACTCACTGTCAAATCGGTCAATCGTTGTTACCCCTTTAAATTTCAAAAAGGCACCTTTTTTGACAGATTCCGTAATCTCAGGTACCTGTTCATTTCTCAGAAACATTTTGATCACAATAGAATCAGTAAAATCTGTTACCGGAAATATCAGGATTGTTTTTTCATTACGGATCTCACGTGCTTCCACATCCATAACCTGTCCACGGATGATGACTTCTCCCATCTCACCGGTAATAGATTCCAGATCAATGGTATCTCCCTCAAAATCTCTTCCATAGATCACATCCGGATTACTGTCTTTGCGGAATCCTCCATGAAACTCTCCACGCTGGCTTTTCTTCTCAAATGTTTTTGGTTTCTGTTCTGTTTTATTAGTCTTCGCTTCTGCTTTTTTGCCATCCTTTACTTCCGTTGCAGCCGTATCTTTCTCTTTCTCATCCTGCAGCGGCTCCGGTGTCAGTTTGGCATGTTTCAGCACATTCGCCACCTCCTGCCGGATCTGCAGCGCAGCATTTTTGCGATATTTGCTCTCTTCTGTCTCTATGAACTGCAGGTTGATCTTGAGATTCATCCCACATCGTTCACAAAAAACTTTTTCCAGATATTCCACCAGAATCCCGCTTTTTTCTCTGGATATCACAGAATCAGGTAAAGTCAGATTCATCTGCTCATCCGATGGAAAAGCAATCTGCGCACGCTTAAAAAGATTGTATTCAAGCATATTGAAGTTCTTCAGTTCCACTTCCATACTGGAACGATAAACTTCCAGAAAATTGGCCGGGGAATACTGTCTGGAAAGATGAAAACGTTCAATCACTGTTACCTGTATTTCAAGACCTGAAAAGCACTGTCGCTCAATCTGATCTTCCAGTGCCATAATATATTTCTTGTGGATCCAGCGTTCACTATGAATATAAACCCACAGTCTCGTCTTCGCTGGATTGCAGGAAACTTTTGATACAGTTACCATCTCCAGCCATTCATGCAGCTGGTCTTTTACTTTTAAATTGGGAAATACATCGAAAAATTCTTTCTCCACGCTCTATGCCTCTCTTATCCTTCCCAGTGAAGCAGTTCCTCTCTTAAAATATCCAGAAGCTGGTCTTCCGGTACTTTCTTCACGATCTCACCTTTTTTGATCAGCAGACCGACACCAACCCCTCCGGCAATCCCAATATCTGCTTCCTTTGCCTCACCAGGACCATTTACCACGCATCCCATAACAGCAACTTTAATGTCCAATGGGATATCCTGTACCATTGCCTCTACTTTATTTGCAAGCCCGATCAAATCAATACGTGTACGTCCACATGTCGGACAAGAAACAACTTCTACACCACCTTTACGCAACCCCAGTGTCTTAAGGATCCGTTTGGCAGATTTTATTTCTTCCAATGGCGCGCCCGTCAAAGAAACACGGATCGTATCTCCGATTCCCTGTGAAAGAATGATTCCAAGTCCTACGGCAGATTTGATATTTCCAGAATACAGAGTTCCCGCTTCTGTAATACCAACATGAAGCGGATGATCTGTTTTTTCTGCAATCAGCTCATGTGCTTTGGCACACATCATAACATCCGAAGATTTGATACTGATCACAAGATTGTCATACCCCATCTCTTCAATGATACGTACTTTATCCAGTGCACTCTCCACCAGTCCTTCTGCTGTTACACCATGGTATTTTTCTACCAGCTCTTTTTCCAGAGAACCACTGTTGACTCCTACACGGATTGGTATATTTCGCTCTTTTGCAACATCCACAACTGCCTGAATACGGTCAGTACTTCCGATATTTCCAGGATTGATACGAATTTTATCTGCACCGTTTTCCATTGCGGCAATCGCCAGTCGATAATCAAAGTGAATATCTGCCACCAATGGAATGTGAATCTGCTTTTTGATTTCTTTCAGTGCCTGCGCAGCTTCCATAGTCGGCACTGCACAACGGATAATATCACATCCGGCTGCTTCCAGCTCCAGAATCTGGCGGACAGTTGCCTCCACATCTTCTGTCTTTGTATTCGTCATAGACTGAATCAGAATTGGATTACCTCCACCAATCTTTTTATTTCCTATCT
This sequence comes from Blautia sp. 210820-DFI.6.14, assembly GCF_020558815.1. Lineage (NCBI taxonomy): Bacteria > Bacillati > Bacillota > Clostridia > Lachnospirales > Lachnospiraceae > Blautia > Blautia sp. 210820-DFI.6.14. The sequence continues at coordinate 73,421 of NZ_JAJCKS010000012.1, forward strand.
GTACAACTTTTGTATGATCACGATACATGCTCTTCTCTCCTTTTTGACGAAAAAGCGGAGCTGTTATTTTCAAACAGCCCCTCTTGTATTTCAGTGCTGAATTTCCAACAGTTTAGCCTTCAGGTCATTTTCCATTCTGACCATTTCAGCTTCCGCTGCCTGGCGTTTTTCTCTGCCCTCTTTCTGAATCTTCATTACATCATCCAGCGTCTGAATCAGATCTGCATTGGTTTTCTGAAGTGTTTCCATATCCACAATACCACGTTCCGATTCTTTTGCTGTCTCTACCGATGCCATATGCAGTTTCTCTGCATTTTTTCGAAGGAGTTCATTTGTAAGATCCGATACCTGGCTCTGTGCCTGCGCCGCCTCTGTTGAATGTGCAATGCCAAGTGCCAGTACCATCTGGCTTTTCCAGAGTGGAATCGTATTGACCAGTGTAGTCTGAATCTTTTCTGCCATCATCGTATCATTATTCTGGACAAGGCGGATCTGTGGTGCTGTCTGCAGTGAGATCATTCTGGTAAGTTCCAGGTCATGAAGTTTTTTCTCAAAACGGGCACATTTACTGTCCAGATCCTTAGCCGCCTGCGCGTCCTCCGGGAGTCCGGTCATTTTCGCCTTTTCTTCCAGATCATGCAGTTTGCCGTTCCTGGTCTGTGCAAGCCTCTGTTTACCAGCCTGAATATACATGGAAAGCTCTTTAAAATACAGGAGATTCTGTTCATACATTTTGTCCATCATTGCAGAATCCTTGAGCAGACGAACCTGATGCTTTTCCAGTGCATCTGCAATCTTTTCTACATTTACTTCAGCCTTGTCATATCTGTTTTTCAAATTTTCTACTTTATTTGCCTGTTTTTTGAAAAATCCCAGAAAACCTTTTTCCTCTTCGGCATCAAATCCCTTCAGTTCTCCAACAACTCCTGAAAGAAGTTCTCCGACTTCACCAAGATCCTGTGCTCTTACGTTTTTCAGTGCTTCATCTGAAAAATCAGCCATCTTTTTCTGTGTCCCAGCGCCATACTGCATGACCTGTGTCAGATTCTCCACATCAATCTTAGATGCAAAATCGTCCACCATCTTCTGTTCTTCCGGTGTCAGTACTGTCTGTGCCATCTTCTGCTGGACCGGATTCATTTCCGGTGCAACTTCCATCAGTTGTCCTTGTACCTGCACTTCCGGCTCCTTCTTCACTTCCGGTGCAAAATCTGGTTCCAGTGTAAGTGACAGCATCCCTGTTTCTGCCTGTTTCATTTCATCACCCATATCGTTCTCCTTATCGTGTTCTGTGGCAAATGTATTTTATACTCGTTTTTTTATAATTGCTTCTTACTGAAATCATTTCCAGTCAGTCCTTCCTGTGCAAGCATCGTATGAAGCACAGATATATCACTGGAAACATCCCACGCGGTATCCTGAAAAACTGAATCCAGGAGTTTTGCAAATGCTTCATTTAAAGTATCCAGCGTATCTTCAATTTCTTTTTTGGATGAGCGGATCGTCTCTCCCTGAATTGGCTGTCTGTCCATTTCTTCATAAGCATCCAGAAGTTTCACTGTCATAGGTAGATAATAATCCATCATTTTTTTAAGGTCCGGGATAATTTCCGGATGCTCCTCTGCCCTCTGAAAAATCTGTTCTACAATCTGTTCCATGCGGGCAATTTTAGCCGAGATCTCTTCTCCCGGGATTGCATCATTACTTGCATGGATTTTTTGAATATATGCTTCACCTTTATCCAGAACTTCCTGTACTTCCGGACTGATCTGTTTCTGCTGCTCTGTTTCCTGCTGGCGTTTTCTGCATTCTTCTTCGTTTCGCTGCTCCAGTGCCTTCTGTGTCTCTGTATACTGTCGATATGTTTCTGTGCTCGTGATCAGGCATGTTTCCTTCTGATCTGTCTGTCCTTCCAGAAACCAGCCTTTCTGAATCATAAATCTGATATCTTTTTTTACAAATTTCACACTGCGGCCCACAGCCCCTGCCAGACGTTCAAAATCACAATACGTTCTGTCTCCAAGTGCCTGTACATATTTCTTGAAGCGTTTCAATCTGCCAAGTCCTGTACAGCCTCCATAGATCATCCCCACGCCTGCCAGTGTACCAATCAACGTCACTGCAGTCGAAGTGATACCGCCGTGACCTATTACAGCCTGCAGAATCTGCACTGTCAGAAGTCCTATTGCCATACTTCCGGAAAGAAGCCCACCGAATACGATCAGCAGAATATCTTTTACCTTTTCGCCTCCGGTATTTCCGTACAGTTCCGGATGAGTTTCCTGTATTTTCTGATTCATAACTTTGTGCTCAGTTTTTTTCTGAACCGTCGCAGGATGCTCTTTCTGATATTGTTTCAGTGTATTATTAACCATCTTCGTGATGGACTGATTCAGTTCCTGATAATTGCTTGTTTTTACAGCATTTTCTATTGTTGTCTGCACTTCGCGGACTTTTTGCTCCACAAAGCTGAAATCCGTTCCGTTATCGTAAGATTTTTTGTCCATTCCGTCCTCCTGTAAACTCTCTCTTATTATAACGAAATACAAACAAAAAAACAAGGCACAGGACATCTGCCTGTACCTTGTCTTATATCTGATACAATAAATCTTATTCGATAACTTTGATCCAGCCTTCCGGAGCTTCGATGCGTCCCATCTGGATGCCGGTAAGTGTCTCGTAAAGTTTCTTTGTTGTCGGTCCCATTTCTTCCATTCCGCTTGAGAAGCAGATTTCTTTGCCATGGTCTACGATCTTGCCAACTGGTGAGATAACAGCTGCGGTTCCGCAGAGTCCACATTCTGCAAAGTCTTTTACTTCGTCCAGATATACTTCTCGTTCTTCTACCTTCAGTCCAAGATAATGCTCTGCAACATAGATCAGAGAACGACGTGTGATAGATGGAAGAATACTGTTGGACTTCGGTGTAACAACGGTATTATCCTTTGTGACAAAGATAAAGTTCGCTCCACCTGTCTCCTCTACTTTTGTTCTTGTAGCAGAATCCAGATACATGTTTTCATCATATCCCTGACGATGCGCATCCATGATAGCATGAAGACTCATTGCATAGTTCAGACCAGCCTTGATATGACCTGTTCCATGCGGTGCAGCACGGTCAAAGTCTGTGACACGGATCGTAATCGGTTTTGCGCCACCTTTGAAGTACGGTCCAACCGGTGTAGTCAGAATACGGAACTGGTACTCGTCAGCCGGTTTAACACCGATAACAGGGTTACTTCCAAACATATACGGACGTACATACAGAGTTGCACCAGAGCCATATGGTGGTACATATGCTTCATTTGCCTTGATCGTCTGTACAACAGCCTCTACAAAACGGTCTTCCGGGAATACCGGCATTTCCAGTCTTCTTGCAGAATTTGCAAGACGCTCAGCATTGAGATCCGGGCGGAAAGTAACAATATGTCCGTCTTCTGTTGTATAAGCTTTCATTCCTTCAAATACAGTCTGTGCATACTGGAATACACAGGCACATTCATTCAGTGTAACATTCGGGTCTGTAGTCAGCTGTCCTTCATCCCATTTACCATCTTTGAAATTGGCAACATAACGATAATCTGTCGGAATATAACCGAATCCGATGCTACCCCAGTCAATGTTCTTTTTTTCCATAATATATCTTCCTCCAGTCATATGGATTTCTTTTCCAGTTACCCTTCTCAGTAACTCTTTTCATCCATTTTAGCACTTTATCGCGGTGACTTCAATGCAAAATTTGCAGAGAAAATATTTATTTTATCCTTTCATATTTCATAAAAGAATACTCCAGATCAAAATATGTCTGCTCATCGCTCTCCGCAGTTACTTTCCACTCCGGCATTTCATCCAGATTTGGGAAATAGCTGTCTGCCTCATATGCAAAATCAATTTTTGTCACATGTGCTGTATCACAGTAAGGCAAAAGCTGTTTGTATACACTGTCTCCACCAATACAGTATACTTCCTCTGACGGATATTTTTTTATTTCTTCCAGAAGTTCTTCTACAGTGTGGACAATGATCGCGTCTTTGACATTGTAATCTTTGTTTCCTGTCAGGACAATATTTGTTCTGTTCTTAAGAGGCAGCCCATTTGGAAAACTTTCCAGAGTCTTACGTCCCATAACAACAACTTTTCCAGTTGTTTCCTGGCGAAACATCTTCATATCTGCCGGAATACTTACAAGAAGCTTGTTATCTTTACCGATTGCCCAGTTCTTATCTACTGCTACTATAATATTCATACTTCATTACCCTCTTCTCTACAGCAATATATTTATTTTCAAACACATCAGATTGCGATCGGAATATTTTTGATCTGTGGCCATGTCTGATAATTTTCTACTATCAGATCATCCGTTGTAAACTCATAAAAATCCCTGATCTCCGGATTCAGTTTCACAGTTGGTGCCGGATACGGAGTACGACTGATCAGTTCTTTGATAACCGGTACGTGACGATCATAAATATGGCAGTCTGCAATCACATGTACAAGTTCACCTGCTTCCATGTCACATACCTGTGCGATCATCATCAGAAGGATTGAATACTGGCAGACGTTCCAGTTATTTGCAGCCAGAATATCCTGTGAACGCTGATTCAGGATTGCATTCAAAGTAAGCTTGTCTTTCCCCGGTTCCTTCGTCACATTAAACGTCATGGAATATGCACATGGATATAGATTCATCTCATGCAGATCCTGGTGTACATAAATATTCGTCATGATGCGACGGCTGTAGGGATTATTTTTCAAATCATATAATACACGGTCTACCTGATCCATCATCCCTTCTTTGTACTGATGTTTCACCCCCAGCTGATAACCATATGCCTTACCAATGGAACCATTCTCATCGGCCCAGCTGTCCCAGATATGACTGTGAAGATCTTTGATGTTATTTGATTTTTTCTGCCAGATCCAGAGTATCTCATCCATAGCACTTTTTAGTGCAGTTCTTCGAAGTGTCAGAGCCGGAAATTCTTTGCGAAGATCATAGCGATTCACTACTCCAAATCTCTTGATCGTGTAGGCCGATGTACCGTCTTCCCAGACTGGACGTACCTTTTCTCCTTCTGTACTGGTTCCATTTTCTATGACATCTCTGCACATATTAATAAACGTAACATCTGCTAAACTCATCTTTTTTGTTCCTCTCTTATCCCTTAGATTAATTCCTGTCTCCTACCTGTTCTTTAATCACTTTTGATGCAGGTTCATAATTGATATAAGTATAACATACCTTCCTCTCAGTTGACAATCTTTTCCCCCTTTGCTATATTTAAAGCAATGAAAATACTGATCACACTATTAAAACCATTATCTTTTATACCAGCTTTGCTTATGATGTATCTGATCTTTTCATTTTCAGCCCAGACCGGGGAGGTGTCCGGGGAATTAAGTTACAAGATCAGTTATAATATCGTAGAAACCAAAAGCGAGATCCTGCATGAAGGCAAAAGTTATGATGAGCTGAATTATGAGGCCAATTCCATTCAGTTTTATGTTCGGAAAGCAGCTCATATGACTGAATATTTTCTTCTTGCCGTGGCTGTTTCTTTCCCGCTTTATGTATATCGAGTGAGAGGGTTCTGGTTATTTCTCCTCGCCGGTATTTTCTGTGCAGGCTTCGCAGGGCTGGATGAATACCATCAATCTTTTGTTTCCGGACGAAGTCCTTCTGTCAGAGATGTCTGCATTGACAGTTCCGGAGCATTGATCGGAATCATTTTGGTTCAGCTTTTCTGCTGGTCTACCCTGCATAACCCTTCCGGCTCACACAAAAATAAGAAAAAAACACGCAAAAAGCGCCGCAGATAACATTCTGCGACGCTTTTTGAATACTTACTCCTCTGTTTTTTCTTCTGAAGCTATATCAGCCGTTTCTGACTCGTCCGGCTTCTCTGTTTTGTCTTCGCTCTCTGACTCTTCAAGACTTGAAGCCAGTCTCGCACGTTCCGCAATACTCATCGTTTTTTTCTCTGTCGTTTTCTCCGGCTCTGCCGCTTTTTCTTCTGCCCTGGCAGCTTCTTCCATCGCACGTTTTTCTTTATCTCGTTTGATAAAATTCTTACCACCAATAAAAAGCATTACCGCTCCCACGATCAGGAAACCGATTCCTGCCGCAAAAAAGCCCCAGCTGCCACCGTCAACTCCATCGATGACATTTTTACACAATCTGTACCCCGTATACAAAAGATAACATCCTGCCAGAATCATCAGTACATAGCTTCTGGTAGGTGTCGCATTCTGTGGGGTATTTTCCTGTGAAGTCTGCACTTCGTTCTCCTTCTTTTCAGGATTCTTATTCTGTTCTTCCATCCTGCCTCTCCTCTCACGCATTTATTCAACTATTTTAGAATTTTGGTCATTATCCTGCCGTTCTTCCTCTGCGTTCGCAATTTCATCAGTTTCCTTTTCTTCAGATGCTTTTGCGAGACGTCCATAAATCCTGGTCACTTCTCTCATATGATACAACGTTGTTTCCGAAATCTGATTTGCAGTAAGCCGCCATTTCCAGTTATCCCCGAATGTAGACGGAGCATTCATACGGGCTTCATTTCCAAGACACAAATAATCCTGAATCGGAATGACTGCAAGATCAGCTACACTTGAAAGTGCTGTACGTATCAGTGCCCATACACAGTCATTGACCGGCTGTTCATAACAGTTGATATATTCTCTGACAAATTTAAGATCATGTCCCTGCAGATTTTCCAACCAGCCTTTTGTGGTCTCATTATCATGTGTACCTGTATAAACTACACAGTTGTGATCATATTTGTATGGAAGATAGCTGCTATCTTCACTTCCATCAAACGCAAACTGAAGCACTTTCATTCCCGGATATCCGCTCTCTTTCAGCATTTCCAGAACACTTTCTGTCAGGAAACCAAGATCTTCTGCGATCACTCGGAGGTCTTTGATTTTTTTATCAAGTGTATGGAACAGATCCATTCCCGGACCCTTTTCCCATTTTCCCCTCTCAGCAGTTTTGTCCCCATACGGAATAGCATAATACTCATCAAATCCACGGAAATGATCGATTCTGACTACATCATAAAGTTCCAGGCAGTGTGTCATTCGCTGCACCCACCAGCCATAACCGTCTTTCTTAAGTGCCTTCCAGTCATACAATGGATTTCCCCACAGCTGTCCGGTTGCTGAAAAAGCATCTGGAGGGCATCCTGCAACTGCCTTTGGATCATAATCTTCGTCAAACTGTAGCATTTCCGGATTTGCCCATGCGTCAGAGCTGTCCAGAGCCACATAGATTGGCACATCTCCAATGATACTGATGTCTTTCTTATTTGCATATGCTTTCAGTTTTCTCCACTGTGTGGTAAAACAATATTGCTGGAAACGATAAAATTCTATTTCTTCTGCCAGCTCTTTCTCTGCCTCTTTTACTGCCTTTGAATGACGATCCTTTAATTCTTCCGGCCAGTCAATCCAGCAGATTCCCTTCTGATCATTCTTGATTGCCATAAACAGACAATAATCCTGCAGCCAGTCTTTTTCTTCTTTCAAAAATTCCGCATAATCCGGGTCTGTCTTCAGATCTGCCTTTTCATATGCTTTGCGGAGCAGTTTATATCTGGAAAGATATATTTTTTCATAATCAACATAAGATTCACTGCCACCCCAGTCACAGGCCTCACATTCTTCTTTGGTCAGGAGTTCTTTTTTGATCAGTTCCTCCAGATCAATAAAATACGGATTCCCTGCAAATGTAGAAACAGACTGATACGGAGAATCTCCATACCCTGTCGGTCCCAGTGGAAGTATCTGCCAGTACTGCTGTCCTGCTTTTTCAAGCTGATCTACAAAATCATAGGCTTCCTTTGAAAAACATCCGATTCCATACTTTGACGGAATACTGGATATCCCCATCAAAATGCCGCTTGCTCTCATTTTATCTCCTCCAAATCTGGTAATTTTTCACAAAAAAGATTATATCAGATTTGATACATTTTTAAAATCCCTTTTTCTTCATATATACAAATACATCGTGCCAGACTTTTTCTTTTCCTTTTTCATTCAAAATTTCATGGCGCATTCCCGGATATAATTTCCCCTTCACGTCAAGATAACCGGCTCTTCGCATGGCATGGACCGCTCCTGCAAATTTCCGTACATTTCCAAGGCACGGATCTTCCGCCCCACTGATAAACAATACAGGCATCTTTGGTCTGGTACAGGTCCATCTATGTACGTCATATGCTTTTTTCATCAGATCAAACAGTGCTATGTATGCATCATCTGTAAAAGTAAATCCACACAGATCAGACTTTGTATAAGCCTCATAAACTGCCGGATCAGAACATATCCATGCATTTTTGTTTTTCTCATCCTTAAATTTCAATGCATAAGTTCCAAAAGACATGGTTTCCAGAATTTTACTCTTATGATGTGAGCCCAGTAGTTTTCCCTGTACCTTCGCAATTGCTTTTCCAAGAGGTCTTGCTTTATTTTCACTTGGTGAACCACAGACGATCAGCATATTCATACAGTCGTCATGTTTTGCAGCAAATGCTCTTACTGCAAGTGACCCCATGCTGTGCCCGAACAAAATCAGCGGCAATTCCGGAAAATGGCGTCTGATTTCTTCATTCACCGTCAGGACGTCTTTCAGCATTGCATCTGCTCCGCCTCCGTACATATATCCCAGATCTTTTTTATCCGAAACACTTTTCCCATGTCCTCTGTGATCATGAATCACTGTTATATAACCTTTGTCTGTCAGATATTCCATAAATGGGATATACCGTTCTTTATGTTCACTCATTCCATGCACCAACTGAACGATTGCCCGTGGTTTTATCCCTGGTTCCGGCATCAGGCAAAGTACCGAAATCTCAAGTGTATCTGCCTCTGAAAGAAAACTTCCTTCATATTTTATCGCCATATTTTCCCTCCATCCGACCTTCGCTCTCCCCTCCTGAGCTACAGTCACTTCTCTTTTGTTTTTGCTTCTATTTTGTATTTCATTATAATCTCATTTTAGAGTCCGTAAATGACCTTGTCAAGTAACGTCGCCTTCTGCTATAATAAAAGAGTTAATGATAAGCATGCGTTTATTGCGCAACAATACGGTTACAATTTCAAACGTAACCAGGCAACTTCATAAGGAGGAAGTATGGATACTAATAATCAGGAAGTATATGAAGAACAATCCGCTGCTCCGAGACGTAAGAAAAAAAAGAAAAAGGGGTGGATCATTTTTCTGATCATCCTCATTCTTGCTGTCGCCGGCGGCACTGGATTTTATTTTATGCAACGCCAGAAACCAATTTCCGCAACAGAAGATTTTCTGGAAAATATGCGCGCCATGAACTTTGACGGAATGAAAAACCTTCTGCAGAGCAATGATATGTCTGCTCTTGACAATGCAGATATCACCAGTGATGCTTACTCTTCATTTTTCAAGAAGATCAATGAGAAGATGACCTACAAAATCGGCAAAACCAATTTTCATATTCAGAACGGCACTGCATCTGTAACTGTTCACATCAATTACATTGATGGTGCAGATATTTACAAAGAAACCATCTCAGAATTTCTGAAACAGATTGTTTCCACAGCATTTTCCGGCACGACTTTAACCGAAGAAGAAACACAGCAGAAACTAGCTTCACTTCTGGAGGAAAAGTCAGGTAGCGTAGAAGATAAATTCACATCCATCGACATCACTTATCCGTTAATAGAAGCAGATGGAAAATGGAAAATTGTTTCTCTGGATGCCGACACCGTAAAAGTTATGTCTGCGAACTTCACAAACGTTCAGGATGAGATCAATCAATCCCTGGCTGAAATGAACAATTCAGAAAACGCAGGTGTCGAAGCAACTGTCACACCAGCTGAAACTACCAGCATTGATATGGACAATGATCATTTCACACTTCGCCTGAAAGAATTTCGTGTCACACAGGCAATTGATGATTCTGACTGTCTGTTATTGTACTGTGACTATACAAACAACAGCAGTTCCTCATCCAGTGCATTAGTTGATGTTCAGCTTTCTGCAAAGCAGAATGGAGAAAAGCTTTCACCGGCTGTTCCAAAAGAAGATGAACCTGCGATTGACAATTATATTGCCGAAGTAGAACCAGGAAGTACAGTAACCGTCTGCTACGCATTCTCTCTGAATGATAAATCTGATGTTACTCTGGAAGCATCTGAGGCATTTGCTTTCGGTGGGGGCAATGTCACTTCACAGACAATTAAATTACAGTAAAAAAATATTCGCGACAGATCTGCTCTGCCGCGAATATTTTTTTATTATCCTGCCATACTAGCACTATGAAAGGATGGTGACTTATGGGAAATAAATTTTTACAATACTTTTCACTGACACTCACTGTAATCGGTGCCATCAACTGGGGGCTGATTGGTTTTTTCAACCTGAATCTTGTGGCTCTTCTTTTTGGAAGTATGAGTTTGCTTTCCAGAATCATCTATGGACTGGTCGGCCTTTGCGGGCTCTATCTGCTTTCTTTTTATGGTCTGGTTGAACAGGACAGAACTTCTTCCTGATCAGCATGCTTCCAGGGCTATCTTCATCATATTTTCAAAAGACTCCTGTCTCGCCAATGAAGATAATTCCTCATGTGTCACAAAAGAGTCTGAAATAGTCAGAAGACACGCCGCATTTTTGCCAAGAAGCTTCGCATTGTGAAACAGTGCGAAGCTTTCCATTTCCACACATTCACATTGGTGTTTCTTGATTATCTCTTTATAACCATCCACATTATCTTCTGTATAAAAAACATCAGAGGAATGAATACGCGCAGTCTTAAGCGGAATCTGCAAGCAATGCGCCACATCAAGGATTCTGGTATTCAGCGACTCAGATGGGTACAACACATCATCCATACACCCATTCTGCACTTTCGCAAAACTGGACTGACTCCACGCGCTGTCTGCAAGAACTACATCGTATACAGCAAGTCTGTCCGTATAAGCGCCTGCCGAACCAATACGGATGATATTGTCCACATCATAAAACTTATACAGTTCATAAGAATAAATACCGATAGACGGCATTCCCATTCCACTAGCCATAACCGTAAGTTCTTTTCCTTTATATGTTCCTGTATAAGCATATACATTCCTGACCTGGTTGACCAGTCTGGCATCCTCTAAAAAATGTTCTGCTACATATTTCGCACGGAGAGGATCTCCTGGCATCAGAACATTCTTAGCAATCTCACCTTTTTTCGCTTCAATGTGAGGGGTTGGTACTGGCATCTTTCATTCCTCCTTACTTTTTTATATAAAGAAAAAAAGGACTCTGAAAACTCAGAGTCCTTAAGAGCGATAGACGGGGCTCGAACCCGCGGTCTCGACCTTGGCAAGGTCGCGCGTTACCAACTACGCCACTATCGCATAAGAGCGGGTGATGGGAATCGAACCCACGTATCCAGCTTGGAAGGCTGGTGTTCTACCATTGAACTACACCCGCATATCGCTGTTCTCGCGTCACGCTTGTATCCGCTCGCTTCAACGATATTGAGTATATCTTATAACTCATAGTTTGTCAACAGGTAATTTTAATTTTTTTAAATTATTTTTATTTTATATTTTTTTCTGTTATTTTGTATTGTTTTGTCAGTTTTGAAAATCAGTCCTGCCAATCCCAGACATCTGTTTTGGATACTGCACTGCGAGATTTCTTGATCACCAATTCCGGGCTCTTGGCACTGACCTTGGTGTTGGCCGGAACAGATTCTGTAATAAATGTGTTACCTCCAATGATCGTATTTTCTCCCACAACCGTTTCTCCGCCAAGTACAGACGCATTGGAATAGATTGTCACATTATCCCTGATCGTTGGATGACGTTTCACATTGGCCAACTGTTGGCCCTGTCTCGTAGAAAGCGCCCCAAGAGTTACTCCCTGATATAGTTTTACATTACGACCGATCTCAGTTGTTTCACCGATTACCACACCTGTACCATGATCAATAAAGAAGTAATCTCCAATCGTTGCTCCCGGATTAATATCGATTCCGGTCTTACCATGTGCATATTCTGTCATGATCCGCGGAATATACGGAACTTCTTCTTTATATAAAAGATGAGCCAGGCGATATACATAAATGGCAAACAATCCAGGATACGATGATATGATTTCTTCTTTGCTCTTGGCAGCCGGATCACCGTCGAATCCCGCCTGCACATCTTTCAGAAGACGCTGCTGCACCTCTGGAAGCTGTTCAAAAAAGCCTGCACAGATACGGTCTGCCTCTTCTTCTGCGCCCTCCTGTTCTAATTCCGGCTGTGCATATAAAAGAGCAATTTCAATCTGTTCCTTGAGTCTGTCATAAAGATCATTCAGACGGTATCCCGCAAAATATTCCGGAAATACCTTTGCTGCCGAATCATTCCAGAAGTAACCCGGAAAAATAACGGAACGAAGTTCCTTGACAACATCGATCACTGCTGCCCTGCTTGGAAGTTCTCTGTTATTTTTTGGCATAAATAACTCTTCTTTTTTATAATTTTCAGTCAAAGCCACAGTGGCCCTGAGAATCACATCTTTTTTTCTGTTCATAAAATCCAAACCTCTTTCCGCAATTTCTGCAAAGATGTTAATACCTGATGTATTATTACTCTGCGGATATCTTTCCTTATATCATATTATAGGATTCTTTTCACGTCAATAAAAAAAAGAATTGACCTTTCGACAAACTGCTTATATAATAAACATGTTTGAGACAATTTTCAGGACATGGAGATGTACCCAAGTGGCTGAAGGGTCCGCACTCGAAATGCGGTAGATCGGGTAACCGGTGCGAGGGTTCAAATCCCTCCATCTCCGCTTGACAAATTTCAGCATATCTGCTATAATTTGATTTGTTGCAGATAAATTTGCAATTATTTTAATAATACAGGGGATTGGTCAAATGGTATGATAGGGGTCTCCAAAACCTTTGGTGGGAGTTCGATTCTCTCATCCCCTGCTCATTAGGAGTCTGAAAGCCTTTAAAATCATGGCATTCAGGCTCTTTTGTTTTGCCCGAAAAGGGCAGGGTACCACTCAGGGTATCAAAATTGGTACCCTGAGTTCGATACCAGACAAACTAATATTTGGTTTGATTTACTTTTCCTGAATTTCTTTACCACTGATATGTTCAATTTCTATCTCAAAAAGCTGTACAGCTTTTCCCGAACGTTCTATTTCTTCATCGATCAGTTGTTCATTCGGATAGTATTTCCTGGCGATTTTCTTAAGAATCTCTGTTGCTTCTGTGCCTTCTTCCAACAGATGGCATCTGCCAAATACAACCGTGCTCTGCACAAACGGTGCCCATGCTTCTTCTTTTACAGTTTCATTTCCGTAAACGGTGAAGCATACCTTGTCGCTGGCTTTCAAGGCATCGACTTTGTGACCGGCACGTGCTCCATGAAAATATATTTTTCCTGCATCGCTGTCATAAAAATAGTTGACAGGGACTGCATAAGGATATCCATCATCCCCATTTACTGCAAGCACCCCTCGTCTGCTGCACTGCAGAAGTTCTTTTGCTGCATCAATATCCATTTCTTTTTTCTTTCTTCGAATCGGTCTGAACATTGCTTTTCTCTCCATTCACAAACAAAATTTTATTGAATAAAATGTGTCACTACTCTTTTTCCTTACACATGTTTTTCTTTAATTCCCTCTCCAATGATGCTATCTATTTAATAATTTCTTATACGACAAATCGATGGCAAATGCCCCCAACGGTGCCGTAAGTACTATCGCAAGAACCGCCACTGTAAGTACCAGATCTCCACAGGAAAAACCTAATGCAAGCGGAATCCCCCCAATTGCAGCCTGGACAGTTGCTTTCGGTGTATATGCCAGCATCGTAAACAGCCTTTCTTTTCTTTTAAGACTTGTTCCTAACAGGCATACAAATACGCCAAACATTCTAAATACCAATGCACCAATAATAACAATCAGAGCCTTCACTCCGACTTTTCCAAGGTATCCGATGTTTACCGTTGCTCCTACAAGCACAAACAAAAAGACTTCTGCCGCAACCCATAGCTTTCCATATTTTACAGAAAGTCTTTTTGCAACAGTTTCCCTCTTTTTCTGTAATCCTATGCCGATAAACATAATAGCGATCAATGCTGAAAATGTAATTGGAGTTGACAATTTATCTTCCATTACTACAAGTAAAAACGAAATACTCAAAATAATAAGAACCTTTGACGTATCCCGAATATGCATCTTCTTAAAAAAATATGCTAACAAAACTCCAATTAATAATCCTATTGCAATTCCCAAGAATATTGAAATGGGAATATTGACAAACTTAAGTATGGAAGCACCTTCCCCCTGCATCATCCCAACAAAGGTAGAAAACAGAACTATGACATACACATCGTCAACGGATGCACCTGCAAGAATCAATTGTGGAATTCCTTCGTTTACTCCATAGCCTTCATCCATAAGCTTCACCATTCTGGGTACAACAACAGCCGGTGAAACTGCCGCAAGTACTGCCCCCATAATAGCCGCCTCCAATACGGTTAATCCCATTAATTTTGGTGCCAGCAAAATCATGCCGATCAGTTCAAAAGACGCAGGCACAAAACACATAAGAACAGCAGGTCTTCCAATCTTTTTAAGCCCAGATAGATCCAGTCCAAGACCTGCTCTTGTGAGAATAATGATCAATGCTATTTTACGAAGTTCTGCAGATATTCCAAGAATACTGTCATCCAACAGATTAAGCACATATGGTCCCAGAACAATACCAGTAATCAGCATGCCAAGCAAACTCGGCAATTTGATTTTCTGGCATATCCATCCCATAAACATCCCTAAAATAAGAATCAGCGAAATACTTAATAACATAATTTTCCTCCTCATATACGCAGAAAAAGCTGACACTCTCTGCGTTCATTTACTCGCAGAAGTCATCAGCTTTCATAAGCGGTTTAAGTAATTTTATTACTTAGGGAGAACCTCATTCTCTTTATATTTTTTGATAAGGATAACACACAAACTGCTCTTTCGCAAGAAAAACTGGATTTATTCTAAATCATCTCAATTCCATATTTCTTCAGATCAACCTTACCGTCAATTACTTCTACTCCATCCTCTTCAAGAAGTTTTGCCTGCGTTTGTTCTCCGCCAAACGCAAATGCCCCCGCAAGTTCTCCCTTCGCATTCACAACTCGGAAACACGGGATATGTTCCGGGTCCGGATTTTTGTGGAGAGCATTTCCCACTGCTCTTGACATCTTCGCATTACCTGCCATCTCTGCAACCTTTCCATAGGTTGCGACATGACCTTTTGGAATCTTTTTGACTGCCTCGTATATTCGTTTTGTCGGGCTGTCTGTGATGATATCATAGCTTTCCGCGATCATTCTTTTGATATCTTTATCTGGTATAGTTCCGTCCAAAATGATGGTATTCCAGTGCTCTTTATTCTGGTGGTAACCTGCAATCACGGCATCATACGCCGATCGCCAGAAGTCACGCCACTCCGGATTTACCTTGACATTCAGATTGATATATCCGTCTTTTTCGTAGATCCAGAGGAATGCTTTCTTACTTTCCTTCACGCGCACCAACTGCCAGTTTTGGTCTTTGAACGGGCGTTCCTCATATACATTTTTAAAGGATAGACCAAATTTCAATACCTCCTCACGTGTTTTCATAGATGCTCCTTCTCTACTCTGCTTTCGTTTCTATTTTGCTGCATCACCCAGGCAAATGCCCTCGCAGTTCTAGTCATCGGTTCTTTGAAATGTCCCCCCTGGTTCCACTCAAGCGTACAGTTCACTCCTTCTGCTTTTATCCATGCATGCCCTTCTCTGATACAGTCTCCTACTTTTGCCATAACAGGATTTCGAGTTTTTTCTTCTTTATTTCCAAGACTAAGATATACATTTTTACTCTTTATCTTATACTCTTTCATATAATCTATAAATCCCGGAAACCAGACAGACGGCGATGCTGCCGCAATCCCGGAGAACAGATCTGTCTGACAGGCAGCCCATAATGAAAACAGCCCTGAAAGAGAATATCCCCCAATATAATACGTTTTACTTTTATCTGAACATAATAGCAAAATCTCTTCCAATGTCTGTACCGCTCCGTCTCCAAAATCTTCATTTCCAAATACGGCAGGAGTCTTCCATGGGGACAATTCCTTATTCCAATCATCAACTTTCACTGCAATAAGTTCAAAATCCATAGAGGTCAGATGCTGAATTTCTGCTACTTCATCTTTGATTTCAGATATATCATGATTACCAACCAACTGAATTAGAACAATATCTGCCTCCATGTTTCCATATCTGTAAACGTGCATTATACCGACCTTTCTATCCGCAACAACTCCATAATTTAATTCTCCATTTCTGTCAGATTTTTTACCCATTTATATTATTTGATTACGCAGACAAAATCCTGCTTAAAGACATTTCATCTGCCAGATCAGGATTGCAAAAACAGAAAACTGTCTTTCATTGTCAGAACAGATATCACAAATCCTCATTTGATTAAATTGCAAGAAGATTTTTGATTGCTTCCATATATACAAGCACAGCTTCTTCCATTCCTGATACAAGAATAAATTCGTCTGCCCCATGGATACGATAATCAATTCCCGGCATTTCCGGTCCGAATGCGATAATGTTCTTGAGTGACTTCGCATAAGTTCCACCACCGATTACCATTGGTTTGTTTTCTGTATCGCCGGTCACATCTACATATGCCTTGTACAGAGCGTTTACGAGCGGGGATTCTCTCGGGAAAAACAGGGAATCACCGATCATATGGATCTCGATACGTCCATTCTCATCTTCCAGTCTGTCTTCGCACATCTTGCGTACTTCGTCTCCCTTAAGAGTAACCGGTACACGGATATCGATCGTACAGGAAACCACTCCGTCCTCTGTCTTAACAATTCCGTTGCACAGAGTCAGTTCTCCGTACTCATCTTCAAATTTAAGACCAAGTCCGGAGCCATCGCATGCCGTTCCGATATGTTCATTATAGAATTTTACGAAGTCATCTTCGAATCCGGCTTTTGCAAGGCATTCAAATGTCACACCTGCTGCATTAACACCAAGAGTCGGTGTGCTGGCATGTGCCGGAACACCTTTTGCGTAAATACTGATCTCACCGTTTTCTTCTGTTATTTTGTATTCCTGAAGTTTTGTTTCAGCAAGAGCTGCTTCCAGTTTTTCTTTCAGACCTGCTTCCGCCGGAACAACGGTATTACAGGTATCGCAGACAGCGTTAGAAACAAAGCCACCATTCATGGAAATAATCCTGGTGTTCTTAGAATATGCTGTCATCATCACCATTCCCTTTTCACCATGAATGCACGGGAAGTTCGCATCTGGTGTGAAACCACAGGATACTTCTTCTGCAACTTCGTTATAATGTTCCATACATTTTGATCCAGTTTCTTCGTTGCATCCCATGATCAAACGAACTCTCTTATTGAGTTTTACGCCGGAATCACGAAGCAGTTTCATTGCATAAAGTGCTTCCAGAACCGGACCCTTGTCATCTGTAGTTCCACGTCCATAGACATGGTCACCTTCTCTGGTCAGTTTGAATGGATCATAAGTCCAGTCTCCACCAACCGGTACAATATCAAGATGTCCGGCAATACCAACGATTTCTTCGCCCTCGCCCATTTCAGCATATCCACAGTAATTGTCCAGGTTTACAGTCTTAAACCCAAGTTCATCGGCAATCTTAAGTGCCTCTTCCAGTACCTTGGCCGGACCTTCCCCAAACGGTTTCCCTTCTGACGGAGTTCCAAGCTGTGAATCAATTGCAACCAGTCTTCCGAGATTTGTCAGCATCTCATCTGTTAATCCATGAATTTCTTCTTTGATACTCATTATCATTTCCTCCAGATTATATTTTCTACTATAATTCTTTCTACAATATACACTCTTTTATCCTAGATCACAAGTGTCTGAAGTTTTTCAAATACCATATCCGTATACATCTGCTTGATCTCATGCCGATTCATTCCTGCAACCTCTGCATGCACCTCAAAAGTATTTTCTTTATCTTTTACGCGAATGCAAAAATACACAACTCCCTGCATACTGTCTGCATTATTCGGATCAATATTTCCGGTCGTCCCGGTTATTCCAATGGCAATGTCTGTATGCATTTTTTCCTGCACGGTTCTCGCCATCTCTTCGGCACATTCTTTTGAGTACACACCATACTTTCGGATGATTTCTTCCTCCACGCCGATGAAAATTTTCGTTTCATTCAGATATGTCACATATCCTCCCGGAAAGATTGCAGATGCTCCTTCTGTATCTGTGATCGTAGATGCAATCATACCTGACGTGCAACTCTCCATCGTGGAAACCGTTGTATGTGTATCAATCAACTTCTTAATGATATTGTCTTTTTGTGTCTGTTCCATATTTTCTGTCTCCCGATCCCATCAAAATTTCTGATGCGATTATAGCAAATTTTCATGCATCAGGCAAATTTGCGAATGTTGATATAATAACTGATCATCAGCAAAACAGCAGCTCCTGTCCACGCTGCAATCTCTGCATAGAAAATCCCATTCTGACCAATCAGTTTCGGTAGTAAAAGTGCCACACCGACTCTGACAAAAAATTCTACCACTCCGCTCAACATCGGAATCATGGTATTTCCGAGCCCCTGTAATGCAGAACGATATACATACAGAAAATAAAGGATACACAGGCAGGATGCCATAATAGAAAGATAATGCCAGGCGATTGCCAGTACCTGACTTGTCTGCTCTGGATCTCCGGAAATAAACATCGAAAGCAGCGTCTTTCCAAAAAGAAACATCACTATACTGATAAACGCAGATGTAAGAAAGGCAAGAAACGAGCTCGCATGAACTCCTTTTTTGATTCTCGTGATCTCTCCAGCTCCCAGATTTTGTCCGACATAGGAGACCACTGCATAGCCGTAAGAGATTGCTGCCATCTCCAATACTCCGTAAAGTTTATTTGTCGCAGTAAAACCGGCAACAAACAAAAATCCATATCCATTGATAACAAACTGAACAGCCAGCCCACCCACAGAAATGATCACGTTCTGAAACAGAATTGGCGCTCCAAGTCCAAATAATTTTCGATTCAACCCTGGGACTTTTGCAAAATCGTCCCTGTCTGTATGTACGATTTCAATTTTACGAACACTAAGGAAACAGTAAAAAGCAGAAAAAGCCTGTGCGGTAACGGTTGCCAGTGCAGCTCCTGCCACACCCCAGTTAAAACCTGCGACAAAAATAAGATCCAGCACTACATTGATAAAAGCTGCAATAATCATTGCGATCAACGGTGTCCTGCTGTTTCCAAGTGCCCGCAGCACAGATGCAAAAATATTATAGGCCGCTACGATCGGAATCCCGCAAAATACGATTCTGAGATAAATCAGTGACATTCCAATAATATTATCCGGTGTATTTAACAGAACAAGGAGCCATCTGGCAGCAAGCTGACTGATCAGAAGGAGCAGTGTAGCCGTCACTGCGGTAAGCAGATAACTATGGGCAACTGTCTTTTTCAGATCATTCCATTTCTTTGCCCCATAATGCTGCGAGATCAGGATTGAGAATCCCTGCGTAACACCGGTAGAAACTCCAAGTGTCATCCACATGATCCACTCAACTGCGCCAAGCGCTGCAAGTGCCTGTACACCGGCAACCTGGCCAACAACAATCGTATCCACCATTGTATACAACTGTTGAAAAATATTCCCCAGCATTAACGGTACTGCAAAAAGCAGAATCAGTTTTGCCGGAGATCCTTTGGTCATATCATGAACTTGAGCTGACATAAAAACCTCCATATTTCTTAAAATCTTCCGGCACAGGTACCTCCAGTTCTATCTTCCTGCCGTTGAATGGCTGTCGAAGTCTTACTTTCCAGGCATGTAATGCTGCACGATAAATTGTACACTGTTCTCGGTTCATTGTTGATGTATTATATATGGAATCACCAAGCAGTGGATGTCCAATTGCCTGCATATGCACCCGAATCTGGTGCGTCCGTCCTGTATCCAGTTTTAACTTTATTGCCGACCATTTATCCGTACTGTAAAGGACATGATAATGTGTCACTGCCTGAAAACAATTTATATAATCAGTTAACTGATGTGCAATGTATTTTTCATTTTCTGCACTGCTGCTCTTTTTTACTGCTTCCATTCGAAGCGGATGATTCCCAATTTTTTTAATCGGAAAGTCTATCGTATGCCAAATATCATCCTGATCCTTCGGCAGGTTTCCATCCACCAAAGCAAGATACTGTTTTTCTAAGACTCCTGTTTCACGCTGTTCCTGCAATCTCTGTGCTGCAACCTGATTTTTGGCAAACAAAACGATTCCGGATGTTTCCTTATCCAGTCGGCCGATTGGACGTATACAGACTGAAAGATTTCTTTCCTGAAAATATGCAGCAACCTGATTTGCCAGGCTATCACTATAGTGCATACCCGCCGGATGCGTTAACACTCCTGCCGGTTTATTTACTGCCAGTATGTCTTCATCTTCATACAAAATACGCAGTCTCTCTCCCTGAATCTTTGCCAAAACCAGCTGTGCAGACTGTATTTCATCTGTTTCCAGGCATATACAAATCTCATCTCCCATAGAAACTTTCTCTGTTACTCTGCACTGTACTTTATTTTTGCAAATACCATCCGGGCGGAATTTTGCACGACTGACCTGCTTTTTGGTC
The DNA here is from genome assembly GCF_020558815.1 of Blautia sp. 210820-DFI.6.14. Taxonomy (NCBI): domain Bacteria; kingdom Bacillati; phylum Bacillota; class Clostridia; order Lachnospirales; family Lachnospiraceae; genus Blautia; species Blautia sp. 210820-DFI.6.14. The sequence goes on from NZ_JAJCKS010000012.1 coordinate 94,139, forward strand.
AGTTCCAGATAATCATAAAGGACTTTTTCAACAGTCATTCCCTGCATCTGCTCCCTTACTGTTATCGTAAGATATTTTTTCATAAACTTCCCTTCGTATTTATCTCAATATTCCAGCATTTTCCGGTATCTCTACGTTTCGATAGGAATGCAGGATTCTTTCCAGTTCATGGACCACAGGCGTCAGAAATTTATTTTTGTGATACACAAGTTTAAATTTCCGATTCCACTCGCCATTTTCATTCTGAAAAACATGAATACTGTCATTTCTGATCTCGTGATACATCAGCCGCAAAGACATCACCGAAAGGACACCATCATAAAGCACGGCATTAAGTAATGTTCCAGGGCTGTTTGCCTCCCATACTGTCTGAAAAGAAATCTGATGCCGTGTCGCATAATCTTCAAACAACTGCCGTGTCCCACTCCCCTGTTCTCGCATTGCAAACTGTTCCTGCTCAAGATCCTGCACATGCAATACTTTTTTTAAATAAAAAGGATGTTCTTTCCCCACTGCAAGAACAAGGCGATCATCTACGATTGGAAGCACATGAAGATCAGGAGAATAAATTTCTCCTTCTACAATTCCTACATCAAGCTCAGAACGCAGTAATTTCTGTTCAATCGCTCTCGTGTTGCTTACATACGAAGAAACTTTTACATCAGGACAACTTTTCTGAAGTTCAGGAATCAAACGCGGAGTCAGACAGGTTCCTACTGTGATCGTTGAACCCAGTTTCAGGGTTAATGACTGGCCCTGATTCAATATCAATTCTTCTGTTTCCTCAAACTGGCGGACCAGTTCTCTTGCTCTCGGCAGAAGAAGTTCCCCCCGTTCTGTAAGATACAGCTTTTTCCCCAGGCGTTCAAACAGCAAACCATTATAATGTTTTTCCAGTTCCCGTATCGCCTGGCTTACCGTTGGCTGAGATAAATATAAATGTGTTGCAGCTGCACTCATGGAACCATAATCTGCCACTGCAACAAAAATATTCAAATGCCGAATCGTCATTTTCCCTCTCTCCTCTATGGAATCGTATTTATAGAATTGTTCTGTTCCAGTCATTTTGCATATATAGGAAATATCTATTATTTATATAAAATTTTATATCTGATTTTTGATTATCCGCATAAACACCATACTTTCAAGCACTTTGAAGTATAGAAAATTATTCAATTTACCACGAATTTACCACGATTGAATGAGCCTTGATATGACAATAAAATAGCACTAAAAAGACACCTTTAACACTTAAACGGTGTCTTTTGTTAAAAAGCAATCAATCCTAAGACTAACTGCTTTGTGTGTATAGATATAATTTGATTAAGTTTTAAAACCAGCTTATTTTTTCATCTCTAAATTGAGGGTTCTCGCTGTGCTGATATGGATTGTAGTTATTCAAATTGCAACCATATTCTTTTAATGATTTGATTTTGTTATCTTCTGTCCATTCAATTAAGGAAATACCGTCAAATTCTTCAATACTTCCTGTATTCATTTCATTTTTAAAATACCACTCTACAACAGTTTGATTTCCCTTATGAAAGAACTGCTTAATATCCCAAATAATAACTTTACCACGAGTATTCCATTCGCTAAACCAATGTTTTACTGTTTTAAGGTTTTCATATTTAGGACACCAGCTTTCCGTATAAACAACATCTTCTGTGAAAATTCTATCCATTCCTAAATCTTGCTGTTTAAGCCACATATCGAACCATAAGTGAATGATTTTTTCTCTCTCATTCATAATAGAACACCTCAATCCTAAGACTAACTACCTTGTATATATGGATATAAAATTGTCAAGCTGGAAGTCAACTATCTTACGATAAATCTATAAATTGCATAGGCAACCCATATAATCCAAGAAAAAGCCCATAAATCAAAGAGAATACTTACTGTTAAATAAATGATAGCAACGGCGATTGCTATTATCCAATTTTCTTTTTGGTTTTTTTCCATAATTGACCACCTCCACAACTTCTAATATGTCGCTTTCTTCATATCCATATTATACCATTCTCGTATCAGCACCACAATAAAATTTTATGCACCGATAATCTTATTGAACAGCTCTAACAGCACATCATTTCATCATTCCTTTCTTGGTACGAAAAAAGCAGTCAATCTTTATATTAACTGCTCTATTTGTAGTAATATTAAGTTGTCAAAATTACAATTTTATTGATTGAAGCATAATCAATACTCACTTTTATCCGATATTGAGTAAACTATGAATTACCCATGGTTGAGCTGTAATCATAACTATAAATATATAAATTGTATATAACATTATTTCGACCATGTCATTAACATTTTCGGACTGAAGCCTTTTTCTAAAATTGATGGGTAAAATTTTTGATAGCAGATAATATATCAAATATCCTAAACATGCTCCTACAGTATTTATGATAAGGTCATTTATATCTGTTGCCCCCCAGCCAAACATCTGAACAATTTCAATAGATAAGGAAAACAGAAAGCCAGTTAAGGTAACATTCTTTATATGCTGATACTTTTTATACAGTAATGGTAAGAAAAAGCCCAAAGGAACAAATAAAACAAGATTTAGTATGGTATCTATTGGTCCGCTTATCATACCACAAAATGGAATTATAGAAATTTTTGGACGAAATGATATTGTGCTTGTATAACCAATACCTGTTACAGTTAAAATTCCAAATAAATAATAACAAAACACAAACACAGCGATAATATGAAAAACACTTTGTTTTCGTCCCGATTTTTTTAACACAAAAAAATACAATATAAGAACTGGAATTATAAACACATACCCACTTATTGAACGAATAAGAATATCGGAAATTGGTAACATATTTTTCACTCCTTTACATGAACTCATTACATATATTTGTCAGTCCGTTTCTTCCATAAAGATAACAGCAAAAATTAAAAATTATCCAACGAAAAATCGAAAATTTTTCTTAAAATTTTATTTATTCTACATACTCATATTATAGCAATTCCATGTATTCGCTACAATAAAAAATTATCGTATTAGAAAATTGACTGTTCATACGGTATATGTTCCTTGTCGCTAGCTTTAATACGGTGTCCTTTGTTCCAAAACATACGCATAAATCAATCACTCTTTCTTGGTACGAAAAAAGCAGTCAATCCTAAGACTAACTGCTTTGAATAAATATGAATAAGAAATACTAACGATAGAAACCATAATAAAATATGAATATAATAAGTATCATAATAAATGGAGCAATTATCAGCAACCAATATGAAGTGTGTTTTTTCTTTTCAGCTTCATATCGTATATTTTGAAAGTCATTCTCTGATAATTCTTTATTTAACATTTGCATATCAACATTCTTGCTGGAATAATTATCTGCACCATCTATCGTTTCAATTTCATCTTTCAATAAATAATCTGTTGTAATATTAAAGTAACTACTCAATGCAACTATCTTATCCATATCTGGAACACTCTGAGAACTTTCCCATTTAGAAACAGCCTGCCGAGATACATTTAAAGCATTAGCTAAATCTTCTTGAGAAATTCCTTTCTTTTTTCTTTGTAATAGAATTTTCTGTGATATATTCATGTGAACTGCTCCTTTCTTTATTTAGTCATATTCTATCAAACAATATAGTTGCAATTCTACATATTGCACATGGTAATTTGTCAACTAATGGTTGCGAAAGCACTTTTTGAAGATTTTGTGCTTTGTATTCAAATTATACCATTACCATATATCCGCTACAATGAAAATCTATCCAACAATCCTATTTTTTTCGGCTGTCCCTGCGGTGTAGGGTTCTGTGGACTGCCTGCGTTCTGATTACCCTTATTCTTCAACGCAATATCCTTTGTCTTTACATATCAATTTATGTACAGTATTTGTAATCAAAGTTTTTGATGTTCTTTCACCTGAATTGAAGTACTCCAATTCAGGTGCTCCATTCCTTTATCTCCTCTTGATTATCTAACACAGAAAAGAAAAAGCCCTGTCAAGAGCCTTGCCACCATTGGTGGTGCTTTGCACTCTTTACTGGGCTTTTTGTTTGCTGTATCTTCCATGCAAGAGGAAATCAAAGACCTCTGTTCCATTTCGCCTTTAGATAATCTTCATAATCTCCCTCATTAAAATCTACTTGTGGAGAAGTATTAGGAATGTTTTTTCTGTTATCAATATCTGCAAGTTGACGGAATATCCAGTCATCATAAGGATTGTGATATTTGTATTCTTTCGGTTGTTCTCTGTATCGGTCTAACCCTCGCATTTCCTTATGTACTTTCATCATGCGTTCTATTTTCTGACGCTGTATCAACTGCTTGATTTCCATAAGTTCTTCCAACTCCGTAACCTCATTGGTAATGTAGTTATGAATATACTGTATGAGTTTATATACCTTGTAAAATCTGTATTCTTTTTCATCATTGAAAAATTCATTTTCAGACAGATAATCTAAGGAAACATTAAAGTCCTGTTCCCGTTTGATAATATCCATGATGTAAGGCTCGGTGTGGTCGATATACTTCCATTCTCCCGACAATAATTCATTGGGTGTTACTCCCAGCACGTCCATTATCTTTTCCAGCGTATCAAAGGTAGGATAATTCACGCCACGTTCAATCTTAGAAAGGCTCTGCATATTGATACCGATTTTGTCCGCCAGTTCCTGTTGTTTCATTCCTCTGTGTTTCCTTATGGTCTGTATGTTCTCTCCTAAGAAATTGATTTTCTTTTCGTAATGCTCCATGACTTAGTATAAACACTCCTTTCATTGCTTTTTTGGTATTTATAAGCATATCATACTTAATATATATCGAAAAGTCAACAAAAACTTCTTGACAAGTAATTCTAATGGCGTTATTATCGTATCAGATAGAGTGATTAAGCACGCTAGGGTCAATCACACGCTTGAGTAAGCATAGAAAAGATGTATTTTCACTTTGATAGCATGAATAAGCATGGACTATCAGACAGAAAATAAGGTTTCTGACTGGGGCTGTTCCGTTTAGCCACGAGCCTTACAAGGCTCGTGAGCGTTAAGAACGGATCAGACACAGGAAGAAAGGGAACGCCTTTAGGCGTTCATAAAGGGCGTATATGTAACACCGCCCTGCGCATACATGTCATAGTACCTAGAAACTGT